>DASSYQ010000048.1:0-24865 GCA_035703205.1 Nitrosarchaeum sp.
GAATTAATTTTTTGTAATGTCAATTTCTATTGTAGATACATTACGTGTTTTTCCATCTTGAGAGGTAAGGGAATCAGATAAAATTCGAACGTCACTAATAACATATCCAACAGTATTCATTCTTTTAACAATCATTTGAGATACGTCAACTGCCTGAGTAATTCGTTTACCTCTAGCCTTAATTGTGACAGTATGTCTTGTTGAAAGCTGTGTTAATGTAGCTGAAACATATGTCATAATTGGTTTAGTACCGATAAAAATTACGTCTCGGTCTTCAGGATCATGTCTGGTTTCAGTTGAAGAACTATTAGGCGAAGGTAACTGTGGTTCAGATTCAGGAGATGGTAACTGTGGTTCAGATTCAGGAGAAGTTTGAGCATCATGAAATTCAGACAAAATGTCTTCTGCATCTTTAGATTTTTTTGGATCGCTCAATTCATTATTCCTTTAACAACAAAAGCTTCTTTGGCTTTTATTTAGTTTTTGAGGCCCTCACGTTTTATGTATTCTTCAAAGATTTTTTCAACTTCATCATCATTTTTGCTGTTCTTTACTTGATTTACTAGATCTTCTTCTTCAATTTCATAACAATTTAGGAAATCTTGTGAATCTTTGAATAGGAGAAGAACTTTATTTTTAAACACATAATGATAGAGTTTTTCTTTTTCCATCAATTCTGGCTTTATGTTGATACCGTTATCATCAGAAGATACAGGATAAGCCACAAGATGATTAAAAATACTCAGTATTTAGATGAATACACAATATAGTAATAATCAAAGATAGAATTCAAAACATTGGGAGCTAGAGTAGTTTTCCACATAGATTTTGATTATTTCTTTGCTCAGTGTGAAGAGATACGTGCCCCGGAATTAAAAACAAAACCAGTATGTGTTTGTGTTTTTTCAGATAGAGGAGGGGATAGTGGTGCAATTGCAACTGCGAATTACATAGCTAGAAAATTTGGAGTAAAATCAGGAATGCCAATCAGTTTTGCAAAAAAAAGACTGGATGAAAGAAAAGATGCTGTTTTCCTTCCAGTTGATTTTGAGTATTATTCAGAAATGTCTGAGAAAGCTATGAATATAATTAAAGAAAGTGCAGATATTTTTGAATATGTAGGAAAAGATGAGGCATATTTAGATGCCACAAAAAGAGCAGAGGGAAATTTTGACAAAGCAAGTCATCTAGCACAACAAATTAAAAACTCTGTCAGAGATAAAGTAAAACTTAGTTGTTCCATAGGAGTATCATCAAATAAATTAATTGCAAAAATTGCATCAGATTTTAGAAAACCTGACGGATTAACAGTTGTTGCGTCAGAAAGAATTGAAGAATTTTTAGAACAATTAAAAATAAGAGCGATACCAGGTATTGGGGAAAAAACAGAAGAGCAGTTCACACAAATGAATTTTACAACAATCAAAGATCTTAAAAAATTAGACATATTTACTTTGAATAAAGAATTTGGAAGAAAACATGGAACTTACATATTCAATGCCGTTAGGGGAATAGATAATGAGCCAGTAAAAGAAAGAGAACCAAGTATTCAATTTAGCAAACTTACCACTTTGAAAAAAGATTCAAAAGATTATGATTTTTTGGCAGAGAATCTTAGTGAGCTATGCAAGGAATTACACGAAGTAATTCAAAAAAACAACAAAATGTTCAAGTCAGTAGGAATACAGTTTATTTTATCAGATTTAACAAGTAAAACAAAATCAAGAATGTTAAAAAATCCTACATCAAGTTTAGAGGAATTGCAGAAAAATGCACTGCAGTTATTAAAAGAAGCAATAGAAGAGCAAAAAAATACAATTAGAAGATTAGGAGTAAAGGTTTCAGAACTTTCAGAGATTAGCGGTCAAAGTAATATTACTAATTATTTTTAGGAATAGATTTTCCTTCAGATTCTAATTTTTTTAGTCTTTTTGTTTCAATTAGAATTACAACTAGTAAAAAGACAAACAACCATGGCAAAAACATAATCTCACCGGCAACAGAATGAAATTCCTCCCATTGTTTTGCGTCAGTAGTGACTTTGAGAGCATACCAAGATAAAGAAAAGATCCTAATCATATTAACACCAATAGTACCAGCAATTCCCAATGCAAAGTAAACAGCTTTTCTATTTCGAGGAATATTCATTTTCAGTAGAAACGCACCCATAACCAAAGAATAGATGATAATACTATGTACGCCTGCTGATGGCCAAAACACCTGAAGTACCATTGGCCCAAAGTCACCTTTCAGGAACATTATATTGTCACGTGCTGTAGCGGTTCCCAGATCAAAGGCATTTACCAACCAGACATTTGTTTGAACTAGATAAGGCACAACATATTGTAATGGGCCGAGAGAATCATAAGGGAAAAATGCATCCAATGAAAGGATAATTGCACTGCCGCCGAGAAATATTGGTCCAGCAGGTGCGATTCGTATCCAACGTGTACCAAAGAATATGCTCAGAGCAACAATTACAAAAATACACATTACAATAAAGTCCCACATCCATGTCCAAGAATAGATTAGTTGTACATTGAATTGTTCAGCAGATGCCAAAAGATAATCTCTTAAACCATATTCTAATCCAACAAGATATGCAATTACAATAGCAGCTAAAGGAATTACAGCGATCAATCTTTTTTTAGAAATGATAATTTTAAGACCAATTAATTCAGCTACAATGAAAACAAGTGCAAAAAGATATCCACCTCTTCCTTGATTCCAACTTAAGCTAAAACTATCAGGAAATACAACTAGTGCAAAAATAATCGGACTGGCAATGATAGCAATTCCGATTATCAAATTCTTATTTTGCATAATATTAGAATTGAAAAATGGTCAATAAATAGATAAGATTGAATCAACAAATGATGGAAAATTTCTCAGGACAACAGAGATGTTCATAGTATGGATCAGATAGTTTGTTTTTGACCAAAAATACAATAATCGCATAATTACCAGTTTTTGGAATGGTTTTATTGCATTTCATACATCTGAGAGTACTCATAATGAGTTTTTATTATAAAATATACTTTAGAAACAGGATGTAATGATCCAAAATAACCATTTACAATAAAGATAGTAATAAAAAAGCACACATATGAGTTAGAAAAAATCAGTGATTGTTTTCTGACGAATTAATTTTATAATATTTCCTTTTGAGAGCCATTCAGATTTGCTAATACTTGTAGTCTTGGAGGCATTTGCAAGAGCATCATCAAAAGTATCAGTAATTATTGGTGTTTGTTTCATTGCTGCACGTATACCTTCTCTTACCTGCCAAACACCAACAGGAATTGCATATTCAGGTCTGATTTCCCGTAAGATTATCACTCCTGCTTGAATTTTATTTTTTGATAGATATTCAGTTACTCCTAATTTAGCTGCAAAATACGCACCAGCTATGGCTGGAGGATGATTAATTCCACGAGCATCCTCAAAATCAGAGCCAAATCCTAAAACACCATTAGAAAACCATGCTTCAATCATCTCATAAATCCATCTATGTGGAAACAAAACTATCGAAAACAAATTTCCAAGATGCTCATATCTAAAAACTTGATACGAATCAATCAAAGAATAATTCAAAATTTCTTCAGTGAGTGATTTTGATATAATATCATCAGTTGCAGTAATGCTCCATTTTGTAGGAACTAGTTTTCTTTTTTGTCCAAGCATTCCAATGCTAAAACATTTTTGAATTTTTGAGATGTCTATACCAGAATTATACAGATGTAATACAGCATCCTGTGCATTTAGATCTTTATCATAGAAAGTTTTCTCTATTGGTTTTGTTGCATATGTACCACAAAACTTTGCAGATTTGATTTCGCCGATTGGTCCAAAAGGAGCACTTTCCCCGTCAAGTGAAACACTTGCAGATGTAGTTTTAAGGAATTGTAAATCAGAATCAACTGGTTTTGAAGACATGGTAATTTCTTGTAAATTTTCTATGTATCGTCCTTCTGTTTGATGAATTGAAACTTTTTGGATGCCACGAATCAAATTCAAACGAAAATTAACAATCTCTTCAAGGGATTTGCCTGCCCATCTTTCAGGATTATCAAGTAAGCTTGTATCACCGTGTATTGGAGGAACCATCGGTCCAACGAAAATTTTTGGATAGTTGTACGAGCCTACAAATACGGATGGGGGACTAGATCCGCTAAGAGAATCAGATGAAAACAGATTCCCATATTTCGATAGACTCTCGTGCCATTTTTCCAAGATTGCTCTTCGAATATCTTGCGAACTAGACAATGAATATTGTGCCTGAAATGTTCGTATTAAGTTGCCTGATCAACAGAATTGACAACAACTCAACGGATGATGTTTAAAGGACAAATTAGAGTATACAACATGCCAATAAAGAGAATAGTTTCTTTTTTACCCAGTGCTACAGAGTTGATATATGAATTGGGGGCAGAAAACATGTTGTATGGGGTTACGCATGAATGTAAGTATCCTGAAAATGCAAAAACAAAACCACGTGTGATTAGTTCTATAATTGATTCCGACAAATTATCCAGTAAAGAAATAGATAAAAAAACTTGTCAGATATTAAGTGAGAAAAAAGAAATTTTTGTATTAGATGAAAAAAATATTTTGAAAGCAGAGCCAGATCTCATAATATCTCAAGAAACATGTGAGGCATGTGCAGCACATAATAATCAAGTTAACAAAGCAATTCAAATTTTACAAAAAAAACCAATGATCCATTCGATGGATCCACATAATCTACAAGAGATAATAGAATCTGTAAACAGGATTGGGAAAATTATTGAAAAGGAAAATGAGGCAAAAAAGATCACAGTAGATCTTGAAAAAAGAATAGAAGAAATAAAAAAAATCATTCCAAAAACAAAACTTAGAATTCTTGCAATAGAATGGATCGATCCATTTTTTTCAGCAGGTCACTGGATACCCGAAATGATCAAAAATGCAGGAGGAGAAAATATGATCAGCATAAGTGGAGAATATTCAAGAAAAATAAGCATTAAAGAGATCACAGACTCAGATCCAGACATCATCATAATAATGCCATGCGGCTTTGACATATTTCGTACAACATTAGAATATAACAAAATATTGAAAGACGACAAACTATGGAATGCATTGAGAGCTGTAAAAAACAAAAAAGTTTTTGCGGTAGACGCAAATTCTTATTTTAGTAAACCAAGTATCAGAACCATCACAGGGTTAGAGATACTTGCAAAAATTATTCAGCCAGAACAATTTTTGAGCCTAAACGTTCCTGAAAATTCATTTTTACAGATAAAATAAGCATCATTCAGCATCATCATCTAATTCATCGTATTCAGCATTTCTTCTACCAGGTCGGATTGGAATGTAAATAATTGACATATATTTATTGGATTTTACTACAAGATAGATTCTAGGGTTTTAAAAAATTGCCCATTTAGTGTATGTTTTATACAAATTTATTATTTTTGAAATTATCAAATTCATTTGGGTAATTGTTAAATTGTAAGATACTGATAATTCATACGAAAGATCTTTTAAGTTGCAATTGAAGGTATGGCATGATCGATTTCAGAAAATACCTGAATTGTCCAGAATGTAAAAAAAGGCCTCCATATTGCGATGAACATAGAAAAGAAGTAAACGCAATATTAGAAAAAACATAAGAGAGAAACTTGCATTACAGATAATTTTATACTATTTTACTTTAAGATAAGACTAGATAAAAATAAACAAAACAGAAGTTTTTAAAAATCAACGTAGAAACGATATCTATTTAATTTTCATCTGAAGATAACCAATTATCAAACAAATGGGTTTGCATCAGTTTTCGTATTGAAAAAATAGTATCTAGCAATAATGGTATCATTACTACAAAACCTATTGTAGAGATGATCACCTTGGCGTTTTCCATTTCCCAATCTACAAAACTAATGAATATTGCAACCAGAAGCAAAATCAATCCGATAAAAATAATGTTACGTAAAACCCTGTGTATTGGTTTATTGACAATTTGTTTTTCATTTTGACCATAATTGATTGTAATTGTATTTGAAATCTTATCTATTATTCCCTCTGTTTTTCTAATGACCAAGAATATTGGATATGCTATGATTAGTGCAGTCAATATCCCAAGAAAAATTGACGAGCTCATAAAGAACGGAATGTTTGGATTTTCCAGAAGAGAAGTTATAGAAGGTGAGAAATAATTCAACAGTGCAAGAGCAGATACAATTATCACAAAATGCACTAGAATTTTCGGCCCATATTTTTTGAGATTATTTTTTTTATTTACTTGAGCGGTTTTTTCGGTAAATGAATCAGCGCCTACAAATCTACCTGCAAAGAAAATGTAATTCAATAGTTTTTTTGGAATTATTGATCTCTGATCTGCGACAGTAGGCAAAGAGCGTAAAATAAGAGGCATTGCGAGCATAGTGGTAAGAGACACAACTATGGTAACTGGATAGATGGAATCATCTATACTTCCACTGTCTACACCTAGTTTAGCTATGATAAATGAAAATTCTCCAATTGGAATCATCATAGCCCCAATAGTTGATGCACTGATGAACGTATTTCCAGACATGGATGCTGCAAACATATTTCCAATAAATTTTCCAACTATTGCCACGATTACTATTGGGATTGCAATCCATATCGCATCAGGAATTAAGGCAATGTTAACAAGCATTCCAATTGAAACAAAAAATATCACGATGAAAAAATCCTTCAATGGAATTACTTTGTGAACAACTGTTTCAGAGAACTTGGATGAAGCTATTATCATACCCATTAAAAACGCTCCAATTGCACTACTCAAACCCAAAAAATGTGCAAGAACTGCCAGACCAAATGCAAGGGCAAGTGCTGTGATGAACGGAGCTTCCTCCATCTTTATTTTTGAAACACGTTCTAATAATTTTGGGATTATTTTTATGCCAATTGCTAAAGTCAAAACAAAAAACAATATGCTTTGAATTATCAGTACTCCAGCATCAGTTATTTCAAAACTAGCACCACTGGAGGCATTTCCAAGCAATGTCAAAAGAAGAACTGCTGCAAGATCTTCTATTATCAGTATGGTGATTACTGTATCCCATTCTCTGGTATTTACTAAGTTGAGATCTCGTAGGAATCTAAGTGATATAGCAGTACTTGTAATAGACAAGATACTTCCCAAGAAAAGTGCTTCAAGATGAGACCAACCAAGTGCTACTGCAACAACATAACCTAAAAAGAAGACAATTCCTAGCTGAACTGTTCCTATAATGATGCCGTTTAATCCCACACGCTTTAATTTATGAATGCTGAATTCAAGCCCCACAACAAAAAGAAGTATTATAATTCCAAATTCTGCTAAAAGATTGATTAACTCAGTATCTTCTATTATGCTTAATCCGTATGGACCTACGATTATTCCAACTAGGATAAATCCAATTATGGTTGGAAATTTTATCTTGTGCATTAACCAAGCTCCAATCATACCTCCACCAAAAAGAATTGCAAGCAGGCTTAGGAATTCAGTTGTTCCAGCAGATACCAATAATTTTTAATGCTGATTCGTAGTTAAAAATTTACTTTATAATATCTCTGACCATGATTTGATTTATGATATTACTAGATATTGTGGTATGTGTCAATAGCAATCATCGTAGTTAGGATTGCAAATGGAATAAAGAAAGATAGTGCAACTTTAACATACATCATACTTTTGTCTATTTTCTACATATATGAATGCATGAATTAGAAAATGTAAAGGAAAATGTTTGTTAGATAATGCATCAAATGATCTTACATTCAATTTTAATGGATTTTACTGTAGTATAATATGTAAAAACCAACAACATAATTGCTCCAACTCTTATAGGAATTTCAAAATTTGTTAAAAATGCAAAAGCAGTTGCACCTACAGAACCAAAAGTAGATACTGCTGCAAAGCCAATAGGCCCACAGCTGCAGGCACCAGCAACAGACCCAACAAATGAACCAAATACACTGCCGCTCATCTTTGTTTTAGATTTTTTCAAAATATTGATTCGGTAAATATTCATAGGAATTACTAATGCAGATAAAGCAGATAAAATTACGATCAACGCAAATCCAAATTCTGTTCCTTGTGGAACATGACCAATAACGTAGGGTTCCAAGAAAATATACTCTGAAAGAATTAACAACCCAAATAACAAAAAGGTAAAGAGAGTAATGGCTAAAACAACATAAAAGTAATTTGAAAATACTAGTTTCAGTGTTTGCACCATACTAAATCATAGAATCAAGCAATTGTTGAAAAACTGAATATGGTTGTGCACCAACAAGTTTTTGTTGTTGTCCATCAGGACCTATAATAAAAAATGTAGGAGTGCCAGTTACACCTAACTTTTTTGCTTCAGCAATATTATATTGAACTCGTTTCATGTATTTTCCAGAATCAAGACAACTCTCAAACAAATCCATATCAAGACCTAAACTAAACGCAAATGCTTTTAGTCGCTCAGAATTTGCCCATCCATTATCAATTTGAGATTCCTGAGCATTGTATAGTTGATTGTGATATTCCCAATACTTTCCTTGATCTTCAGCACAGTAAGATGCCTGAGATGCTTTTGGTGAATCCCTTCCCAAAAAAGCAAAATCAACAAAAACAAAATTAGCTTTTCCAGCATCAATATAATTTTGAAATACAGATGGTTTTGTATTATGAAACCAATTATAACACTGATGACATTGGTAATCTCCAAATTCCACTATAGTAATTTGTGCGGATGGACTCCCAAAGACAGATGAGCCCATTGTAGTAGAAATAGTTCCATGAGTTTTTGTATCAAGATTTTCAGTTTCAACAGAAGATAAAGAATAAACTACGATTGCACTTATGATTACAATAAACATTATGATGCCAATCAAGATTCTTTTTTTAGTCACAAGTAAAGTCATGAAAAATTGTTTAAAAACCTATTCTAAATTATGAGATGATTTTCTCTTAAACAGATTTACGAATTTTGAGATAGCAGTATCAATAGGACAGGTTTCACATAACATAACAGATGAATGTCGGAGTAGATGTTTTTCAAATGTTTTTCTAGAATCAAATATCAGATCACATCTTGTGCAGTAAACCTTAGTGACATTATTTTTAGATGTTTTCACTATTAGGGTTTTTTATAATCTGAACTTATAAAGATCCTGTTAAAATTCATCATCTAAAAAATGCAGGTATAATTACTCACGAATCAACCAAAGATAGAAAATTTTCGATATTGGATAAATTAAAAAACTAGGAAATTGAGATCACAGATAATGTATTTTCATGTGATTTTGTAGATCTGTTTCATAGACGGTAAGAAATCCACAATGAGTACATGAGAATAATTCAGATTGAGAAGAGACATTACGTTCAATGGTTTTTCCGGAAATGGATTTTATTGATATAATATCATTATTAGAAATCACTGCAAAATTTCTTCCTTCACCAATGGACTCTAAGAATTCTTTAATTGCGGTTATCACTACTGTTTTATCGATTTTTTCATCATTTAATGAGGACAACATGAATTCATTAATCTTTAAAGTTGGAATTGCAGCAACTTGATCCGACACATATACGACTAATTCACTCTTTATTGATGCTACATCTCTACAATCAATTGTAAGCATGAAACTTGATGAAGTAATCAATATTTTAGTCTAACAGATATTGAAAATGATTATTACGGTTTGAAATAATTATTTTTCATAGATGAGAGATTCTGAGACATTTGGTGTTGAAAAGGGACATGGGAAAGAAGTAGTTACATGGATAAATGAGCAGTCCAAGGCTCAAGGATCTAAATTTGAGGCAAGATTGTATGGATATGTAGTCACTACAAAAAACTTTGGTGATTTTGAAATGTTTTCATGGATTGGAGATGTACAAATTGCAAGAAAGTTAATCAACAAAGCAAGTAAAAGATTCAAGATAAAGGTAATTGAGGGAGGATACAAACCAAAAGAGAAGATATTTCGGATGAAAAAATTTGATTATGCAAAAGTCAGAAAAGATGAAAAGACAATAGGACAGATAGAGTTTGAAGCATCTAGATTTGGCAATGGGCAATGGGAGGTAAAAAATGAAGAGCGTCGTTAAAAAATTCCATGGTGGAAAAGAGATATGACAAAAATAGGCATTGTTGGAACTGGAATGCTTGGAAATGCTGTTGGTTTGAATTTGTTGAAATTAGGTTTTGATTTGACAGTATACAACAGAACAAAAGAAAAAACCAGAGAATTACAAAACAACGGTGCAGAGGTTGTCGATTCTCCAAAAAATGTAGCTGAAAATTCAGAATTAGTAATAATAGTTGTAAAAGATGCAGATGCAGTAAAAAAAGTCTCATTTGGAAAAAATGGAATCATTGAAGGAAAACATGACGGAATGACAGTAGCAGATATGAGTACAATAAGTCCAATAGAATCAAAAAATATTTCAAAAAAATTCCTTGAACATGAAATAATTAAATTAGACATCCCAGTCATGGGAGGACCAAACGTGGCAATCACTGGAGAACTGGTGTTGATGATATCTGGAGACAAGGGAACATTTGACAGATTCAAAAGTATTTTTGAAAAAATGGCAAATAAGATATTTTTTTTGGGAGAAGACGGAATAGCCCATCTAGTCAAACTTTCAATGAATCTTCAGATTACAATGCTTGCACTTGCATTATCAGAGGGGATCACATTAGTAAAAAGTGCAAATGTAGATCCAAAAATATTTCTAGATATTTTAAATTCAACCTATTTTAAAACAGGAATGAGTGAGAACAAAGCATATAAAATGATACAAGATGAATTTGCGCCCACATTCACACTTGCAAATTTAAAAAAAGATATCAGTACAATTACAGAAACGGCAGAATCACTTGGGATCAACCTTCCAATGATCAAAAAAGCCGAGGAGGTATACAAAGAGGCAGTAAAAAAAGGATTTGGAGATATAGACTATACTGGGATTTTGGCATACATCAAAAAAATAAACAATCAGCAACATAACAATTAAGAATTACGACTGGAATTTACCAAAAATTCTATAAGCTACACCAATAAAATTACCATATGAGACTAAATGACAAAGTAGCAATTGTGACAGGGGCATCAAGCGACATTGGCAAAGGTATTGCAAAGAGATTTGCAGAAGAAGGTGCCAAAGTGATTCTTATTGCAAGAAACTTAGAAGGATTAGAAAAAGCTAGGAAAGAAATAGGAAATGAGAAATCTACCGCGTCAATGTCATGTGATTTAACTAATGAATCTCAAGTAATGCAAACAGTGAGTCAGATTATGGACACATATGGAAAAATAGACATTTTGGTAAATAATGCAGGTGCAATTAATGATCCTGTTCACTTTCATGAAATGACAGACTCTGAAATCAAAAAATTAATCGATGTCAATTTGTTTGGAGTTTTTCATATTACCAAAGCCGTATTAAACAAAATGTCAGATGTTAAAAAAGGAGTTATTGTAAACATCGGTTCAATCTCAAGTGAAAGAGCCATACCAAGAGTTCACTTGGCAGCATACTCTGCGACAAAGGCAGCAATAACAATGTTCACAAAATCAATTGCAGTAGAATATGCAAGGAGAAACATAAGATGTAATTGTGTAAATCCAGGAATCATTAATTCAGGCATGATAAAGCCATATCTAGATGATCCACAAGCAAGAAAAGTGCTAGAAGAAAGATTACCATTGGCAAGGATTGGGGAACCAGTAGATGTTGCAAATGCTGTATTGTTCTTAGCGTCAGATGAAGCAAATTGGATTACAGGTACTGTCCTCAACGTAGATGGTGGAAAAACAGCTTCAGAAGGATAATCCTTTTTGAAGTAATGCATTAGCCAGCAATTGAGATATTCGAAGAGGTTCAGGAATAGAGCCTTGTAAAGTTAATTCGTTTAAAAGATGTTTAATCTCATTAATTGTACATCCTTCATATCGTACAAAAAGATCATAAGATGTGTGTAAAGTGATTCTTTCTCTTGCTCCTATCTTTTCATATTCATTAATTTTAGATTCAAAAGACTTTGGAAAGTGATGCTTTATTGCATCTTCAAGTCCATCAGATTCATTGTATGTAATTCCAATAACAGGTATTTGTAAGGAATTATGTAATTTTTTGATGTTAACTATATTATACATTGAGATAATCAACCCAGAAATAATCACGTAATTGATATCGGATCTACCTAATTCTTCATACATGTGTAATATTTGATCAGTAGCATCATTGCCTTCTAAAGCAGCACTTCCAAAAACAAATCCATCAATTACAAAATCTCTTCTCATTATCAATCCAGACAGAATGGATCTTTCCGAATTTTGTCTAAAGCTTTCAGCAATGGCAAGACCGCGTAAGCCCTTTTTCTCAAGATGAAGGGATCTCATTTTTTCTTCTCCCAATGTAAGACTTGTAGCTAAAACCAGTAATTCCCATTATCATTGCAGTGATTACAGACCACAGTACAAAGAAAGCAACAGATTCTGCCATTAAACAAATATAGACAGATTAAACATCTAAAGTTTCGGTTTAAAAAACAAGGCAATAAAATAAATTTTTAGAGTCTTGATGAAACATCTAAATAGATTTGATGTAGACCACAATTCATGCCTGAATTAACGTGTCCAGATTGTGGAAAACGATTATTTCATGAGAATGAAGATACATTAAAAATACAAGAAACAATACATGAGAAATTCTGTAGAAAAAAGATGGGTGAAACCCAGAGTTACATGCACAGAGATTTGACACATATGAGTACGTTTGACTCTGAAAGAGAAAACGACGATGTAGGATCTCCAGTTTTAAAAAAATAATTCACAGGGTTAAAAATTAAACCATACCTCAAAATTATATCCTAGGATCAAAGTAAAGAAGTTGATGAAGTATCATTATGATTTAGTAATAGTTGGGGGAGGACCTGCAGGGTCCTCAGTGGCATATGAAGCATCCAAAAATGGAATCAAGGTTGCTCTTTTAGAAAAAGAAGAAACAATAGCACAGTCAGTTAGAACTAGTGGAGTAACATGGATACAAAACATAAAAGAGTTTGACATTCCAGAAAATTGCTATAATCCAATTAGAAATTATTCATTTTGTTCACCAAATAACGAGGTTACAATTAGTGATGTGAACCCACAAGCTGCGGTTTTAGATGTAAGAAAGACATATCGGTGGTTAGCAGAACAGGCAGAAAATCAAGGAACCGATATTTTTCTAAAAACAAACATCAAAGATGTAATAAAAAATGAAAAAGGAGACATCGTAGGAGTAAGTGGAACAAACAAAGAAGGAGACGTGATATTTTATTCTAAAATTATTGTTGATGCAAGCGGATTTTCTTCAACAGTTTCCAAAGCAATGGGATTTGTAACGCAATGGAAAAGATTTGGAGTAGGTGCAGAATACGAAGCAAAAGTTGAAAATGTGGATCAAGAGACATGGTGGCTTATGGTGGGTCAGAAATATTCTCCAGCAGGATATGCATGGATTTTTCCTGTAGGAAAAAACATTGTAAGAATAGGAGTAGGAGTAGGCAAACCTGATTCAGCAGTAGATCCTACTGAGAGATTAAAAGAATTGATAGACTCAAAAACAGGTCCAATCGGCAAATTGGGAAAAATCACACCTATAGAATTTCATTATGGGTTAATTCCAAATGACGGGTTATCAAGAAAGACAGTATACAATAATTTGATTCTTGTGGGAGATTCAGCAGGACAAGCTAATCCATTAGTGTTGGAAGGAATAAGATATGCGATAAAATTTGGAAGAATTGCAGGGAAAATAGCAGCAAACGCAATAAAATCAGGAAAGACAGATGAAGGTTCACTATATCCATATGAAGAGAATTGGAAAAAGGACATCCAGGCAAAAATCAAATCTGCCGGAAAAGTTCAGGACAGATGGATCAGATTATCAGATGAAGAATGGGATAAGGAGTTAGACATAATCAAGGAATTAAAACCAGAAGAATTTCTGGATTTTATCAAAGCAGATTTTGGATTAGCAAACATGATAAAATTAGCAACACATCACCCAAAATTAGCAGTTAGGCAATTATTCAATTTAGTGAGAAAAAACAAGTAATTATTTAACGGTAAAAAAATCAGTAACGGTTACATCATGGTATTGTAATTGAGCCACATAGACGCCAGAATCAAATGGACGTGATATGACTTCATTAAACAATCCGGATGAATTATCTTTAAGAGCTATTGATTCCACTAAATTGCCTCTCTGATCAAACACATCAACAAACAAGTCTTCTCTAAATGCTATTGTTTTTTGTACGGCTCCAGAAACAATAAGGCGATCGTCTTCATATTGAACTTCAATAACAGCAGATCTTGATCGTATTGGAAGATATTTTTCAATTAATCGTTTCAAGTCATTTAATTTATCATCAACTTTTTTTGCATCTTTATTGGCTAAACTTAATTTAATATCATTTATCGTAGAAGAGAATTTAGAATCATCATTATATTCTTCACCGCCAAATTTTTCAACAAATGTTTTTAATTCATCAAAATCACGTGCAAGTTCAACCATATTCAAATCTGTTGGAGTGTAGACATTTTCAAAACGCTCTTTGACATATACAATCTGAGTTGCCTTGGAATCTTGGTATTGCAACATAACTACATAAAGACCAGGACTTGCAGGGGCAATCCATTGAGTGTAAAAATCACCATGTTTGGTATCAGTAAATTCTAGACTGCTATGAGTACTTCCATCCATATTGAAAACAGTGACATATAGAGGCGCTCGCCTGTCAAAAATTGACTTTTCAACAGCACCTTGAATGATCCAAATATTTTGTTCTGGATCATATGAAATATCATAGATTATTCTAGGGTTGCTCAGAACTAGATGATCACTTAGAAATTGACCAATTTCCAAGATTTTTGATTCAGTATCGACAAAATTTCCATAATCAATAAGGTCGTATGCATCAGAAATCATATTATCGTATTCTTTAGCATGTGGAGAAAACTCACTATTGTAAAAAGCACTGACCATTTTAGAATAAGCATCTAATCGTTCACGGTATTCAATACGTTTTATTTCATCTGCGTTGTAACCAACTTTTGAACCGTATGGATCATCAGTATATGCTTTTGAAACTTGAGTCCACTCACTAAATAAATTTCGAACTAACTTGTCTGCTTCATCAAGATCATTTTTTATAACTAGATCTCTTACTTGATCAATTTTTTCACTAAATGAATCTGTGAAATCAATATATCCAGGTAAGAACTTATGAGTACGTAATCCCAATTCTACTAAATTTTCTATAGATTTTGCTCTTTGTAGAATATCACTTGCACGTATTTTAAAAGCTTCGTCATCGTATGAATTCAAATTAGACTTTATTTTAGGAGCTTGTTCACTTGCCCATGTTAACAAAACTTCAATTCTATCAATCCTCATGATAGATGGATTTCCAGATTCCATTTGTTCTGCAGTATCTAGAATTTTTAATGCACTATCAATAAGAAACAGATTGTTGTAATCAGCTTGAAGTTCTGCTTTTTGTTTCATTGTTTGATATTCGAATTTTAAAATAGTCAAAGGGTTTCTTTTTTCTCTTAATTCAGTCATAGTATTATCAAATTCTGAAACAATACTAAGGATTTCATCAGTAGAATCAGCATTTTCAACTTTTTCTAAAAGGGATTTCCAATCAGAGATAAGACTAGAGTTAACTCCACTTTCCTGAGATATTTCTACGGCCTTGTTTATTCTTGAGGAGATGTCAATGATTTGCTTCATTTGTTTAATTTCCATTTCAGATTCTATAATATCATCAACTGACGATGCAAATTCTAGATCAGATTTGAGTTCTTCCCAATCAGGCATGAGTAGATTGGCAAGATCGGAGTTTTCATCAGAATCAGAAGATATGAAACGGTCTACATCTTCTAGTTCTCGGAGTAGTATTGCCGCTTGATGAAGGTGATTCACTCTTTCGCCAGATGCAAGCAAGTCTTCAATAGATTCCTTACTTTCAAGAGATAGTCTGGCACCTTCCCAGTCATTTTGAACTAAACGATACAAGTCACTTTGTTTTCTTGAAACAACATCAAGGTATCGAGCCTTAGATAACAGATCAATTAGATCAGAAATTTCTTGCGAATGAACAGGTGCAGTACCCCTAGCAAAGATAAAACCAACCTCTTCTTTTACAGGTCTGCTCATTACGGTGTCAGATTTTTTCATCAAGTTTAACAATGTCTCTTCTAATTCATCAAAGGTAAGAGTTCTTGGGGCAGATGTTTTTTCGGGATTCATGTTTCTGATATCTACAAAAACATCAGACAAAAGATCAATGGATTTGTTTTTGTCGCCAATATCATAATAGAACATAGATGAAAAAATAGTTCTATCAATAGATCTTGCAATATCAATAGATATTTTTTCATCGGTTAACATTTTTGAAACAGAGTCTAGAGAAGATATTACTGCAGGCCGAATAGCAGGAGTTATTTCAGAAACAAATTCATCAGAGTAAAATTCAACCCAAAGATCAACGTAAGCCTTCTCTATTTTAGATAAATCGTTTGATGAAATTATGTCATCTATACCATTGACAAATGCTGGATCAACATCAAATTTTTTGTCAATCATAGACACACTTTTAGAAAGTAAATCTTTTGCAGATTGAACAAGTGCATCAGAATTTGGTTCAGAAAAAGATTTGTCAGTTACATGAAAATTGGCGGTTGTAGAATAATCGCCATAAAACAGTTTAACATCATATTCTCCAACCAATCCACATATTCTACCTTTTAGTGGAATTGCATCTGTTATGAAAGCGCCGTTAGGTAATGGAATAAGTTGTTGAATTTGGCATAAATCTCCTTCAGGATTAATTATTTGCATTATTAAAAAAGAGTCGTCAAAAATAGTGGCGACTTGTCCATAAATGAAAAGTGGTTCGCCTTTATCAAAATCACCAAAATTATCAATTACACTTATTCGTTCAGGACTTTGAGCATGGGCATATACAGGCATGATTAACAATAAAATCAAACTTACAACCAGAGTTTCTTGTTTCACAGAGATCAAATCCCAATCTCATATTACTTAAAACTTGGGAATAAATCATTCGCAAAATTTGTCCAATTTGTAAAGTATCAAGCCATGATTTCTAGAAAAGAATTAGGGATGTTATGTGCTGAAATAGTAGGAATTATGAGGTCATCATTTACACAAAAACTATGAAATTGTTCAAGTGTTTGAGTGTGGCAAGACACACAGATCATTTTAGTCGGTTTACTGCACTGAATACATTTAAAATAATCAATCAATGTTCCTCCACAATTTCTACATGATTCATCTGGCAATTTCTTTTCAAAAATATTATTTGAAAATTTGAATATAAGTAAAACGTAGAACTTGTTCATAGTAAAGCTCAGTGAGACGAAGATTATAATTGAAAAGGAGAGAACTTAGAATAATGAATTCAGTAAATGCAATTTTTGACAAATGGGCTAAAAACGGAAGAGATGAATTAATGGAGAAAGAACACGGGAAAAATGTAATGAAGTTTTTAGAAACAATTTCTTTTGACAAGCCATTTTTATTTCTAGATGTCGGATGTGGTAATGGCTGGGTGGTCAGAAAAATAGCAGAAGAAAACAATTGTAAAAAAGCCATAGGCATAGACAAAAGCAAAAATATGATCTTGCAAGCCAATGCAAAGAAAAAAACCAATAAAGAAAAATACATTTACAAGAGCATTGAATCTTTGGGATACAAAAATAAATTTGATTTTATATTTTCAATGGAGTCTCTTTACTACGTAGATTCAATAGAAATTGCTCTTGAAAAAATATACAAATTATTAAAACCAGGAGGGCAATTTTTTTGTGGTACAGATTTTTATTCAGATAACAAAGCAACAGCGAAATGGGCAAACATCATGAAAATTCAAATGCATTTGCATTCAAAACAAGAGTGGAAAAAATTTTTTAGAAATACAGGATTTAAAACAAGGACGAAACAAGTAAAAGATTTAAAAAATAAGAAAAAATGGAAACGAGAGTTTGGAACGTTGTTTATAATAGGTAAGAAGCCAGAAAAGCAATCTTCAAATTAAATCAAGAACACAGATAACATGTGTGAGCTGGAGCACGATACACTGCTACGGCAGAGGAAACTCCTCCCTCCATACAGGAAATGTGATCCGGAGATGGATAATCAGAGATGATTGGCAACGGAGCAGAAAATAATCCAACCTGGCGTACGATGATGGCAAAACCTGAGATTTCCAGAGAAGGAATGAAAGAGACGTCCCACATGGAGCAAAGCCAAACAGAACTATAGGATCCTGTACCAAGTTCAGGTAGGCTGCATAGCGTAATATCGTGAAAACAGAAGGAGGGTTACTCCCAGCACACATATATTTTTTAAAATATTTTTATTTTTTAATATTAGCTCATGGAGCTAACTTGTTCTTTGCAAATACTAGCGTTGCACCTACATGTTGCATCACATAAACATGAACCATGCAGTTCACAATCACATTCAGAACCAATTTCTGCGGATGCCGCACAGCCACATGCTGCTTCTTCTTTACTACTAGGAAGTGTAGAAGGTCGACTTGGAGTTTCATCTTCATATACACTTCTTGTGCGTTCATAATCAGAAACATCAGCAAGTTGTGCTTCACCTCTGTTAGTTTGATAACCACCGGCAGAAGAGCTTGTTTGGTAACTTACTAATTTACTTGGGTCAATTCCTTGTTGACCTATTTTTTGATTCTTTAAAGATCTGTTACTAAATATGAAAAATGCAATTCCGCCTATTGCAGCCATTCCTGCCATACCATATACAATTGTCACTGGAAATTCACCAGTGGAGGTTGTTTGATATCCTTCTGGAGGAGTGGGGGTAATTCCTGCAATCTCTAAGCCATCAAGTACATCTAGTGCTCCAAATCCAATTGCAGCAATATTTCCTTGATCAGATGATTGAACACTTCTAACAACATAGTTTTGATCAGCAGAGACTGGTGCTTCAAAAACTCTTTCCACTTGTCTGCCTTCCCTAAGACTACTTTCACCCATTGTCCAACTAGATACAACAAATCCAGAGATGGATTCATCCAATCCAAATGTACCAGCATCTACATTGATTCCAGTAGGATCAAACAAAAAGTGCCAATTAGTCATTGGTTGTTCTAAAATATAATCAGCATCAATGAGAGGCTTGGACAATATAGTATCTGCCTCAGTTCCTGAAAGAATGTCATAAACTGCAGGTTCCTTATCTTTTATCATGGATATTGGTAAGTTGATTTCAACTCCATCAATTATAACAGAATCATTAGTACTCATTCCTCTCCAACCCATATCAACTAGTGTACGAACTTGATCTTTTGTAATTACATAATCAGTAAGAGAGCCTTTTAGAATTACCTTGTAATCAACAGAAGTGTTAAGATTTCTACCTTTCAGATGAACTTGATAAGTTACATTTAGATCAGAAATTTTTGCATGACTTCCATCAGATTGAATTTTACGATTAATGCTATCAATTAATTTTTGAACACCTGGATTTGAAGCATCGGCGGAGCCACTAACTGTCCATTCTTTATCATGTAATTCATCAAAGAGTTTTCCACCATCAGGATATTCAATAAAGATGGTTTTCTGATAATTATAAGAGAAAGGAGATGTATCACTATTAGGATTAATTTTAGCGTCTACTTGTGCAGCCCAAATGGGAGAACTTGATCCAATTACAATCAAGCCAGCAATTAAAACTGTTAAAAATACAGTCCTAGACACGAATAAAATCGATAATTAATTAGTAATAAACTTATCCTCAAAAATTAGATCGGGAATTTCTGAAAAAGTAATATGTAGTAACAGCAAATGGCTTTACAGTTTTAGGAGAAAATGGAATGATTACAGTACTAGCAGGTGGAACAGGTTCGGTGAAACTAGTCAGAGGATTAGTATCCCAAGAATCCAAAGTTAACGTAATAAGCAATGTTGGGGACAATTATTGGCTTTATGGACTATACGTATGTCCAGACATTGATACCATAGTGTATGGTTTGGCAGATTTACTAGATCAAGAAAGAGGATGGGGAATCAAAAAAGACACATTCAACTTTCTAAGACAAATGGAAGTTTTTGGAGAAGAAACGTGGTTTAGAGTTGGAGATAGAGATGCAGCAACTCATCTGATAAGAACAAACATGTTAAAAAATGGTAAAAATTTGAGCGATATTACAAAATGGATGTGTGAAAAATTTGCAGTCAGTGCAAACATCATTCCAGTTACAGATAACAGTATAGAAACAAGAATAATTACAGATAAAGGGGAATTACATCTTCAAGAATATTGGGTAAAACATCGTGGAAGAGACCCAGTTGAAGGAATTCAATATATTGGAGCAGACAAAGCACGTCCAAATCCAGAAGCAGTAAATGCCATTCAAGATGCAGACATGGTAATTTTAGCACCAGGAAATCCACTGACATCTATCGGACCAATGTTACAAATCAAAGGAATCAGAAAAGAGTTGTCAAAAATTAAAAAGAAAGTGGTTGCAGTAAGTCCACTTATAGGAGATAAGGCCATTAGCGGACCAGCAGCAAAATACATGGAAGCAGCAGGAATAGAAGCAAATGCATATGGTCTTGCAAAAATGTACTCAGATGTATGCTCAAATATGGTAGTAGATACAAAAGACAGATTACTTGTAAAGAAAATTCAAAGTCTAGATATGAAAGTATATGAAACAAAAATTACAATGAATAACAAACTAGCTGAAGATGCATTAGCAAATTTTATTTTAAAACAAATCCACGTATAATTTGAAAATTGCAGCAATTATTCCTGTAAAGACTTTCTCTCTAGCAAAAACACGTTTAGATTTATCAGTACAACAAAAAGAAGAATTATGCAGAATCATGCTAGAAGAAATATTACACATATTGTCAATTTCTCCACAAATTGAAAAAATAGTAATTGTAACAAAAGAAGAAAAAGCAATTGAACTTGGCAAAAAATACAATACAGCAACCATACAAGATAATGAAGAAAAAGGAGTCAATAGCGCAGTGGCTCTAGCTGACAAGTATCTTTTAGAAAATCAATTTGATGCATCGATTGTTTTTCCACAAGACATACCGTTTATCAAAACTCAAGATATCGATTTTATGTTAAACTATAAAGTACCTCCAAATTTTGCAATAGTTGTGCCATCAAGAAGATTTGATGGAACAAATGCATTAGTTAGAATGCCAATAGATTTGATGACAACACACTATGATGAAGATAGTTATAAAATTCACATGAATACTGCAAAAGAGAACACACGAAATGTTGCTCTAGTTTTTGTAAAAAGAATAATGTGGGACGTAGACAACATGGAAGATCTGAAATTTCTCTTAGAACAAAATGAAAAACCAGAGATCACAGAAAAAATCAAAAATATTTTGAAAACAAAATAAGAAAATCACACTAAATTTTTGATAGAACAGAGGATTTTAGGCAAATACTACCAGATTCTGTCAAGTTACGGCTCGACGTCAGAATCCTCCACCATCAGATTTATAAGAAATGAATCAGCAATGGTTAAATATCATCATAAAAAGTTTTGAAAGGAAAAAAAATGGTTAAAAATGTAAATCCAAAAGACAGATGCCCTAGATGTGGACAGGGCACACTAGTTACAGATGCAACTACAGGCGAAAACTTCTGTGGAAAATGTGGCTTTGTGATCACTGACAAAGTTGATGAATCAGGTCCGGAATGGAGATCATTTTCAAATGAAGGTGAAAACAAAAGCAGAGCAGGAGTACCAACATCACTTGCAATGCATGACATGGGATTGGCAACAGTCATCAATCCCCAAAACAGAGATGCTACAGGGAAACCACTTACTTCTGCAATGAAAAGCACAATTGAGAGATTAAGAACATGGGATAGTAGAAGTCAAGTTCATGAACCTGTTGACAGAAACTTCAGACAGGCATTTAGCGAATTAGATAGGTTAAAAGACAAATTAGCAGTGGGGGATGCAGTTATTGAAAAAGCAGCTTATATTTACAGAAAGGCACTTGAGAAAGGTCTTGTTAGAGGGCGTTCAATTTCGGCATTGATTGCGTCTGCACTTTACGCAGCATGTAGAGATACAGAAACTCCCAGAACGTTAAAAGACATCGGACAAGCAAGCAACATAAAGCGAAAAGACATTGCCAGATGTTATCGTTTATTGTTGAGAGAACTTAATTTGAAAATGCCAGTAGTTGATCCTGTAAAATGCATATCAAGAATAGCGAGTAAAGCAGGTTTGTCTGAAAAAACAAAAAGAGCAGCTACAAAAATATTACAAACTGCGGAAGAACAAAAGATATCAGCAGGAAAAGACCCAATGGGATTAGCAGCCGCTGCACTTTATGTTGCATGTGTCACAAATGGAGAAAATAAAACTCAGAGAGATGTTGCAGAAGCAGCTGGAGTAACAGAAGTTACAATAAGAAACAGATACAAGGGTTTGAAACTTGCACTTAATCTTTAATGAGATTTAAATTATAAGCAAAAAAATAGCCAAAAGTGATAGCGATTGACTTTATTGTATGTATTAAAATTGTGAATAAAACATCATTCAATTTTTAATTTTTGCTCGTTTTTGGAATTAAAGTAGGAAATCAACAACACAGAAACTGAAAATGTTCCAGATATCAAAAATAGTATTTCCATGGTATTAATCAAAGGATGTAAAAATGCAGATTCTATTGGAATCTCATTGATCTGAGATACAAAATTTGCATATGAAAATATGAAATAATTAGTTGCCCAGTGTACAAGAATTGAAACGATCAAACCAAATCGAAAATAGAGCCAGCCCAGTATAATTCCACCCGCAGATGCTTGTGCAAATTTTCCTTCGCTCCATGGTTCACCAGTCATAATATGAGCCAAACCAAAAAAAACACCAACAAATACTATCAAAAGAAGAGTTTTTCTAAAATCATAGACGTGTAAGTTATGACTTGGATGCCAAAGTGATTTGAAAAAGTGTTTTAGGGATAATTTGTGTGAATAAAACACAAAAAGAGGTAGACCTATGAGAATAACTCGAAACCCAAACTCTTCAACAAGTGGAGATATGCTCACATACAAAAACTGGGTCAAATCATTATCTACGGGTGGTGGTATAGTGACTATTCCAAATCCCTGTTGAACAAGATCAATAATTATAGAAATTAGAATTATAATCGAGAACCACTTTGTTATTGCAAACATATAGTTTGATTTTGTTTCAAATTTTCCATGACTAAGATTAGTTGATAAGGTCTTTAGAAATCCTTTGTCAGGGCCAAGAACAGCAATCGTAAAAAGAATTGCATAGATAGACCATAAAACAATAAAGACATCACCGATATCAATACTAGAGGGGATAAAAGATCTAATTCCTACAAAAAGATCAAGACTGTTTAACGGATATTCGAAGTTGATATCGTCACCAATATCAGTATGGAATACAACAAACGCTCCAAATGGAAATGATATCACCATCATTCCAAATATGACAGACAAAAGTGCCAAATGAGGAATACTTATGATTTGTGTAATTTTATTTGGTATGTACAATGTCCATCTAATGGAGTTCTATACTAGATTCAGGAAATCCTAAACGGATCAAAGTTTCTTTGATTGTATCTCTATGATCACCTTGAAGGAAAATATAACCGTCTTTAGCGGTTCCGCCACAAGCATACTTGTTTTTTAATTCTTTGGCAACAGTTTCCAAATTATTTAATTTAGGATCTAATCCTTCAATCATAGTTCCTTTTTTCTTGAATCGTCTAGTTTCCAAACGAATTATAATTTTTGTACTATCTTTTGCTAGTTCACCACAAGCACATAGATCTTCAGGAAGGCCACATGTATTACAAATTACCGCCATACGTTCTAAATTATTCCGATTCTACGCACTATTAAGCCTTGTTTGAGACACTAGTAGAATTATAAAATAATTGTATTTTTTAAAGAGAAATTCTAATTCAACACATGTCAAAAGATCTTACAAAAAAGGCAGCAGAGATGCTATTGAAAGGAGCAACGTTGCTAAAGGAACCATGTCCATATTGTTCAGGTGTGAGAGTAATGAAAGAAGGGCATGCATTATGCATCAGTTGTGGTAGAGAGCCTGAAAAAAAAGAAATACATGAAATCAAGCAAGATACAGAAAAAACAGGATTGGAGATCACATTAGGAAAAAAATTGGCAGAGTTATCCAAAGAACTAGAACATGAGACCAATCATGAAAAACAGCAAGAAATTCTAAAATCAATTAATTCACTCATAGAAACAATTGAAAAAGTGAAGAGCAAACAATAAAGTATTTATGTCAAAATTCAAGCTTTGAAAAACAGCAATGAGCAGTAAAAAGAAAGGCGCACCACTACCAGCATCAAGTGGAGGTCTAATGAGATTCTTTGAGGATGAGACTAAGGGATTCAAGATCGATCCAAAAATTGTGGTTTCAATGCCAATCAGCTTAATTGTGGTTTCATGGTTAATTGATATATTTCTAGCTCCGCGATAGGATATGGAAAAATCTTCAGACGATGTTTCAAATATACACAACAGGTTTTCCCTTACATTAATCAACCCAGCATCGCATTATTTTTCTCTTGTAGGTTCACTAATAATCGCGGCGGTTATTACGGCCATAGTTTACTTTGGATATCTCGGTTCTGATGAAATTTGGTTTAGAATTCCAATGGTAATTGGAATATTGGCATTGACTCAGTTAATAGACACGCGTTTTACCAGAAAAAAAGAATATTCAAAATCACTGCATGC
>DASSYQ010000094.1:0-2075 GCA_035703205.1 Nitrosarchaeum sp.
ATTCTTTCTGATGCGATCTGTTCTATTTTTTTTAGCTTTAATCTTAACAGATCACTTCGTAATCTCTTTAGTAATCTGTTTGGCTCCATCTGCTCGATTTTTACCGATGTTAACCAAACACCATTTGTAGATATCATCATAAAGATGTCTGGTTTTTCAGTATGATGAAGTTTGAATAGTATGCTGTCTTTTGTTACGCCATAGATGTTACTTACATAGTAATCCTGTGCTGCCTCTGAAATTTGATTTACTAAATAACGTAGTTCTATTCCTGCAAGAGTCACAACAATCTATCCTATATCCGAAATTATACTCTTACTCTATTTTATGCTCGTTTTGTGACCAAAGATTTTAAACAAGGCAAAGTGGAGTCAACCTAGAAATTTACTTGGCAAAATTCAAAAAAAAGAAATCTGCACCAACGCCTGATTCAGAAGATTCTAAAAAAGAGTCAATCAAGGAGGAAAATGAAATTCCAGAGACCGAGTCAAGTGGTTCTGAGCCTACAATAAATCAGGAAGGAAAAAATGAGAAAGACAAGAAATTAGACCAATTATTTTGGTTAAGGGTTGGCTTTGCAGTAATTGCTGGTACTCTTGCAACTTTTATCTTTGAAGACATCCAGGGAGAAGAGAGAAGATGGGCATCAATTGCATTTATGATAATCATGTTTATCGTAACTATATTCATTGCAAAATCAATGAAGATGCAACTACCATCATCTGATAAAAAGAAGATAGTAACACAAGGAATTGGAAGTTATATTTTCCTGTACTTGTTTGTCTGGATTCTAACATATACAATAGTACATGCTGGAACTGTCTCATCTGGCATTCCTTCTCCAATATCATAACAAACGTTGGTCTATGTGGAATTATAAAACACCAGGAATTCCAGATGATGCTTTTGAGCGCTCTGAGAACGTACCAATAACAAAAGAAGAGATACGAGTAATACAAATTAGTAAAGCAAGACTTTATCCAGGATACACAGTCTATGATATTGGATGTGGAAGCGGTTCAATATCCATTGAAGCTGCAATTCAAGTTGAATCAGGCAAAATAATTGCAATAGACTATGATCCAAATGCAATTGAACTGACAAAAAAAAATATTAAAAAATTTGGATTGACAAACATTTCTGTAATACTAGGTAATGCAAAAGAAAAGATCTTAGATCTTGAACAAGCAGATGCAATATTTGTAGGAGGAACTGGAGGAGACACTGAAGAGATTGTCAAGATATGTCAGGACAAACTCAAATCTGGTGGAAGAATTGTTATTGGAATCATATTAATTGAGACTTTGTACTCTGTTTTGAAAGTTTTAGAGAAATTACAGTTTGATTCAGTAGATATCACTCAAGTTACCATCTCTAAGAGCAGGAAAACCTCGACTGGTACCATGATGCTTGCCAGAAATCCAGTCACAATAATTTCTGCAACAAAGATCTAATCTAGATTTTTAATTGGGAATAAAACCATATTTTTCATGCCTGAGTTAATCGGAATTGGAGTAGGTCCTGGCGATCCTGAACTGCTTACGGTAAAGGCTGCAAAGGCAATTCAAAATGCTGATACCATAATGTGTCCCGCTTCAAGTGAGGACAGACCAAGTATTGCACTTTCTATTGTATCATCATTAATTGACAAATCAAAAAACCAAGAAATAATAAAACTGATCTTTCCAATGACAAAAGACAAAGAAATTCTTGAAGCAACATGGAAAAAAAATGCAAAGATAATGGCTGAAAAAGTCTTGACAGGAAAAAATGTTGTCTATCTTACAATAGGCGATCCATATTTGTACAGCACTTGGATTTACATGCATAAAGACATTGAAGTAAATCACCCAGAAATTAAAATCAGCGTAATTCCGGGAATTGTTTCCATGTTTACTTTTGCAGCCAAAGTTGGTGTGAGCATTGCAGAGGGCGCAGAAAAAGTTGCAATAATTCCATCATGCTATGATTTGAGTACAGTAAAAGAGATTGCAAAAAATTCCGAAACAATGGTTTTCTTAAAAGACGGCAGATATTTTGATAAAGTAATTGACTTGCTAAAGGAAGCTGGATTT
>DASSYQ010000113.1:0-2046 GCA_035703205.1 Nitrosarchaeum sp.
TGAGGTTTCAAGAATGGAGGGATGCGGAATTCAGTTTTTAGGAAAAATCAGACCTGGTTCTGCTGGCACAAAGGTTACATTCATTCATCCAAAATCTCTTCATGGTGTTTTGGCAGAACTCTGTTCTCACCCAAAATAATACTCTTCATCTTTGTACTGCAATATGTTAATGTGATAATAGAAATCATGAGAATTGGTTTTTCAAGAATTTTTAAATTCTTGAATTTGTTTTATGATCTCATTCATCTCGTTTACTATCATTTTTTGTTTGATAATGTCTTTAGAATTTACAAAGTTCATTTGCAATGCAGATAATTTTTCATTTAGATTTGTGATTTGCTCTGATTGTTTGATTGGTTTTATTTTTTCTGCGGTTATGGGAACATTCACAGTTGGACTGATCAATGCTTTTGTAATCTTTGAATTACATCCATAACAAGGTGCATTATGATCATCTTCAAATCTAGGTAGTTTTCCATTTGGATCAAAATATGATTGAGTTTCTTTGTTTGTAAAATCATGTTTGATATTCAATTCTTTGATGACATTGAGCATTTCTATTTTGGACATTTTTGCATATTTGGAATATTCTTTCATTGCATCCGTATATGTTCCTCCCTTTTGAAGAACTACGTCTCTTGCATCTTTTGCTAGTGCTACTTTGGCATTGAGATATGAAAATTGATCCCAGTAAATTCCTTGATGAGTAGAATTTATTCCTGAAACATATTTCGCAAATGCATTTTTTGGCGTAAATTCTTCATATTTCGCATTCATTCTTGTTATTGCTTCTTCCAAACTGATCTGTGCTGCCTTTCTTTGTTCTTTGATGAGTTTTTTATGTTCCTCTACTTTCTTTTCTTTCTCTTTTATGTTAGAAAATTCCTTTCTTGCAATTTCGATATTTTTTAAGATTTTTTTTGTAATTGGATTGTTTTTATTATTCTCTATAGCATTTTTTTCAAACTCAGTTTCAGTATCTGCATGTGATTGACTTACTGAAATCGACATTGCTATCATAATACTCAAAAGCATTACTTGTAGTGTTTTTCTAAGCATTATTCCTCGGTAATTAATTTGAAATATTTACTCTGCTGAGAATTTGTACTGATAATTGATACTGATGGTTTTAATACTTTCTTTTTGATTTGTTATATTCCTTTTTTTTATAATTGATTATTCCATCATTTTTAGAGTATCTGATGCCGTAATTATTCCGATTATTTTTGATTTTTTTGATACAAGAATACACTTTGAATACCTAATTAATGGAACAAGAACATTTGCAGGTGTATCGTAATCTACAATTGGTGGTACCGGTTCCATTGTATCTGCTAATTTTGCATTTTTTAATTCAGATTCTCCCACATCTGCAAGGTGTTTGACAATCCCATCTTCTGAAATCACTCCTACAAGTTCTTGCCCATTGAAAATTGGAATTTGACTAATTGATGACTCGTGCATTTTTTTAATTGCATCGTGCAGTGTGTTACTTGGTTTTAATTTTACAACGTCCTTGCTACAAAAATCACCTGCTTTATGAGATGATGATTTTCCCTCAAGGCTTGCAAGATTATCAAAAATTCTTTTGGCTGTTTCATAACTTGGCTGACTTCTGCCTGACTCTATTTGGTTAATCATCGAAGTACTTACCCCTGTCATGGTCGCAAGTTTTTTTTGTGTAATTCCTATTTTTAATCTCATTTGTTTGATTGAATCAATTCTTGGCAACAAGTTGTATTGTTATATGTTGAACTGGTTTTAAAATATGCTCTGTATGATTATCTTTTTTTTGTTTTGCTCTTTTTTGAAGCCTTCTTTGGTTGTTTTTTTGCAACTTTCTTTACTGTCTTTCTTGTAGGTTTCTTTGGTTGTTTTTTTGTGATTTTTCTCGCTGGTTTTTCGCCTTTCTTTGGTTGCTCAATTGCTGCCTGTGCAGCTGCTATTATTGCAATTGGTATTCTATGTGGTGATGCACTGACATAACTTAGATTTGAGTTGTGACAAAACTTGATTGAACTTGGGTCTCCACCATGTTCTCCACAA
>DASSYQ010000136.1:0-33838 GCA_035703205.1 Nitrosarchaeum sp.
GTATTAGATTCAAAAAGTCAAGAACATACAATTTTACGAGATTCTATTCTTCCAGGACTGTTAGAAAATTTATCTAGAAATATTCATACATCATATCCTCAGAAATTATTTGAAACAGGTACTGTCTTTTCTCAAGGAAATCCAATTGACGAAAAAACTAGTTTTGGAGTAATTAGTGCACATCAAGATGCAACTTTTACTGAAATTAAATCCATTTTACAATCTGCTCTAAAAACTGGCTTTAACATAGATGTTGACACAAAAACCTTCTCTCATCCAATTTTTGAAGAAGGCAGAACAGCTTCAATCTCAATACACGGTAAGATAATTGGAATTATGGGCGAAATTAATTCAAAAACAATTGAAAATTACAAGATACGCGTTCCTGTAGTTGGATTTGAGATTTCACTTTCTGGATTAATATTTGATTGAATTTTGTGATTATTTTGTATTAGGCATTTGTGAATATATTTTTTCTATTGTCTGAATTATTAGGTTAAACTACATATTCAGTTATTTATTTGAAAATCAATGAAAAATTGTCAGTTGTAAGAAAACCCACAAAATATTTTCTCTAATCATTTCCTAATGATCGTATACTATCTCATTTGAATTTGTGCTTAGTAATATTGAATCTTGAAGATATCATAGATCAATGGTTTTTAGATAGCTAAATCTATACTTAAACGCCCAAGAGCAGGCACACAGACGGATTAGGATGAGTCGATCGTGTTGATACCAGTGATTTCTAATTCACCCAGGTGTGCTACAATATGGGCAACCCCGGTTAGAAAACCCAAGGAGGTTTAGGCTAAAATTACCAATGATCTTGCGCGAGTCAGAACCGGGGAACATTTACAAATTTTCAAAAACATAAAACATCCTACAATATGATCTATGAATATGGTCAACTATTGGTTAGCAAAGCAAGAACCTGACGGACCTAGAGGTTATAATTTTGAAACTCTAAAAAAAGATAAAACAACAGTTTGGGATGGTGTTCATAATAATCTGGCACTAAAACATATGCGAGAAATGAAATCTGGTGATCTTGTTTTATTTTATCATACTGGTGATGAGAGACAAGCAGTTGGTATTATGGAAGCAATTTCAGAACCATATCCTAATCCAAAAGAAGACAATAAACGATTCATTGTAGTTGATATGAAATATAAAAAATCATTAAAACGACCCGTCACTTTAGATGAGATGAAAAAACAGAAAAAATTTCAAAATTGGGAACTAGTTCGCATTTCTAGATTATCTGTAATGCCTGTTCCAAAGCATATTTGGGATTCTATTATTGATATTTCTCAAAACTAAATTGAATAATCGGTTTATTCATATAGTCGATTTGTTTAATGATTACATGGCAACAGCTTATGTTTTAATAAACTGTGAACTAGGTTCGGAAGAGGCTATCATACAGCAACTCAAGGGTCTAGATGGTGTGAAGGAAGTTCATGGTACTTTCGGAGCATATGATATCTTGGCCAAGATTGAATCTGATACTGTTGAAAAACTCAGAGAAACAATTACTTGGAAAATCAGAAAAATTGAGAAGATTCGATCAACACTAACCCTCATGGGTATAGAAGGCCAATCATAAGCACTCTTTTTTCTTATCATGATTTTACATTTTATTTTTGTTGTAAAAGAAGAGGATCGTGAAAAACGTAAACAAGAATTTGAATATGTAAAACAAATGGGTAATTTTTACAAAGTTTGGATCAAAGAAAATTTTGGTAGAGATTTTGAAATTCAATGTGATGAGTTAATTACAAAAACAAGAAGCCTATTACAAAAATTAGATACACCTACACTCATTAAGGATCATCAACAAAGAGGAACACAAATTTTCCATTTCTATCTTTGTCATTTTAAACCGTTTTGGACTGATTGTACATGTGAAGGATATCATGCTGAAAACTTTGGAATGGTTTGGTGGCAACCTCCGAAGGATCCTTCTGACACATTATTTCTTGCCGAAAAAAATTGCACTACTGTTTCTCATGTATTGGCACATGAGCTTTTACGTGCAGCGGGAAACAAAAAATTCATTCAAGATGTTCATGATATTTGGACCAAACATTTCTACGACCAATTACATTTCGAACAATATGGAGCAAACTTTGAAAAAACAGAAGGAAAACCAATGTTTCTTACAATAGATACATCCAAGATTAAAATAAAATCTAATTAATTCAAAATAATTTTTTTGTATCTTAGAGTTAACACTTTGTTACTGAATAAATATTATTTTCAAAATTTGCAGTCTTAAAATCAAGTTTGTTTTCAGTATCATGTGTTCTAGATTTACTCAAATTTTCAAGCTCAACTAGCGCATCTCCTCTAAATCCTACCGAAGAACCATAAATTGCATCACTTAACATAGTTCCATGATCTCCTTTCTTTATATCGTCAACCATTTCATAGAATCGTATAGTTTCTTTTTTGTTTACAGGATTTCCAGTTGCTTTGTTATATGCAACTGCAATGTACATTCCATTGTTTTTTACAGCCACGGGGATTTTGTGATTTGTTCCACTTGCACCAGGAATTGTTTCATTTACTAAAACCTCGCATTTATGATACATGCTAGAAACATATGCGTAGAATCTGTATTGGGCATATTTTCCTGCATTATCCTCTTCACATCCAACAAATACTTTGTGTAAAAGTTCTAAAGCCTCATCATTCATACTTTGTAATCTGTCGTCTATTCTTCCTCTTTCTAGAAGTTCAGATTTACATTCTTTTGAAATTAATACCAAAATGAAATCTGGTAAATTATAATTTTTTAGAGCTGCAACATATGCTCCTGCTTGTGACATTCCAAATTTTGGAAAACCCTTATTGACCATCCAAACACCTCAGTTTAGAATATTTGTAACTCCCCAACAATCAATTATAAAGCTGCTTTTAGTTTATAATTGTTAAGAAATTAACACGCCTACTACAATATTTATCGTAATTTTTTGAATTGCAAATATTAAATTCCTGTTAAATTGACTAAATAATGTGGAAATAGATACTACACCAGAATTAGTGAATCGTGTTTACAAAAAATTACGGGAAAATATTCAAAAATATAGAAAAATAATTGGTAGGCCGTTAACACTCACTGAAAAAATATTGGCCGGACATCTTGATCAAGTTGGTGACAAAAATCTTGACGGAGGTAAAAACTATGTTTTCCTTATTCCTGATAGAGTTGCATTACAAGATGTAACTGGACAAATGGTAATGTTACAATTTATGCAAGCTGACCTTAAACAAACATCTTTACCTACAACAGTTCATTGTGATCATCTAATACGCGCTCAGATAGAGGGTGATGCTGATATGAAAATTGCTCTTGATGAAAATAGCGAAGTTTTCAAGTTCTTACAATCTGCTGCTGGTAAATATGGATGTGGTTTTTGGAAACCTGGCGCAGGAATTATTCATCAAGTTGTTCTTGAAAATTATGCATTTCCAGGAGGATTGATGATTGGTACTGATTCTCATACTCCAAATGCTGGCGGTTTGGGAATGATTGCCGTTGGAGTAGGTGGATTAGATGCAGCAGAAACTATGGCTGGAATGCCTTGGGAATTACTTTACCCTAAAAGAATCGGCGTAAAACTTACTGGGGAATTAAACGGATGGACCGCCCCAAAAGACATCATACTCAAAGTAGCTGAAGAACTTACAGTTTCAGGAGGAACAAATTCTATTATTGAATATTTTGGACCTGGAACAAATACTATTAGTTGTACTGGAAAAGCTACTATTACCAACATGGGTGCAGAAGTAGGTGCAACATGTTCTATTTTTCCATATGATCAAAGAATGGAAACGTATCTGAAATCTACAAACAGAGAAAAAATTGCTGAACTTGCAAATCAGAACAAAGAATTGCTTGTGGCAGATCCTGAAGTTGAATCTGATCCAAAAAAATTCTTTGATAAAATTATTGAAATTAATCTTTCAACATTAGAACCTCATATTGTTGGACCGCATACGCCTGATCTTGCAAGATCCATATCTGATTTATCTAATGATGTAAAATCTAACCAATATGTTGATCCAATATCTGTTGCACTAATTGGAAGTTGTACTAATTCATCTTATGAAGATATGTCAAGGGCAGCAAGCTTAGCAGAACAAGCAAAACTAAAAGGCATCAAATCAAAAGTTCCTTTACTAATTACACCTGGCTCAGAACAAATTAGAAGTACTATTGAAAGAGATGGACAAATGCATTCTCTAAAAGAAATTGGAGCTACGGTATTGGCAAATGCATGCGGTCCATGTATTGGTCAATGGGAAAGACCTGAGCTAAAAAATGATGAAAAAAATACGATTGTGACTACCTTTAATCGAAATTTCCCAGGCCGTAATGACGGTCACAGAAACACTCTAAATTTTATCGGTAGTCCTGAAATGATTATTGCACTTGCTTTGGGAGGTAGACTTTCATTTAATCCTCTAAAAGATGAATTGACTGCAGCAGATGGAACAAAATTCAAACTTGAACCACCAAAACCTGCACCAGAAGTTCCAACAAATGGATTTATGGTACCTGAAGGAATCTTTGTTTCACCTCCTGAAAATTCAAGTGAAATTGAAGTAATAATTGATCCTAATAGCAAAAGACTCCAACGTTTAGAACCTTTCCCAATATGGGATGGAAAAGACTTTGAAGATATTCCAATAATGGTTAAAGCAAAAGGAAAATGTACTACTGATCATATCTCCCCCGCGGGTGCTTGGTTATCCCTTCGAGGTCATATTGATAACCTAAGTGATAATATGCTATTGGGTGCTGTTAATGCATTTAATGATGAAATTGGCAAAGGAAAGAATGTCTTAAACGGTCAACTAGAACCTTTTTCAAAAATTGCAAGGCAGTATAAAGAAAAAGGAATGAGATGGGTAATCATAGGTGATAATAATTATGGTGAGGGAAGTAGCAGAGAACACGCTGCAATGACTCCAAGATATTTGGGATGTGCCGCTGTTATTACTAAAAGTCTCGCAAGAATTCATGAAACAAACTTGAAAAAACAAGGAATCCTAGCATTGACTTTTAGTAATCCTGATGATTACAATAAGATCCAAGAAGATGACAGACTTAGTCTAATTGAATTGAATAATCTAGAGCCACAAAAACCAATTACATGTATCCTTAAACATAAAGATGGAACAAAAGATCAAATTTCTCTTAACCATTCTTACAATAAATCACAAATTGAATGGTTCAAAGCTGGTTCAGCACTTAATGTTCTAAGAAATAAATAATATTCTAACGTGGGGCCGACCGGAATCGAACCGGCGACCTACGGGTCACTACAGCTCCAAACTTACATCATCCGTGAGTCAGTTTAGCTTAGTTTACCTTTGGAGCCCTTAGCGGTGATCTATCGTATGCACTGTCGCCCTACCAGGCTAGGCTACGACCCCACGAACAAGAATGAAACAGACTAGAATTTTAAGTTATTTTAACCAAGATTTATTTGCGATAAACAGTGATCTACAACAGTTAAGGTAATTATGGTCAAACCAATTATTCTAGTGATAGCAGCAATTCCTGCTATCGTTGCAATTTTAATTGCAATTCCGTTAATCACAAAATCAGATATTCCATATTCTGCAGCTAATCCAAACGATGTGATTGAAATTGAATATTCAAAACATCAATTGAAAAAAATATCTTTTGGCGTAACTGAAAGAATTGGGGCACAAAAAACTGAAATTCTATTAATAAAAAACAATGGAGACATAAAATATACTGTAACTGAAGATGGTTATCCAAAACCAGATGTTAAATCACATCTAGATGATCAAACACTTCGTAAATTAAAAGCATTGATTAAAGAAACTGGATTCATTTCTATTCCATCTGAATCATTTCCAATACGTGACAACGTAACTGATTTTCAAAAATCAAATATCAAAATTACTCTGAATGGAAGAATCAATCAAATTAACTGGCCAGAACAAAATGCAACTGACAAATTTATACCTCCGATAATTTCTATGGTAGAATCTCAACTTGATAAAATAACGGAACAAATTAGTGAATAGGTACAAATAGTCTCTCATAAAACTCTGATTATGCTTCCACTTTCAGGCGAAAGAACTGATGCAAAAGGAATAATTAAAGACACATCAGATTCTGGTGATATTTTACGTGGAACATCTACTTTGAAACGTGGTTTTGCTCATATGTTAAAAAATGGTGTAGTGATGGATGTAACTACTGTAGAACAAGCTCAAATTGCAGAAGAAGCTGGTGCTGTATCTGTTATGGTTTTAGATAAACTACCTTCTGATGTTAGAAAAGCAGGTGGGGTTGCACGAACAGCCAGTATTCGAATTATTGAAGATATTATGGATTCTGTAACAATTCCGGTAATGGCAAAATGTAGAATTGGTCATGTCTATGAAGCAAAAGTTCTTGAAGAAACTAATGTGGATATGATAGACGAATCAGAAGTTTTAACCCCAGCTGATGAAAGTCATCATATCTGGAAGTGGGATTTTACAACTCCTTTTGTTAACGGAGCAAGATCATTATCTGAAGCATTAAGAAGAATTGAAGAAGGCGCTGCAATGATCAGAACTAAAGGAGAACCTGGCACCGGAAATGTTGCAGAAGCAATTACTCATATCAAAAAAGTAAATGATGAATTAAGATCAATAAAAGCAATCTATGATTCTGGTGATAATCAGGATCTCGTCAGAATAGCAAGAGAATTCAAAGTATCTTATGATATAGTTGAGGAAACAGCAAAACTTGGAAGACTTCCTGTTGTTAATTTTGCAGCAGGAGGAATTGCAACGCCTGCCGACGCTGCATATTTGATGTCCCTTGGGTGTGATGGAATATTTGTAGGATCTGGAATCTTTAATGCAAATGATGCTAAAGAAAGGGCAAGAGCTATTGTATTGGCAACTACTTTCTGGAATGAATCAGAAAAAGTAAAAGAAGCACAAAAAATGATTGATGAAAGACAATCTATGCTTGGATTGGATGTTAAAACTCTGGAATTAAGAATGCAAGAGCGTGGAAGTTCAGCATGAGTCTCACTGTTGGAGTTTTGGCAATTCAAGGCGATGTACATGAAAATATCGCTTCTACTGAAACTGCACTAAAGGAATTAGGTGTAGAAGGAAAAGTTGTAGGTGTTAAAACTGCAGAAGAAATTTCAAAACTTGATGGTCTAATTATTCCTGGTGGGGAAAGTACTACAATCGGTCAACTATCTCTTGTAAATAGTTCTCTTAAGACAATAAAAGAAAAAATTGAACGTGGGATGCCTGTATTGGGAATATGTGCCGGTATGATCATGCTTTCAAAGACAGCAAATGATCGTATTGTTGGAAAAACAGATCAACCTCTTTTGGATTTACTTGATATCAAACTAGAAAGAAATTCTTTTGGAAGACAAAAAGAATCATTTGAAGCAGATGTTTCCATGAATTCTATTGGCATTCCAAAATTTAATGGTGTTTTCATTAGAGCACCATCTGTTTCTGATGTTGGCTCTGGCGTAGATGTCTTGGCAAAATTCAATGAAAAAATAGTTGCTGTAAAAAAAGGTAATATGATCGGCGTAGCATTTCACCCTGAATTGACAAAAGATGTTTCTTTGCACAAATATTTTGTAAATTTGATTAAAAAATCAAAAAACTAGTATAATATGATAAGTTATCAGCAATTCTTTTTAACTACACTTTGGAGATTTTTAAAATGAAAGCAAATTTTGTTATATCTAGTGTATTAACAGTTATTTTATTTGGTAGTGCATTTGGATTATTCGTTGTTGATGACGTTTTTGCTCAAAATCTCTATGTGAGTAGTGATGATTCTGAGGCTTACAAAAAACAAAAAGAACTAGAAGCAAAGAAAGCTGAACGACAAGCAAAATCAGAAGAAAAACAAAAAGAACTAGAAGCAAAGAAAGCTGAACTTAAGATTCATAGGGAAAACCTTGAACTAAAACAATTAAAAAAATCACAAGAGTATGAAGAGAAATTAAAAGAAATTAAAGAAAAATCTCAATATTCAATTGCAAAAAATACATCTGATGATGAAGATATTTCTCAAAAATCTAAAAACCTTGAAGAAAAAACAATTAAAAAATCTGATGAGATTCAGAAAAAGCTTGCAGCAAAATCTGATAAATTGGATTTAAGGACTAAAAATATTCTTGATAAAATAAACGATGGGCAATACATGGGAGAAAAAATTACATCTTCCACTAACACTGACAAATATGAATTATCATTTGATCTGGTAGATACCTATTTGATAAATGATAAATCCCAAACGTCATCATTAACTGGAAAAATGAGTTTTAGTACATATGATAAAAGTAAATCTGATCTCAAATTAGAGTTAGATTACTGTGAAATTACTGTTGATGAAATTGTTTATAATTGTGGGTTTGGAAAAGCCAGAACCGTATCTTCTGGACAATCCAGTGCTAAAAACTCCCTTGTGATTGTAGCATTTTTAGAAGATAATGTGTTAGAAGAAGTTCATACTACAATGAAAATTTTCTTAAATGCAGATATTCCAATTAATAAAATTGAAGAATCACAAGTTTCAATTCTTGGCCCACAAAGTAAAATTTCAAACCTATGGTTTCTTAATGGAACCGCAACTCTAAGTAAAATAGTCTCAACTCCGGAACAAACTCCAACTGGAACTAATTCCACCATTACACTTGATGATGGAATTTCAACTGGTGATAAATGATGAAACATGGTAACTTTCTTTTCATTTCCAGTTTTCTCTTTTCTCTTATCATAATTCATTCTTCTATTCCGTATTCAATTGCAGACACAGGTGTTATTTCCGTGGATTCCAATGATGTCAATTATGATATTGCTAATGGTAATGTTGAATCTATTTTTCTAGATCCTGATCTTTTTGAATTAATTATTTCTATGAATACTCAAGCCGATGGTACTCTGGAAATTACAATCCCTAGAGATCTTTTGGATGCAAAATTTGAATTATCAGATGATATGTTTTTCATTTTAGTAGACGGTTTTGAAACTGATTACATTGAATCTGAATCTGATTTAAACTCTAGAACTTTGGTAATCCCATTTTTTAATGGAGATTCTATAATTGAAATTATTGGAACACATGCATTAAATCCATTCATTTCCAATCCCGAAATAAAAATTCCAAACTGGATAAAAAATAACGCTGGTTGGTGGTCAACTAATCTAATAGATGACTCTGATTTTGTTTCTGGAATTCAATATCTAATCAAAGAAGGGATAATGACCATTCCTCAAACTCAATCAGGACAATCTACTGACCAAGATATTCCATCCTGGATAAAAAATAACGCTGGTTGGTGGGCAGATGGCCTAATAGATGACTCTGATTTTGTCTCTGGAATTCAATATCTAATTACAAATGGAATCATGCATGTTTGATTTAGGCTCAATTATCGTCTAAATTATGCATAGATTTCAAATCTTTTTTGAACAATTCTAGGCTTTCTGGAACTTTTATTGCAATTGAATCCTTTAATGAAAGATTTTTCGCCTTTTTTTCATTCCATACTTTGGAATTAAATTCTGTTATTTCTTTTGTAATTTTACTTTGATCATATTCTAATTCTGGTTCTACTTGATGTTGTTTATGGATACTATCTGATGAATACAAAGTCTTCCAAAGGTATTCCGTGATAAATGGTGTAATTGGTGCTAATAATTTTAAAATAGTTGATAATGTTTTATGCAATGTGTATATTGCACCATCTCTTTCATCATCTGTAAATCCAATTCCATATGCTCTTGCTTTGACCATCTCAATGTAATGTGCAGCAAAAATATTCCAAGTGAATTCTCTTATTGCAATTGCGGGAATAAAGAAATTATATTCGTCATATCCTTTTTTGCATTCTTTGATTAAATTGTCTAATTCCGATAATATCCATTTATCTGTAGCAGTTGGAATTCCTGATTCAATTATTGGAAAACTTGACAAAAATCTTGATACATTCCATAGCTTGCTAAGAAATTTTTTCGTTGATTCAATTTTTTGTTCATTACATCTAAAATCATATCCATGATTAATTTCACTTGCACTCCAAAATCTAAAAGTGTCTGCCCCAAATTGTTCAATTACTGGTAAAGGATCAATTGCATTTCCTTTACTTTTACTCATCTTCATTCCTTTTTCGTCAAGACCATATCCCATAATCCATGCTTCTGACCATGGCTTCTTTCCAGTGAGTTGTTCACATCTTAGGAGTGTATAGTATAACCAAGTTCTAACAATATCTTTTGCTTGTGGACGAATTGTTGTAGGATACACTTTGTTGAAAAATTCTTGATCCTTGTTAAATTTACTAACAAATAGAGGTGAAACACTGGAATCCATCCACGTATCAAATGTTCTTTCTTCTCCTACAAATTCCGTGGTTCCGCATTTAGAACATTGAATAATAGGACACTTTTCTAGCCATGGTTTGTAGTATTTTCCAGGCTCAGGTACATGAGGCTCGGAGCAATTTTTGCAGTACCAAATAGGAATTTCAGTGCCGTAGTATCTTCTTCTAGATATTGGCCAATCAATATTGATAGATTCTAACCAATTCATCAGAATTTGTTTGTGCATGGCAGGATAAAATGTGATTTCTTGTCCTAGTTTTTTCATCTTCTCTACTGATTCTTTTTGCTTTAGATAATATTCTTCCATAGGAATTATCTCGATTGGATTTTTACTTCGTTCAGATACTGGAGTTCTATGAATTATGTCTTCAATTTTTTCTACTAGTCCTCTATTTTCCAAATCTTCAATAATTTTTGCTCGTGCCTGTTTTGGTTTTAGCCCAACATAATCTCCAGCAGCTTCTGTCATTTTTCCATCTAATCCAATTGCAACAATTTCTTCTAATTTCATTTCTCTAAACAACGCAACATCATTTTGATCTCCGTAACTACATACCATGACTGCACCAGAGCCAAATTCTTGATGAGCTGAATGGTGTGTTTTTAGTTCAACTTCCACATTTGTAATTGGGACAATCACCTTTTTTCCAACATAATTTGTATATCTCTCATCTTCAGGATTTACAATTATTGTCTTACATGCACAAAGAAGTTCTGGTCTTGTACTTGCAATAATTATTTCTTTATCTGTGTCTTTGATTTTAAATTTCATGTAGACTAGTTTAGTTGGTAAATCTTCATATGTAATTTCTGCATCTGCAATAGTTGTACCTGAAACCCAATCATAATTATTTGGTCTATTTGCAAGATACACTTGTCCTTTTTTCCATAACTCAATAAACGTAGATTGTGTCAGTGTTCTATATTCTTCAGAATCTGTTCTATAGTAATTGGAGAAATCCCCACTAATTCCCAAACTTTTCATGATTAGTATCATTTCATCTTCTAAATCGTCTAGTGCAGATCTACATAGTTTTAGAAATTCACCTCTTTCAGTTTCACGCATTCTGATGTTGTGCTTTTTCTCAGTGTAAATCTCCACAGGAAGACCGTTTCTGTCAATTCCTATGGGAAAATACACATTCTTTCCAGCCATTCTTGCGGTACGTGCTATCATGTCAATTTGAGAATAATGTGCTGCTGCACCTATGTGCCATGGTCTACCAGATGGATAAGGAGGAGGGGTATCTATTGTAAAATTATTTTCCTTTGGTATAAACTCGTAAGTTTTTTCATTTACCCATTGCTTGAGGATCTCTTTTTCTAATATTGGGTTCCAAGCTTTTTCTGCAATTTTTGGTTCCATTTCTTAACTATCTTGAAATATTTGAAATAATGTGAGATCCTTTGTTATACCCTTCATAAATGTAAACACCAACAGCCTCTACATTTTGAGGTAATTTTGGAGCAAGCAATTTGATTATTTCACTTGAAAGATTCTCAACAGTAGCTTCTCCTTCTAAAAGATACGCTGTATTTTTTGGAACTTGAATATCAAACATTCCTTTTGGTCCATCAAATTGAATCTGATAATGAGAATCATCTTCTTTTTTTAGGTATTTTCTGTTAATGAAAAATTTATGATCAAATACTGTGACAACTTCTTTGATTATTTTTTTTGCTATTCCAAAATCTACTAGCAGATTGTCTTTCATTTGACCAACCAATTCAACCATTACTGATGATGTATGTCCATGTAAAATAGAACATTTCTCTACTAGAGGAAGAATATGTGCATAATCAAATGAAAATGATGGATCTTCTAGAAATATCGATCCTGTTTGAGGTGTTTTATCATAAAATACTATGTCCTGTAATTCTTTAATTTGCGCCGTATATTTTGGATGTCCTATGGCCATCACTTTTTCTTGAGGTAGATTTTCTTTGATTTCATTGTATTTTTTTATATCCTCTTCATTATCAATTACTTCGATCAATCCTTTTTTTGTTTTAAAATCAACAGTTACGTGATTTCCATTTTTTAATAATAATTTGTAATCATAATCATAATCTTCATCAAGAAATGAGAGCATCTGCGCTATGGTCAATTCTGTTCTTGTTCTCATTAGATTTCCTTTTTTGTCAATATATCTAAAATCTGAATCTAGAATTGTGGGACTTGAAGCCATGTGAAGTCAACTGGCTCAGCTCTGTATATAAATTCTGTAACATGTAAAACTAAAATTTATTTAATTTTGTAATTTGAAATCACTCTAACGAGTTTAGAATTTTAGCCAAAATGATATCGTTTTGAGTTATTCCTCCCGCATCATGAGTTGTTAAATCCACAATTATCTTATTGTAGACATTAAACCATTCTGGATGGTGATTCATTTTTTCTATGTGCATTGCAGCTCTTGTCATAAAACCAAATGCTTGATTAAAATCATCAAATTCGAATTCCTTATGCATCTTATTATTTACGACTCTCCATCCTTTCAGGTTTTTTAATTCCATATCTATGGATTCAGATGATAACTTCATCATGATTTTATATTTAAAATACTAAATTAATAGTTAGATGATAAGATTAATCATAGTAACTTTGTATCATAAAATGATCTGATTAGTGAATAAAATGAATAATGAATTACTTGAGAAAATTGAACATTCTATTAAAGAAAATATAATCGAAAAGAAAATTGGCATTGCATTTTCTGGAGGTGTTGACAGTACACTGATCTCTAAAATTTGCTCAGATCTAGGATATGATGTGACTTTACTAACCGTTGGTTTTCCTGAATCTCATGATGTATTATTTGCAAAAGAAGTCAATCAACAATTGAAGTTAGCTCACCATATTTTAGAAATTGATCATGGCACTTTTCAAAATGTAGCCAGAAAAATCAAACAAACAATAAATACAGACAATCTCTCTTGGAACGAAAATTGTATTGCATTTTACTATGTATCAAAACTAGCAAAAAGTTTGGGAATTGATATTGTTGTAACTGCAAATGGGATAGATGAATTATTTTGCGGATATAATGCATATAGACTTGCTATTTCTGAAGGAGAATCAAAAATTCTTGAAGTTATGAATTCAAAACTAGATAATGAAATCAAAATGATGAAAGCAGTAAACCAAATTGCATCCGAATTTGGTGTTAGGATTGTTCAGCCTTTACTGTCTTCTGATTTTATAGAATTTGCAAAAACTATTCCTATATCTGAAAAAATTCATGATTCTGATGATTTGATTAGAAAACACATTATACGAAAACTAGCATGTGATCTAGGAGTTCCTGAAATTTCATATACAAAAAGAAAAAAAGCTTTACAATATGGTTCTAAAATTCATAAAACATTGTTAAAATCTAAATAAATTTTTTAACCGTTTTTTGAACCAATCTGTTTACATTATTTATGATTAGTGGAGATGCTCCAAGATGTTTTTCTGGAGAAAATATTGAATCAATTTCTTTTTTTGTAAGTTTTGTTGAAAATGCCTTGTCATTTTTTATTGCATCTATGTATTGCATTTCTTTATCTTTTGCATCAAAGGCAACTCTTTGCACGTCTCTATATGCAATAAATCTTGGAACTCCTTTCTTAATTAATGCCTCTAAAACAAACTCTGCAAATATTTGTCCTTTTGTAATATGCAGATTTTCTACTATTTTTTTCTCATTTACTATTAGATTTGAAATTATTTTAATCATGGTTTCTAACATTTCATCTACTAGAATAGCTGCTGTTGGAAGTACGAATCTCTCATTTGCTGAATTTGAAAGATCTCGCTCATGCCATAGTGGAATATTTTCAAAAGATATTGGTATCTGGCTGCGTAATATTTTGGATAATGACGACACTCTTTCACTCTTAATGGGGTTTCTCTTTACTGGAACTGCACTACTTCCCATCTGGCCTTTCTTGAATTGTTCTGCTACTTCACCGATTTCAGTTCTTTGTAAATTCCTAATCTCGACTGCAATTTTTTCCAAAGTTGCGCCTATCAGTGCTAATTCAAATATGTATTCTGCATATCTCTCTCTTGGAACTATCTGTGTAGTTACATCTGCTGGGAAAAGGTTTAATCTTTTTGCAACTCGTTTTTGAACTTCAAGTGATTTTACTCCCATCAATGATCCTGTTCCAACAACTCCAAGGGTTTTGCAAATCAAAACTCTTTTCTTGATTTCTTCAATTCTTTCTACATGTTTTGCCATCTCAGCAGCCCAATTTGCAAATTTTAATCCAAATGAGATTATACTTGCATGTTGACCATGAGTTCTACCTACTGCTGGAATTTTACCGTGTTGAACTGCTCTTTTTGCTAATAGTACTGCCATTTTTGCAACTTTGGATTCAATAATTTGCAATGCGTCTCTCATTTGCATTGAATTACTGGTATCTACCAAATCATTACTTGTTAATCCATAATGAATCCACGGTCTTGCATCTTTTGTACACTTTTCACTTAATGATTCCACTAGTGCTGCTGTATCGTGATCACTTTTTGCTTCTAACTCTTTAATTCTTTTTACAGTAATTTTTCCTGACATTGCAGCATTATGAATAATTTTGCCAACTGTTTTTGGAATAATCCCAATCTCACTTTGTGATATTGCAGCTGCTCCTTCAATTTCTAATTGATAATTTACTTTTTTTTGTTCACTAAAAATATCCATCATTTCTTTAGTACCGTAACGTCCACTATCTATCGGTAAAATTGCCAATGATTACTCTCTTAAAACATCGAAAATAAATCTACTTATGATTTAAATTGGCTTGAGGTAAAATTTTACCATTCCTTATGTCTGCTATAATTCCTAAAAAAATTGGAGAAAATGAGTATCTTATCGAGGCAGACTCAAATCTTGGAATGAAAGTTCCAGTAAAGATCTATGCTGATGAAGAGTTACTACAGAAAATGTTAGCCGACAGAACCATTATGCAGGCAAAAAATGTTGCAACTATTCCTGGAATCGTGGGTCATAGCGTAGTATTGCCTGATGGCCATGAAGGCTATGGGTTTCCTGTAGGTGGTGTAGCAGCTATGGATGCTGAAGAAGGAATGATTAGTCCTGGTGGTGTAGGATATGATATCAATTGTGGTGTTAGATTACTTCGGTCAAACTTAACTGAAAAAGACGTTCGTGCAAAACTAAAAGAACTTGTAACTGATCTTTTTAGTTCAATCCCATCAGGTGTTGGCTCCAAAGGAGCAGTAAAACTAAATCATTCTCAACTAGATGAAGTTCTTGTACGTGGTGTAAACTGGGCAATTGATAATGGCTATGGTTCATCATATGATGCAGATGTGTGTGAAGAAAATGGACAAATAAAAAATGCAGATCCAAACAAAGTTTCAGACAAAGCAAGGCAGAGAGGTGCACCTCAATTAGGAAGTCTAGGATCTGGAAATCATTTTCTTGAAGTGCAAAAAGTATCGGAAATTCATGACGAAGAAGCTGCAAAAAGAATGGGCATTAAAGAAGGAACTATTACAATTTTAATTCATTGTGGTTCTCGTGGATTTGGTCATCAAGTCTGTAGTGATTATTTGAGAATATCTGAACAATCTATGGAAAAATATGATATTCATTTGGCAGATAGAGAACTTGCATGTGTTCCAAATACATCTGAGGAAGGTGAATCATATCGTAAAGCAATGTTTGCTGCATTAAATTTTGCATGGAGTAATAGACAAATGATTACTCATTGGACAAGAAAATCTTTTGAACGAGTTTTTAATCAAACAGAATCCGATCTCAATATGGATTTAGTTTATGATGTTGCTCATAATATTGCTAAAGTTGAAAAACATAAAGTTGATGGTAAGGAAAGAAAAGTTGTAGTTCACAGAAAAGGCGCAACACGTGCATTTCCCGCAAATAGAGATGAAGTTCCATTAAAGTACAGAGATCTTGGCCAGCCTGTTCTAATTCCAGGTTCAATGGGGACAGCTAGTTGGATATTACTTGGACAACCAAATTCTATGGATTTGAGCTTTGGTTCTACCGCTCACGGAGCTGGTAGAACAATGTCTAGATCAAAAGCAAGAAGAGATTACACAGAAGACAATGTTAGGAAATCACTTAGTGACAAGGGCATATTTATCAAGGCATTAACGCGTGATGGAATTGTGGAAGAAACTCCTCAAGCATACAAGGATGTTGATGCAGTAGTCAATGTTTCTCATAATCTAGGAATAGCCACTAAAGTAGCAAAATTGGTGCCTATAGGTGTGATAAAAGGTTGAGTGACGAAGATTCTGAACTTGAAAGATTAAAAGCTAAAAGACTTGCAGAGATGCAAAAAAATATTTCAACTCGTCAAGAAATAGAAAAATCCACAACCGATTTACAACCAAAAGAAACAAAATCTCCTAGAGACGTTCTTGTTGAGCATCTTGGATTCCGAGGTCTAGAAGTTTTAAAAAATGCAGAATTTCAATTTCCAAATGATACCAAAATGGTTATAGAAAAATTAGCCGAGCTAATTATGTCTGGAGAAATTACTGAAAATATTGACGGTGGAAAATTGCTGATGTTATTTAGATCAATAGGTCTTAACATAAGAATGGAAACCAAGATCAATATTGAACAAGATGGAAAGTTTGTATCTCTATCTGACAAGTTAAGTAGTAGTTCATCAGACGATGGCGAAGAATAATGGGAACTGTTTTTGAAATAAGCACAAAAAATTATGGCGATGATTTGCTGCTTATAAAAAAATCATTGTCTCATATGGAGACTCTTGTTGGTAGCGTTAATGGATATTCTCTTGGTGAACCATCTTCAAAATTTGGATGGACATTTTTCAAGTTATCTTTCAAACCCAATCTACAAAATGGAATTGAAGAAAAATTTGCAGACATGTTAAACAAATACAAATTAAACAATCAGTCTCAAAAATTCACCAAGTTTATGACTGATTATTTTCAAGCTAAAGGTTGTAACATCCGAATTAAGATGTTGGATTAGACTCTTCTTCCTCTTTTTCCACCTTTCTTTCTGGTGGTATCGTGAGGTATTGGTGTAACATCATCTATTCTTCCAATTTTGAATCCTCCTCTAGCCAAAGCTCGGATTGCAGCTTGTGCGCCTGGACCTGGAACCCTAGATCCTACCCCTCCAACAGCTCGTACTCTGATGTGGAATCCTGTGAATCCTTTTGTATGTGCAACTTCAACAACTGCATTTGCAGCTTTCATTGCAGCAAAAGGTGATGATTCGTATCTATCTGCATTAACATGAACTCCACCTGAACTAATGGAAACAGTTTCTCCACCAGTGAGATCAGTCATATGAATAATTGTATTGTTATAACTACTGTAAATATGAGCAATTCCCCATTTCTCTGGACCTTCTGACTTTGTCTCTGGCCTAGATTTTGTTTGAACTTCTTCAAGTTCTTCCTCTTCAACAGGAGATTCTACTTCAATTTCAGCTTCAACTTCTGACAATATCTACCCAAATCTTAAAGGGTTTAAAAAACATTGATTTTTTGAATCTGCCATTTTTTGGGTCATTTAGATGTCTGTTACTGCTCAAATACTATGTTTTATTTGATAATCTATGGTGTCTGTCCTTTGGCTTGCAGTAGGTATTGCAATTGCATCTGCATTGTTAGGTTCACTAGTTTTTGGTTTTCTAACTCCTGATATTTCTCCTATGATTATATTGGAAGAAAAATGCGAAAAAATTGCCAAAGAAGGATTTCAGATACATGTCAGATATCCTGATCTTCAACCAGATCAACTTCCCACTGCCGATATGAACAGATTAATGTATCTTGATGAAATGTGGATTAATGATTGTGTTTCTGGATTGCCTGCCGAATCAATTTTTAACATAATTCAAAAAGTAGAACGAGATTTTTACTCTGGTGAATAACTTATTTTTTAAAGTGATGCCAACCTAAATCTCTCAAAGGAATCTGCTTTCTTTGTTTTTCAAGAAAAACTCCTTTACCGTTAGTGACATATCCTATTTCAATTACATGTGTTTTTGATAATGACGCATTTTTTTTAATTAATGATATGTGTTTTTTTGAAGCAGTAAATACAAACTCATACTCTTCTCCTCCATGAAATACTAGGTCATCAGGATCTATCTTATGTGATTTGGCAAATTCCAATAGATCACTTCCGGTTGGAATGTTATTTATGGTAAATTTGCATTTACTCTGATTGGCCATTTCATTTAATGTAGTGGAAAGACCATCGCTAGAATCCATCGATGATGTGAAATAATTTCTATTTTTTACCCCGAAATCTAATTTTGGACTTGGTTTTACGACTGATCTAATTGCTTTTTTAACAAAATGACCTTTGACTTTCTTTTTTCCAAGCAGTATCTTAAGACCTGCCGCTGTATATCCAAATGGACCTGTTACAAATATCACATCCCCAATTTTTGCTCCTTTTCTTCTGACTATCTTGTCTGTTGTTCCAAATATGGATACATTGATTACAATTTCCTTCCCTTCGTTTGTATCTCCTCCTAAAATCCTTATGTTAAATTCATTTGAGGCGCGTTTGAATCCATTTGATATCTCATTAATTTTTGTATGTGAGATCATTCTTGGCAAATTTAATGAAATCATTCCGTATTGAGGCTTAACCCCTTTTGCTGCAAAATCACTAATGCATGCAATAATGCTTTTTCTTGCAGCATCACTCATACTCATTTTTGGAGGCATATCTGTACTCTGTACAAATGTATCTACTTTGACTGCAATTTTCGCTTTACCAATTTTGAACACCTCTACATCTTCTGAAACAAATTTCTTATTTCCTAATTTCTTCTGAAAAATTTTGATAATTGTTGATTCATCTAATATGGTCATAACATTGATTCACTAATTCTAATGTGCTCTTCACAATTTTCTTACATTTATCTACATTGTTTGATTCTGCTGAAACTCTTATGATGTCTTCAGTATTTGATTTTCTAATCAAAACCCAACTATCTTCATCTATTATTCCTTTAATTCCATCTTGAGTGATTATCTCTGAATACTGTTTTGCAAATCTTCTTGAAACTTCTTCTATGACTTTATCATGAAAAATAGAATCCACTTTAATTTTCTCTCTCTGTTGATCATAACTTTCCATAAAGTCTAATATTTCATTGAATTTTGAATTTCCTAACATTGAAGCTATAAGACCACTTGTTAGAATTCCTTCTCTACAATAATTAAATTCCGGTAAAATAAACCCACCACTACTTCCTTCTCCACCTGCTTGAGCTTTTGTTTTTAACATTAAATCTATTACATTTGCTTCTCCCACTTTTGATCTCTGTACACTTCCTCCTTTTTCTTTAATGAATTTTTCAACTGAAATACTTGTATCTATGCTTAATACAAATTTCTTATATCCCAACTCTAAAGCTTTTGCAACTCCTAAACCCAATGTTACATCAGGAGTTTGTTTTTTTCCTTTTCTAACGACTACCAAACGATCTCCATCTAAATCAAAAGCAAACCCAATTCCTTTTTCAGAAGTTGCATCAATTAGATCTGATAGTGTATCTGTAGTCGGATCAGGACCTCTTGTACAATTATTCACATCTTCGTTAATCACACGCACTTTACATCCTAACTGTCTTAGCAAATCTGGGGCAAATCCTCTTGCAGCTCCTCCTCCAATATCAATAACGATCTCAGGCTGATTTTCTATATTTCCTATGAGTTTTTTTGCATCTTCTAAATACGATGACGTAATTTGCTCTTCAATTCCGATTTTCGATTTTAAAATTTCTTGATCTTCAATTATTTTTGGTAATTCTTCTTCATTAATTCCTCTTCCGTTTACTATGAACTTTATTCCATTCCATTCTAATGGATTGTGCGATGAAGTGATTACTAATCCTGCTCCATATTTTCTTGATTCACGAAAAACTACTGGAGTTGGTACTGTTCCTAAATCATATACATTTATTCCATTTTTCATTAATGCTGCAGATGCAGCTTCTTTGATCATTGTTCCTGATGGTCTTGTATCTTTACCTATTACGCACTTTTTGGATTCAACTAAAGATGAAAAATTATTGCAAAACTGTAGTGTATCTTTTAGATTAAAGTCATCACCAAATATGCCTCTAATCCCAGAAATTGTTTTCTTCATTTGATCCAACTCGGAAAGGCTTTTTATTAACTCTGATGGCATAACCGAAAAGTGCCTTGGTAGCTCAGCCTGGTAGAGCGAACGCCTCGTAAGCGTTAGGTCGTGGGGTCGGAGCCCACCCGAGGCTTATCTTGTAATCATTTTTAAAATTAATTTGATTTTTAATTATTCTTAATCATCAAAGGTTTCGATATCTACTTCCAATTCTTTTCCTAAACCTTCCCACCATTGTTTAGTTTCGTTTGCCATATTCCCCTTATAGTTACCTTGAATTCTCCTTTATAGATCTGTCGATTGATCAATATTTGATCAACATTATCTAAAATTCAAAATGTCTAAACCGCATTACTTTCTTTTTGTCTTATTTTTTTACGGTAAATTATAATTGCTAATGCTCCACCTGCACAACCAAAAAACACCGGCCATCGTAACTCATTTCCTATCATCCCTAAATAAGAATAAACCGTACCGCCAATCAGTGCAAATCCAATCAATTCAAGAATCTTTATCATGATTTTTCTATTACTCGACACTTGAATCAAAAAGATATATGGTTTTGTAAATCCTATAAGTTATGGATAAATATCTTCTAGTCATTATGGTTTTTCTCATTGTTACGATACCTATAGCATTCATTTCCCCTGCTACAGGAGAAATCCGTGAACAACCGATTATTCCATTATTTTATGCCTCGATTGCAGGCATGTCCATCGTTATAATTTACAGCTCCTATAAAGAAAGAAAGCAAAGACAGAAAGATAACGTAAAAAGAAGATCTAAAAAATAAGTCTTAAAGCTCTAATCCGAAAGACTCTGCAATACCTGCAAATTTTGCATAAGATTCTAAATACTGTCTTCCTTTTTCAGTTATTACAAATGTGTTTTTATTGTCAAATTCTATTTTATTGATTAAGCCAGAGCCGGTTAAATTTTCCAAAAACTTTGACAATCTGGAATGTGATAGATTTGCTTTTGTTAGTAATGATGTTGTTTTGATACCCTGTTGACCTGATTGTTCAGTAGCAGTTAAAAGATCTGCAACAATTTGCATGCTTGTCCTATAGGAAACCATACGGTAGTAAGTATAAAACCGAGATATAAGGGTATTACCACTAATTCAGATCAGATAAATACACTCTAACCTGATTTTTGTTATATTGCAGCCCTCCCCCATCCCATGGTTTGATAATTTTATGGGCGTTGCGTACAGGTATTATGATCTTAGGATGAACGTTGTACCTCTATTCACTGATAGAAAAGAGGCTTCAACTATCTGGCATGACACAATACATTGGTGGCTTGATCCATCAATAAAGATCAGATTTGTTGAGATCGATGATACGTACTGGATCATAATAGGTTCCGATTCTCAACGCCCAGAATCTAATTTCTCTTTTTTTAAGGTTTTACAAAAATCAGAAAATTATGAGCGATTCAAGAAAGGACATGGCGGTGAAGCATATCTACGATTAGGAATTTACACAAAAAAATCTCGTAAGGATGTAAAAAATGATGCATTATGTGATTGTGGACATACAGCAGAGGATCATGATGAAGGTGACGATGATGTGTGTTTATACAAAGAATGTAATTGTAAAAAGTTTTCTAGTTTTCAGGTGACTTTACTAAAAAGAAAAAAAACCATCACTGATATTGCATTTCTTGAAGAAAAAAATGTAAAAGAAGATCCGCTTGCATGGAATTGTCTTTATGTTAACAAGTATTCTAAATCTGGCTAATTCTATTTTTCTTTATTTACTCTAACATGATCTCCGGGATAATGTTCATCAATCTTTTTTGAATAACATTTTCCACAAAGTGGACCCTTAATTCCCCATTCTTCCATGGGGTTGAAACGTAAAGATATTTTGTTACTACAAATTGTGCATTTTTCTTTAGATCCCAAAGTGACTTTGCTCCCTTTAATCTATATAAAAAAGATTCTAGATCTACGAATGTATTTGAAAAATCATGTTAAATAATACTTGTTTATAGGAATTCTAGGTAGTAGTCTGACCAATGTAAACCTCCTGCAAATTTTTACTTGGTTAGGCTTCTGCCTATTTTAAAATCTAAAACAAGTTATTTGCAAGTTTTTTTAAGGCTAAAATCTCTTCTTCTTCTTGCCTTATTTTTTTATCCACAACTCTGAGCATTGAATCATTCCATACATGTTGCGAGAAAAAATTATGCTTTGTATTTGCCAATTCTATTTCGTCATCTACCACCGTATCTTCTAAGAATTTAGTGACTACCACATCGGCAATTTTTAAAATTCTGGAATTCAGTTTAAAACTACGAAATATTGGCTCCATTTTTCTTACATCACTTTTAAAATCTCCCTTGGTTTCTAGAATTTTTTTATGTAGAATTCTAAAATAAACTCCCACGTAAAACAATGTGGCATATCTTTTTGTTTTATGCCCACCCTGTTTTCCGTATTTCAATGTCTTTTTTGCATACTCTTTAACAAGATATGGATAAAGCAAAATTCTGTAATCATCTTTTAGATTATCGTTGAATATATCATCATATTTACTACCTCTTGGTAGAAATTGGGCTGGAGAACTATATGCTTCTGTAGGTCTCTGTTCAATTCCTGCTACAAGAGCTTGAATGGCATCTTTTGCTACTATTACTTTTTTATGATTATCTGGAAGATATTCATTGTATATGGAATCTCCTTCATATTCTGATTGCTTTGATTTTGATTTTGTATCAAATGATCCTGCTTGAATCTCATAGAAATACCCACAGTTTTTCAATTGTGATTTAATAGATTTATGAAAATCCATTAATGATACAAGATCTTTTCCTCTAACTGAGTTTTGTGAATTTCTGTATTTTGTAATGTTGTTTTGTTCTTGCTCATCATCTGCTTTGATTATGGTAACTGTCATAGATCCATCCATATTTTTAGTTCGTTTTGAATGATCAAGAATTGAATTAGATGTTTGTGCGCCGTTTACAATTTGTGGTGCATGAAGTTCAATCATATTGTCTCCCAATTCTTCAAAATCACTAACCACAATTGTAATTCCATTATTATAATAGAAAAATTTTCCTGGATTACTCTGAAGCGTTTCTCGTAATCCTTTGTTTACTGTTGTTTTAAATTGCATCCATTGTCTGATGTTTGATTCAAAAACATAATCTCTATTTTTACTTACAAATTCTGTCAATTCTCTTAATTTCAAAATCCCGAGAATTGTATTCTCATGGCGGAGCATTCTTTCTAATTTTATTGCTGATCTTTTTCCTGCAGCAGGTTTTTTTATTCTCTCCCATAATTTTTGAATGATCTTTTCAATATCTATGATTTCAATTAGATCATCTTGATATTCGACTTTTTGATCTGTTACATAACAGCATTTTATTTTTAGGTTCTTTTCTTTGATTTTTGTAACAAGCTGTGCTAATTCTGGTCTCATTTTTGTTACATCTTTTCCAAGCAAACGTTTTGCATCTTCTTTAAATTTCGCGATCGCTTCAAATGAATGAGACGTTCCATACTTTGATTGAAATAGACGAATAGTATTATCTGAAAAATCCACTGGAAGATATGCATCAATACCAAGATCATTAGCACCATCTACAATTGCATCTGCTGCATCATCTTCTGTAGCCTCAAAAACTCGTGTGAGTACCCATTGGAGAAAATTATTCCCTTTTTCTACCTCGCTTTTTGAATTTTCGGCATATTCTTGTATGCTTCCTCTGACGTTTTCTGAAAATCCTTCTAAAGGTATACTAGAGTTTTTTTGAGTTAATAGAGCATGCGAACCTGGAATATACTCTAGTAATCCATTACTATTCTGAGCCAATAGTTTTTCTAATATGTTATATATTTAGAGAATTTGGTAATTACATAATAACTCAATTCTATATGTGATGTAATTTGAAAAGAAAAATAATCATAATAGGCTTAATCATCGTGATAATAGCAGGGATAGCACTGGGAAGTGTATTCTCATATCAAAATACTGAACCTCTTCAAGATTACAATGAACCAAAAATAATTTTCAAAGGAGATGTTATCATGCCTACAAAAGTTTCACGTCCAGGATGTGAAAAAACTGATTCTTGCTACATTCCATCAAAAATTACAATAAAACAAGGTGATTCAGTTACTTGGGTAAATCATGATGCTGCTTTTCATAGCGTGACCTCTGGTTATTATGATGAACCAAGTGATCTTTTTGATAGTGGATATTTAGATCCTGAAGAATCATTTACATTTGTTTTTGAAAATCTTGGAACCTATGATTATTTTTGTACATTACATCCTTGGATGAAAGGACAAGTAATTGTTGAATTGACTTAAAATACTAAAAGGTACCCGAGGGAGTCGAACCCCCTTGTATAAGCTTTGCAGGCTCACGCATAACCGTTCTGCCAGAGTACCGTTTTGAAAAATATGAAATGAATAATTAAACTCTTTAGATTAAAATCAAATAAATGGTTTTGACGCAAGTTTGATATCTTCTGCTTTAATCGTTTTTCTTCCTGCATGCAAAGCCATGTCAACTGCACTTTTTGCAATATTGTTGGCCAATTCTTCAATTATTCCCCTTAGTTCCTCTGCTGATTCGTCACTAACTCTCTCAGCACCTGCTTTTTTTAAAATTCTGTACATTGCTGAAATACCAAGTTCTGATGATTTCATGATTTTTCTTTTCCTTTTTCCGATAAAAGATTGTGAGTGAAAAAATATCACTAAGGAATCGATTTATACAGACTATTTTAAAAGTTGAAGCAATGACTTGGTTATATGATTCTCATGTTCATTTATCTGATCCAGAATATCAGTATGATCTTGATTATATAATCCGAGGAATGGAAAACATGAAAATTAAAGCTTGTTGCGTATCTATGGATAATATTACATCTAAAAAGACTTTGGAGATTGGAATGAAGAGCAAACTTATTTTGCCTTTTATTGGAATCCACCCAGAACGTGCAAATGACGATTTGCATTTGATGACAGACCTAATTAATAAAAATCAACAATGTATTTCTGGTATTGGAGAGATTGGACTTGATCCAACATATGTAAAATCTAAAGAAGATGACAAAAGACAAATTCATGTTTTTGAAACTCTTCTTTCTCTTGCAGAAAAATTTCAAAAACCAATTTCAATTCATTCGCGTAAAAGTCTTGATAAAATATTTTCTATAATGACTTCTTATAACACTAAACATGTATTGTTACATTGGTTTGATGGAAACAAAAAACAACTTCAAAAAGCAATGGATATGGATTTTTTTGTTTCATATGGTCCTGTTATGGTTTATGCAAATGACAAACAGATGCTATTATCTAAAACGTCTAATGCAAAAATTCTTGTTGAAACAGACGGTCCTGTAAAATTCTCAAAGTGTTTTAATATGAAATCTGGACAAATTGGTTTTATTCCAAGCGTTGTGTTTTGTGCCTCTAAAATACTCAATAAATCATATGATGAAATGGCTTCATTATTGGAAGAAAATTCAAAATCATTCCTTCGAATATAGGTATAAAAAACCCTAATTCATTACACGAAGAGTGGATAGAATTAAGCGTCTTTCTTATGAAGTACTAGACGAACATAAGCAAAAATTCGGAGAAGATTTTGCTGATAATAAAAAAGTATTAGATCAAATTGCCACCATTCGTTCAAAAGGACTAAAAAATGAAATTGCAGGTTATATTACTAAATTTATTAAAAAAGAAATTCGTGAAGAAAAAGTAAAACAATCTCAAATAGAATCTTCTAAAGTTGATAATTACACCATAAAAGAAAAAATTTCTGAAGATGATGATGCTCAAGAACAATCCATTGAAATAATATCTGAATCAGAAACAAATGAAGATACAGAAGAATAAACTGTATAGCAAAACAAAAAATTAATCTTTAACATTTTTGACAATTAATTTATGATATTGATTAAACTTGTAGGAGGAGCAAAAAAATCGTTTTCTACAGATAAATTAAAAATTGATAAATCTGATATTTCTATTAAAGAACTTCTTGATTTACTCTTAGAACTAAAACCTATGGACACTCCTAATTTGGATATTGAAAATATACTGATAGCAATCAATGGCGTTGATTCTTCTGCCTTAGAAGGAAAAATGACTAAAATAAAAAATGACGATGTTGTAAGTATAATTCCTATTATTCATGGAGGTTCTCCTAAAAGATTAGTTTTCAATATTTCCAACAAATTAATTCAAGTCATTGAAATTCAAGGTCAAAAACAAATTGATGTTACATACCTTGATACTCTGAGAAAGAAATTTCCTGGAATTAAACTTCAGGCTATATCTAGTAATTTCATTCTAAATGACTATCATTTGAAGAAAATCATTTCGCTATCCATTTTTTCTGATAGAAATGATGTATTACTTTCAAACAAGTTTGAAATGGATATTTTAATGCGTTTTGCTATTTCTTCACAAATTTCTTCTGCAATTAATTCTGCTGGACTTAAACCAAAACAAAACTTTGTGCTTATTGCTCTTGGAAATAAAAAAACATTGGATGCACTTTACAAAGAATTGAGTTCTGTGTCTGTTAAAATATTTTCTAAAGACAATACTTTATTCCTAAAAAAATACTTCCAAATAACAGATAAACAACTTAATGCAGTTTTATCAAAAAACCCTCTTGAAGATATATTGATAGAAAAAGCTGCAATCTTACTCTGATATACTTCTTTTAGTTTTTTCTACGCTCAAAATGTTTTCTTTTTTGACAATTGCAATTCCTGTTTTATTTCCTAATATTTCGATTAATATGATTTTGTCCGGAAATTCTAATGATACTTTATTTTTAATTTTTTTTGCTATTCTTGAAATCAATTCTTGACTAGAAATATTTGAATTTCTTTTCTCAATTGATATTCTATATGACTCTCCATTGGAAATTAATTTAATTAAGTCTGAAATTCCGTCTTCTATGCTCTCGATCTTAGTTTCTACAATTTTTTGAATAGGGATTATTCTGAGACAATATCTAATACACCATGGTTCATCTAGTAGCATTTCTTTGATTTTTTTTACTACTTCGATAGATTCCAATTTTGTATCTGCAGTTAAAATTCCAGACATGTTTGTGACGGTTATTACAGGTTCTGAATCTCCTATTTTTTCCAAAATTCTTGTTATTTCCTGCTTGGTTTCTGATTCTAAATGTCTGGCACAAGTAACTATCAAATTCAAAGTATTTTCAAGATCTCCTTTTGTGTTAAAACCCCTTCTCTGTGAATTTTTAATTTACCTTCTTCAAATTCTATTATTGTTGACTCTCCTTCACTTGTGATTGTTCCACCATCTAAAAAAAGATCAAAATTATGAATATTTTGATAGCATTCCTCTGGGTTTCTAAATGGTCCCATCCCAGAAATATTTGCACTTGTTCCAACTATGAAATTACATTCTCTTAACAATTCTAATGTGCATTGATGTTTTGGAACTCTGATTGCAATTTTATCACCCACATTTAATGATGTTTTGAGTTTTTCATCTGTTAATTTTAAAATTAGTGTTACTGGTCCTGGCCAAACTTTTTGTGCAATCTTTTCTGAATCTTTATCAAATTCCACAATTTTTGCTGCAATATCTTTTGAAAAAGCTAAAATTGGAAGTGATTTTGAAACTTCTCTTGATTTAATTTTGTAAATTCTTTGAATTGATTCTTTATTGTATGGATCACATCCAATCCCATACACTGTATCTGTTGGAAATACAACGATACCCCCACTTTTAATAATGCTACTGGCTTTTGAAATGCCTTCTTTATCACATTTGACTCTCAATCATATTATTGGTATTCTTTTCTTTAATTATTCATTTACATTTGAATAAGTTTTTTAACGAATAAAAATTTCTGATTATCTAGTATGTCTGATCCCTCATCTGAGTATGAAGATACAGATTTTCAAGATGATTTCGATGACGATCTAGATGAATTTGAAGAAACGGAAGATTAGATTGTCAGACCAAAATTATCTGCAAAACTTGTAAATGTATAATATGCCTGAAGAAATTCTCTTCCGGATTGGCTAATTCTATATTTGTTTGAACCTTGTGACTCTACTTGTTCCAATAATCCTTGAGATACCAATGTCTTCAAAATTCTGGAAATTCTTGAATGTGAAATGTTAGCTTTTCTGATAAGATAAGTTACTGTAGCTCCATCTTCGTCTTGGAGGTCATCACGTGTAGTGGATAATATATCTCCTATAATTTTCATATGTGTTCTATATTCAACCATGTCTGTTCCTGTATGAGTAAATCTTGTAATTTCTATGAGAGCAGGTTGATATTTTGCAATATACTAAAAAGATAAAAGAATTTGACAAATTTTCAGTTTCTGATTAATTTGAGCCTGACAATTAACTATTCTAAATTGTCATCAAATTTTATTCTAGTTAGAGGAATTTTGCTTACTGGAATAAACAGTGCAACCAAACCTCCAATTTTGATAATCATGGAAACTGAGTACAATATGGACTCTGGAAATACAAATGAATACCATCCTAAAAATTCTCCAAGAGCTAACAATGCTAATCCCACTGCTACAGATATGGCTCCTTTGTTTTTGTTTTCAAAATATGATAAGATAGTTTCAATTGCGCCATAAGCTAGTAAAATAAATGAAACAGATCTGAAGATGTGTTCTATTTGTACAGATGATACTAAAAATAATGGAAAAATTCCGACTGCTCTAAAATATCTTGATTTTGGAAAAAATGATTTGATACTATGTGAAAATGCTATGAAGAAATATCCTACAGTTTGTATGACAATTCCCAAAGTCTGGATCCATCTTTCTATGTTGCCTGATTTTATTACAAAATCTTCAACCATGTATCCTGCCCATATTACAAAAAATCCAATACTGATTGAAAAAAATGCAACTGTTAATCTAAATAATGTAGGACTGCCTGTATTTCTAAATCCAATTACTGACATTATTCCTATTGCAAGTCCTACTAAAAATCCTACCAAATTTAGTATATTTTCTAATAGAAATTCCAACGATGTTTAACAACTCCCAATCTAATTATTTTAATCTGCTGAATGATTTTACTATGTTGTTAATCCCATTCATCTAGTGAACCTGCTGTCTGACCTTCAGTACTACCTGCATAATCTCCAAGAATATCTGAATATGTAGTTTCATTATGTGCAATAAATTTGACATATTCACCATAACTCATATCTAAATCACAACTTTCACATTTTACAAAAGAAAAATCCATTGATAATTCTGCAGTTTTCTTGCATTTTGGACATTTAATCTTCACATTTGATTTTGCATTTGTTATCTATTATTACTTTACATTCAGAATTTTAACTGACATTTGCTATTTGTATGCATTGATACTAAAAAATAGCATCAACAATGTATTCATCATGTTAAATCCGTATTTCATCATTTGTTAATTCTAGTCCATCCACGATTTTCAAGAACTTTTGCTGTGGAAGGCTTCACACACGCTGGACTCTTTGAATTTTTGAAGATCAGGTCAAATCCATCTTTACAGGAAACTTTTTCTGCGTATACTCCAAGAGTAGTCTGAATTCGTGGTGGAAATTTTGTTTTTACCATAGTACTTTGGTAATAATCATCAAGTAAAACAGATATGCAGTTTGGGCATGATGTCGCAAATTTGTTATCCATCATAACAAGATAGTATTGTCTAGGTCCACCAAAATCTAACGGTGCGTTGGATTCTATTTGTCTAACATCAAAGCAAACAGACAAAGTCTTTGTTTGATTAATCTTGAGATTGTGATTAAGTAATACACATTCCGATAATTCTGAAGGCAACGAAATATCCTGAAATCTCAGCTTAAAATCTTCAATATATTGAGGATAATAATTATCTACAATATTGTCTTTATTGGTTCGTCTTACCTCCTTAAACTCTTGATGAGGATCCACCACATCTACTTGAAACATGTTTTTGTATACTGAAAAATTTTCTAGTCCATTATTAGTTACATTAAATTTTACTTTTAAAATATCTGAATAATCTCCAGGCTCATCAATCCATTTTGGTATGAAAATTTTTTCAACATCTAATACGGTAAAGTTCAACTGTTTCATATCGTGATATTGTGTCAAGCTTCCGCCTGGTCTATACTCATCATATGCAAATTCATAATCCATTCCAAAAGCATGATTTGCAGCAATTAGTAATATCAGAATTGCAAAAATTGGCAATAGCATTGTTTTCAAAAATGATAATCTCATCATTGTTATTATATCTCTTCTTCGATTATTGACCATGGAAAAATCTCCCACATGGTTGAGAATAGCTCAGATTGTTTTAGGAGCAATCGCAATCGCATTGTCTGGATGGGTGATCGCAAATCCAGCCGAAACCGCATTATTGTATATCGCTTTTCTTGGTATTGCTCTGATAATGGTAGGAATTTCAAAAATTATAGAAGGATTTGTTTTGCGTCAGATCCCAAAATCTACTAAAGCAATCAGTATTACAATAGGAATCATTTCAATTATAGGTGGAATTTTCGCTTTATCTAATCCAATTGCTGCAGTTGCAACACTAATCATGATAGTGTCAATTGTGATTTTAATTCATGGACTAGGACTAATTGCTACTGGTATCGCAGACAAAAGTCTAGGTAAAGGTACTAGAATCGCCAATATTGTTTTAGGTATTTTGGCAGTTGTAGTTTCAGCATCAATTCATGCAATGCCGGGATTGGCCTTGGCAATGATGCTAATGTTAGTTTCAATAGGACTGCTATTCCACGGAATTGCCAGCATTATTGCAGGAATAATTGGACAAAAATTATCTGTCACAAAGATCTAGAGCAAAGTTAGTTGCACAAATACGTATTTTTCTAAAAATAATTTTTATTTCGTGTAACATCCAATTCTGAATTTTGGGAATCACTTGAATCCTATTTCGTCTTTTTAGACAACTTTACAACTATGTTTGTAATGTAATTTGAACAATAATTAGACAAGCCCAATTCATAAGTGATTTTTTCGACAATTGTTATATCGTTTAGATTCTATATGTACTCATGAAAAACATCCCACAGGAAGAACGCGCACTTGTACTCCAAGGTGGAGGTTCACTTGGAGCATATGAAGTAGGTGCCTTCAAAGCAGTATCTCCATTCATAAAATATAGAGACATAGAGATGAAACATGAAGATAGGCAACTATTTGATATTGTTGCAGGCACTTCTATTGGAGCAATTAATGCAGCAATTTTAGTAAGCTATGTAGTAGAAAACAAGACTTGGGACGGATCAGCCGAAAAACTAGAAGAATTTTGGAATTATATTTCCACAGAATCAATGTCAGATAAATTTTCTGGACCTATGACACAATGGTGGAATTATTGGAGACAATTTTTCCAAGGCGCGGCTACTGGTGAGGCTGCCAGAAGATATTATTCAGCAATGGAATTTGCAATGTTTGGAGTTCCAAAGGTTTTTTCTTCACCACACACAACACCTGATACTAAATTCTTTGACATTTCAAATAGATGGTATCGTTACAGTAATCAATTTCTAAAGGACTCTTTGGAACAATTTGTAAAGTTTCCAATTGCAACCAGCCTTGACGATAATCAACCCCGATTAATTTTAACTTCTGTAGATGTGATGGATGGTAAACCTGTTGTATTTGACAGCTATGCAAAGAAAGATGGCACTAGAAAATCAGAATATGGTAGATACATAATGAATAATGACACAGGGTATAATGATGATGAATATGATGAAGATACTGGCATTGGATTTGAACATATTATTCGTTATCCAAAAGGCATAACAGCAGATCATGTTCTTGCCAGTGCAGCAGTTCCTGTCAGTTATGATTATGTTCCGCTAGAGGCAGAAAGTTATAATTTTGAAACAAAAAGATACGAACAAAAAACACGGTATTTTTGGGATGGCGGACTATTGGCAAATACTCCGTTAGCACAACTTATTGTCCTTCACAGGCAATTTTGGTACAAAATAAAAGGATTGAAAGAATCAATTCCAAAATTAGGAGTATTGTTGATAAACTTACATCCATCACGTATTGATAAAATTCCCTGGGATTTTGATGGAGTTCTGAATAGGAATATTGACATAACTTTTGCAGATAAATCCGAAAGAGACCAAAATGTGCTTTTGTTGATTTCAGATGCTATTGATCTGAGCAAGAAATTAATTGACATTGCAAAATCTCATGGAGTAAAACAAAATGTTATCGATGATTTGCTTGATTCTTTTCCAGAAAGTCATGGTAAATTACACGGTATAGAATCTATGAAATATCGAAATATGATTGAAGGACAATTCAACATAGGTGAAGTAATACGAATTGAAAGAAAAATTACCGAAAACGAAACTTCAAAAAAAATATTTGATTTTTCATCAAACACAATAAAACAACTTATCCAGAACGGTTATGACGATGTAGTTGAATATATTGACAAACGTTTTGGTCATGATTATATGAAAGATACAGACCTACAGCAAGAAAAATACAATCATGAGTGAAAAGATATTTGCTAATAGGTTGGAATTATTATCTGTCATGTTGATGGCATTGATTATAATATTCACTGCATGGAGTGCATATCAATCTACTTTATGGGGTGGGATTCAGACATTTAGATTAGTTGATGTAAATGCCGCAAACAGACAAGCAGCAGAATTGAATATTCAACAGACACAGTATAGCATGGTGGACGCAATGATGTTTTTTCAATATGTTAATGCAGTAAATGACAATGATCAAAAACTAAGTGATTTTTATTTTGAGAGGTTTCGTCCAGATTTTAAGCCAGCAGTCCAAGCTTGGTTAGATACAAATCCTTTTGATAATTCTGATGCTCCACCACATCCATTTGTTATGAAAGAGTACAAACGAACCTTTGCAGAACAAGCAGAACAGAAATTAAAAATAGCAGAATCAAAGATGGATGAGGCTCAACAAGCTAATCAGAATTCGGATAATTATGTTCTTTTTACCGTGATATACGCATCAATATTGTTTTTGGGTAGTATTGCAACTAAATTTTCATCTATTAAATTAAATGAAATATGTTTTGTAATTGGTGTAGTATCATTTACTGTGATCACAGTTTCCCTGTTTGTCATTATGCCTATTGCGACGGAGTAGAACATAATAAAATTGTTAAATGTTGCTCTGAATTTAGGGATAAAATAATTCTAGGTATGTTGGATTATCAATTGACTCATATATTTCGCATAGATTTATGCAAGGTAAAGTATTGATTCAAAAATCTGAGCGATCAAAA
>DASSYQ010000026.1:0-4029 GCA_035703205.1 Nitrosarchaeum sp.
GTAAGATAGATTAACCTCTTTTAGATTTTGGGAATTACTGATGGCTACTTTTGATGTTCATGTGACAATTGAAAACAAACCTGGAATCAGTGATCCTGAGGGTGACACAATCTTAAATGATCTGGTGTTGAAAGGCACACACTCTTCAATCTCTAAAATCAAAACTGCAAAAATGCTAAAATTTACAATCAAAGAAAAAGACAAAAAAACTGCAAAAACTAGAGTTCACGAAATCTGTGATGAGCTGCGTATTTACAATCCAATGGTAAGTAAAGTCACTATTGATGTATTTGATGCTTAGATGTGCCTGATTTGTCTATGCAATGCATGTCGTTTTTATTTATTCAAACCTGATGCCCAACCCCGCTGAATTAATTTTTCAACGGTGGATGGTTTCACACAAGCAGGAGAATTATCGTATTTTTGAATCAAAACAAAATTCCCCATACATTGTATTTCACTTATGCTTCTGCCTAGTGACTGTTGTTTTTTTGGAGGTAATTCGTTCAAATTTTCTTTATTGATTTTTTGAACGTCTAATATTGTTACGGAAACAACATCGCTTCTCTGCTCTAAAATTGGAATCCATGCTGAATCTATCTGGGCTGTGATTTCATTTTTCTGTTGATCAGAAACAACATTTACTGCATTGGAAAATGACAAAAATTTCAAAACATAACTTTGAAGATACCGTATCTCTTTTGCTCTTTTTGCTGGATCAGTATTTTCTGATTCCCCTTCCACTTTTATGACTACTGTTACTTTTTTACCCGTAAATGGCACATCTTTGTATTTATCAGCAAATGTAGCGGCAGTAAATGCTGTATCTGAATTTGATTTTGATGGCGGTATTGTAGAATCGGCATCACTAGATGGGATTACATGAATTATTCCAATCAGTAAAATGAGAGGAATTAATGCAATAATCTGGTTCAACGCAAAATTGAACTTTTTTTAATATTAAAGTAAATCGAATTCATTTTGTCTGCTACAATTATGAATCTAATATGTGTGCGATTTATGACTAATTTTATGAATTTACACTATAATCTGCATCTGATGCATATCTGTGATTGCGAAGAGCGATCAGTACGTAATGTTTTTTGATGTCTTTTGACTAGATTCAAATTAAATATCTCTGCTGATAATTCTAATTGTGAAAGTAGGAGTTATCGTTTTTCCAGGTAGTAACTGCGATCGCGATATGTACCATGTATTGACTGATGTCTTCAAGCTTAACGCAGAGTATTTTTGGCATGAAAAAGGGTTGCCAAAAAACATTGATGCTGTAATCCTCCCAGGTGGATTCTCCTATGGTGACAGATTAAGATCAGGGGCGATTGCAGCTCATAGTCCGATAATTAACGATGTTAGAAAAATGGCAGAAAAAGGAATTCCTATTTTGGGTGTATGTAATGGATTTCAAATTCTTGTAGAGGCTGGGTTGTTGCCTGGGGCATTGCTCAAAAACACTTCTCTTAATTTTATGTGTAGGTGGACTAATCTGATAGTTGAAAACAATCAGACTCCTTTTACAAATAAATTAAAACTGCATCAAAAAATTCCCATTCCGATTGCAAATGGTGAAGGAAGATACTACGTGGATGATGACACTCTTAAAAAACTGAAAAAGAAAAATCAAATTGTATTTAGGTATAGTGAAGTAGTAAATGGCTCTACTGATAGAATAGCTGGAGTTTGTAATGAGGATGGTAATGTAGTTGGCATGATGCCTCATCCAGAAAGAGCAACTGAATCCGAAATTAATCCAATTGATAACAAACCATCTTCTTTGATTTTTGAATCTCTGATTAAAACAATCGGTGTTAAGAATTGAGCTTAGAGCCACAGGAACTAGATGAACTTACATCTAAAATCGGAAGAAAACCAACATCAACTGAATTACAAATCGTAGCTGCAGAATGGTCTGAACACTGTTCATACAAATCATCAAAGAAACATCTCAAGATGTTACCGATGAAAGGACCATTAGTGATATCTGAAAAGGGGTATGACTCTGGAGTTTTAGATGTTGGTGATGGTTATGTTATAACTGCACATATTGAAAGTCACAATCATCCATCAGCTGTTGAACCATATGGTGGGGCTGCAACCGGAGTAGGTGGAGTCATTCGCGATATTTTGTCAGCAGGAACAAGACCTATTGCTATTTTTGATGGCCTACGATTTGGGGATATTGAAAAGGATCTTCAGGCAAGATGGCTTTTCAAAAACGCAGTCACAGGAATTGCTGATTATGGAAACTGTTTGGGAATTCCAACAATTGGAGGTGAAGTTGAATTTGATGAGTGTTATTCTAATTATGCTTTAGTGGATGTTGCTGCTATTGGATTTGGAAAGAAAAAGAGTCTGATCAAAAATCATGCCACAAAAGGTGATCTTGTAGTTTTACTTGGAGGTTCAACAGGGAGGGATGGGATAGGTGGCTCTCAATTTGCCTCTGACTCTTTGGAATCTGAAAATAGGTCTGCTGTGCAAATCCCAGATCCGTTTATTGAAAAATTAATCATCGAGGCAATACTAGAAGCTCGAAATCAAAACCTCATTCATGCAATGAAAGACCTTGGCGGTGGTGGATTATCTTGCGCTGTATCTGAAACTGCCGATGCGTTATCAATTGGAATTGAAATGGATGTGGATAAAGTCCATACGCGAGAATCCAACATGAACCCGGATGAAATCATGGTGTCTGAATCTCAGGAAAGGATGCTAATAGTGACAAACCAGAAAAAACTAAAAAAATTACAGGAAATTTGCAAAAAATTCCGTATCACTTGCTCTGTTATTGGCCATGTTACTTCTAATAACATGATGCATGTAAAAAAAGGCAAAAAGACATGTGCCAATCTTCCAACAGATGTTGTTGCAAATGCCACTCTTCTAGACAGACCTTCCAAAAAACCTGCATATCTTGATAATATAGAAAAAGAAAAGAGACTCAAACCAATCTCAGATTATTCAAAAATGATGATGAGGTTTATTTCGTCGCCAAATATCGCAAGTAAAATTTGGGTATATGGGCAATATGATCATGAAGTTGGAATACGAACCGTAGTTAAACCTGGCCAAGATGCGTCAGTTCTTAGACTAGATAACGGAAAATTTTTGGCAGCAAAAATAGACGGTAATCCAAAGCATTGCTATATCAATCCAAGAGAAGGCGCCATAGGGTGCTTTGAGGAAGCATGCAGAAATGTTGTGTGCACCGGAGCAAAGCCAATCGGGATGCTTGATCATCTGCAATTTGGAAATCCTGAAAATCCTGAAATCTTTTGGACGTTTTTGGAATCGCTTAAGGGTTTAACTGACTTTGCAAAATACTTTGAAATCCCATGTGTTGGAGGAAAGGTAAGTCTGTACAATGAAACACCATCCGGCCCGATTAAACCCACCCCGATAATTGGAATTCTTGGCTTGATTGACAAAACTCCTCTGTACTCTAAGAAAATCACCGATGGGGATTGTCTTGTAATTGTTGGCGATACTAAAGATGAAATGGGTGGCTCTGAATATTACGAATACATTCACAAGTTTATTGGAGGAAAATGTCCAGTTGTCAATTTTCAGGAATCAAAAACCAACATGAATGTGGTTTTAGATGTGATCAAAAATAATCTTCTCAAAACAGCCCATGATTGCTCTAAAGGCGGTCTTGCAGTGGCCATATCAGAACTATGTATGATAAATCAGATAGGGTGTGATGTATCTTTAGAAAAAGTACCCGGACCAAAATTGGATGTTGATAGAATTCTATTTTCTGAAAGTCATTCTAGATATCTTTTGGTTTTAGAAAAGAAGAATCTCAAAAAACTAGAAGATGTTCTCAAAAAGAGTAAGGTCTCGTACAAAATGATTGGAGTGTTTGTAGGTGAGAACATTCGATTTAACAAAGAAAACAAACACATCATAGATCTAAGAGTTGATAAAGCTCAAAAAACGTGGTCTAATTCGTTAAGGGAGTTGGTAGTGCATGGTTAAAGAAAATTGTGGTGTCGTTGGAATTTTCAG
>DASSYQ010000053.1:0-2410 GCA_035703205.1 Nitrosarchaeum sp.
TTAATCCTAACAGCAAAACATACAAAAACCAGATACTTGTTTTCTTAATGTGCAGACTAAACTTATTTTTGTTACAGGGGGGGTTATGTCAGGCCTTGGAAAAGGAGTAACAACTTCATCAATTGCAAAATTACTACAGTTAGCGGGTCAAAAAGTATCATGTATCAAAATAGATCCATACTTGAATTATGATGCAGGAACCATGAATCCTGTTGCTCATGGAGAAGTCTTCGTAACAGAAGATGGTGGTGAATGCGATATGGATATTGGAAATTATGAAAGATTTCTAAATCAAAATATTCCTAAAAGTCACAACATTACCACAGCCCAAGTATATTCAGCTGTAATTGAAGCAGAAAGAAAAGGCGAATATCTAGGAGCATGTGTTCAGATAATTCCCCATATTACAGATGAAATTAAAAACAGAATTAGAAAAATTGCAGATGAGGAAAAACTAGACTTTTTGATTGTAGAGTGCGGAGGTACTGTAGGGGACATAGAATCGCTTCCATTTTTAGAGGCGCTAAGACAAATGAGAGTTGAAGAAGGGCCACAAAACGTAATTTTTGTTCATGTTACACTTGCACCATCATTGGATGTGGTTGGAGAGCAAAAGACAAAACCTACTCAACATAGTGCACAGGAATTAAGAAGGATAGGAATTCAGCCAGACTTTTTGGCAGTGAGATGCTCAACACCGTTAGAAGAGAAGACAAAGAAAAAAATTGCATTGTTTACAAATGTCACTGCAAATGACGTATTATCGTGTCATGATGTAAAGTCAATTTTCCAAGTACCAGAGATTTTGTATGATCAAGGGATAATGGATTCATTATTTAGAAAGTTTGGAAAAGTTGGAATGGTAAATGCTTCTGCAAATTGGGATAAATGGAATAGCATTGCAGAATCCATGATAAATCATGAAGATCAGAAAGTAAGGATTGCAATTGTTGGAAAATACGTCACACTTGCAGACAGTTATGTAAGTGTCAATCATGCGCTAAAGCATGCAGGTGCAAAATTAGGAAAGTCAGTTGAAATTGATTGGATTGATTCAGAATCAATTACAGATTATAGTATTTTATCAAAATATGACGGCATACTAGTTCCAGGAGGATTTGGAGTAAGAGGTTCAGAAGGAATCATAAAAACTGCAGACTATGCAAGAGAGAAAAATATCCCATATCTTGGAATATGTTTTGGATTTCAATTAGCATCTATTGCATTTGCAAGAAATGTTTTGAAGTTAGATGATGCAAACTCTACTGAAATAAAACCAGATGCCAAAAATCCAATTGTTGATTTACTTCCAGATCAAAAAAATATATCAGATATGGGGGGATCTTTAAGGCTAGGTGCAAACGACATTCAAATAAAGCCAAACACTATAGCGCAAAAAATCTACAATGCCAGTATAATTAGCAAGAGACACAGACATAGATATGAAATCAACAAAAAATACATTCCAGAATTTGAGAAAAATGGACTCATATTTTCAGCCGAAAGCGATGGAGGTAAGAGAATGGAGATGTTAGAGATTCCATCTCATAAATTCTACCTAGGAGTGCAATTTCATCCAGAATTTAACAGCAGACCGGGATATCCAGAGCAAGTATTTGAAGCATTTGTGAAGGCTGCATCCCAAAAATAAATTGCTCGCCAGTTGAAAAAATCTCAATTATAGGAACAGTGTGAAAAACAAAGGAATCAATAACAAAGATATTAAAGAATTCAAAGATAACACATAGTGAAAAATTGACAAGATGCACAAAGTGTGGAAAAGAATATCATATAGGAGTAAAGAATTTTTGTTCCAATGCTTGTTATGAATCAGATTTACAAAAAAGAATCAAAGATGCATGTGAAGACGACACATCACACACCAAAAATTTATCATAGTATTTTATAATACAAAAATCTATTCTATTTTAGATATCTCGTAAATTTTTTGTCGTGCATCTCTAATTGAGATTTTCTTTTTGACATACCCTTTCTTCAGTAAATGGCTAAGAGCCAATCGTACAGTTCGATCTGGAAGTAGAGTCTTGTTTGCAAGATCTTTTTGTGTAAGTGCTCCTTCATACTCTAATGTTTTTAGTAGTAATTTAGAGCTGGGTGGCATACTAAGTAATTCTTCAGCCAAGCGTACCTTCTTTGCAAGTGCAGAAATTGCTGTAGAATCTTTTTTGAGTCGGATAATTTTAGCAGGTGGTAAAAATTGAGTACATTCTACAGTATTGTTTACTTTGTATCTATCCAGCCCATCAAGAACAACCTCACAGTGTAGTCTAGCTGAAATATCACTAATTTGGATCGAACTCTTGTTAGATACAATGATGGGTCTTCGTGTAATATCTAAAGAGTTTACTGAAATTATCTCAAATACACCAGAGTCATGAAATAGCATGGG
>DASSYQ010000082.1:0-4021 GCA_035703205.1 Nitrosarchaeum sp.
GACCATACGGAAGTGGAATTATGAAAACAGTCAGTAAGAAAATTGTTAGTGATAAATTGAAAAAAGTTAGAGCAGAAAAGAAGACAGACAAGGAATTTCCACCTCCAAAAGGGATTCAAAAACAATCAAAAATAACTAAAAAAACCAGCAAGAGAAAATCACATAAAGCAATTCAGTGAGTCATTTTAGTGAGCATATTACGATGCAACTAGATAATCATAGAAATAAAATGGAGATTATTCTTCTAATTTTTGTATTGACTTAAATTATTTCAATTAGAACATAGACTATGGGATTATTTAGCAAAAAGCCTACACATTGTACCATATGCAACAAAGAACTTACACACAAACACAAACCCAAAAAAGAATGGAATATCAAAGGAGTGCTTTGTGGAGATTGTCATTTTGACAAATCAAAGGAATACTATGAGGGAAAAGTAAGACAGGCATGTGTTTCATGCGGAATAACAAAAATGATCTCAGAACTTTGGGAACCAAGATGGCAATGGGACATGGAAGGCTTGTTGTGCAAGGAATGTTTTGATAAAAAAGAAGAGTCATTTGAAGTAAAGAAAAAATTTTGTGCATTATGTAAAACAGAGATGGGATTCATCAGACACAATCCAAAAGGCAAATGGAAGATAGAAGGCCAGCTCTGCAGAAAATGCTGGGATGAAAAGAAAGCAGAGTTGGGATAATGTTAGGATTTAAGAAATTTATTTGTGATGTTTGCAGTAGCAAATTTGCACATCAAGAAGAATTGATGAATCACAAACAAATAGTTCATGGAAAAGATTTACAGTATGACTGTAAAGAATGCAAAAAATATTTTTCAAATATGGAAGATATGCGGACACATTTGCAACGAGAACATAGTTACAAAAAAGACAGATAACTAGATTGCTTTTACTGTTTTAACTACAGGTGGTCTTACTTTGGTAAATACTCTGAACCCACAGATGCATTTGATTTCAGGCAATCTTGATAGCTCTGTATTTGAAACATTAGTTCCGCATCTTAAACAAGAGTAAAACACATCAAATGTTTCTTTAGTCTCTTGAATGCTTTCAATTTCAAAATTTTCTTCAGCCATATTTATCATCAAAATTTCTATAATTTAAGGATACCAGATTACGTTAGAGATAATTCAATGTAAACATCATCTGGAATCTTTAATCTCATCAATTGTCGAATTGCTTTATCATCGGCACTAATGTTAATGATTCTTCGATGCATCTTCATCTCCCATTTTTCATATGTTTCGGTTCCGTTACCACATGGAGATTTTCTTGTTGCAACATGTAATTTTTTAACAGGAAGTGGAGTTGGTCCTTTAACTTTAACACCTGTTTTTTTGCCAATGCCCATGATCTCACCACATACACCATCAAGTTTAGGAAGACTAGTGCTGGTTAGTTTGACACGAGCGGTTTGAGTCATCTCAACTCAACCTAAGGTTTGAACTCTTCAGTAATTTCCTTGATAATTCCTGCTGCAATAGTTGCACCCATGTCTCTGAGTGCAAATCTACCCATCTCAGGGAATTCCTGGAAAGTTTCCACACAAGTTGGTCTTACAGGTCTAATTTTTACAATTGCTGCATCACCAACTTTAAGGAACTTTGGATTCTCTTCTTCAACTGCACCAGTAGCTGGATTAATTCTTTGTAAGAATTCAGTCACAGTTGCCGCAACTTGTGCAGTGTGGCAGTGCATGACTGGAGTGTAACCAGGTGCAATTGCTGTTGGGTGATGAATTACAATGATTTGTGCTTTGAATTCTTTTGCAACCTTTGGTGGTGCATCAGGAGTTCCAAGTACATCTCCTCTTTTGATATCTTTCTTTTCAATACCTCTAAGGTTGAATCCAATGTTGTCACCTGCTTCTGCAGTTGGCATTTCAGTGTGGTGAGTTTCAATTGATTTGATTTCACCTAAGGCACCAGAAGGCATTACAATAATTTTTTGTCCTGCTTTCATGACTCCAGTTTCAACTCTACCTACAGGTACAGTACCTACACCAGTAATGGTGTAAACATCTTGAATTGGAACACGTAATGGTTTACCAATTGGTTTTTCAGCTACTGTAAAGTCATCAAATGCTTGCAGCAGTGTCTTTCCAGTGTACCATGGCATGTTCTCTGATTTTTTAACCAAGTTGTCACCTTTCCATCCAGAAAGTGGGATGAATGGTACGTTTTCTAATTTGTAACCTACAGATCTTACTAGTTTTTCGCCTTTTTCTTTTGCGGCTTTGAATGCTGCTTCTTTGTAATCAACTGCATCCATTTTATTGATTGCAACGATTAGTTGACCAACACCCAGTGTTTTTAGTAAAAATGCATGTTCTCTTGCCTGACCACCTGCAGCAATTGCAGTGTCAGTTTCACCTTCTTTTGCAGAAAGTACCAAAATAGCTGCATCTGCTTCAGATGCACCAGTAATCATGTTTTTGATGAAGTCTCTGTGTCCAGGAGCATCAATCAATGTAAAGAAGTATTTTGGTGTCTCAAACTTTTGGAAAGCAAGATCAATTGTAATACCTCTTTCTCTTTCATCTTTAATATTATCCATAACCCAAGCGTACTTGAAAGTATCACCTTTTCCGGTCTTCTCGGATTCGGCTCCATGTGCTGCAATAGTTCTCTCATCTACAACACCGAGATCCATCAAGAAATGACCCATAGTTGTTGATTTTCCATTATCAATATGACCTGTAACAATCAGGTTCAAGTGTGGTTTAACTGCCATATCAAAGAGGTATTGGAGGGGATTTATTACTGTTATGAATTTTTGAAAAAAAAATATAATTTTTTCAAGAATTTTTAGATCATAAAGATTTGAAAAATTACACATAAATCAAAGGGGAAATCAGATAATTCATGAAAATTACAGTTTCAGTCATCAAAGCTGATGTAGGTGGAATCGGTGGACATACAAGACCTAGTGATGGATTAATTGAAGCAGTCAGAAAGACTGTCAAAAATTCCAGCAGTTTACTAATCGATCATTATATTGGATATTGTGGAGATGATGTACACATTGTCATGTCACATACTCATGGAGTAGACAATGATAAAATTCACAAGTTAGCTTGGGATGCATTTATGGCAGGAACTCAAGTTGCAAAACAAGAGGGACTTTACGGAGCAGGACAAGATCTTCTAAAGGATTCTTTTTCAGGAAATGTAAAAGGAATGGGACCAGGCGTTGCAGAGATGGAATTTGAGGAAAGACCAAATGAAGCATTCACAGTTTTTGCAGCAGACAAAACAGAGCCAGGCGCTTTTAACTATCCAATATACAGAATGTTTGTAGACAGTTTAAGCAACACAGGACTAATTGTAAACAAATCACTTGCAAGCGGTGTGATAATTAATGTCATGGATGTAGAAGAAGGCAAAATTGCAAAACTTTCACTGTGGGAAGACAAGCCAACAATTGAAGCAGCCCTGATGTATCCTGGAAGATATGTCGTCTCTACAGTTACAACAAAACAAGGAGAACCAATTCTTGCAGCATCAACTGACAGATTGCACAACATTGCAGGAACATATGTTGGAAAAGATGATCCAATATGTCTAATTAGGACGCAGAAGAATTTTCCAGCAACAGAAGAGGTAGGAAGTGTATTTAACAATCCTCACTATGTTGCAGGAAACACGCGAGGAAGTCACAATATGCCATTAATGCCAGTAAAGCTGAACTCTGCAGCAACGATCAATTTTTGCATTCCAATTGTGCAAGCACTTGTCTTTAGTATGCACAACGGAAAACTCACAGGTCCATTTGATGGATTTTCAACTCCTGATTGGGATTACATAAGAGAGATTGCAACAAAAAAAGCACTTGCAATGAGAAGTCAAGGATTCATTCATCCAGCTACACTTGTTCCATCAGAACTTGAATATGCTGAAGGATACAGAGCTAGAATGGACATTCTTGAAACAAAGATGAGACCAATAGAAGAATCTGGTGCAAAGTCAGAAAAGAAAGAAAACTATGAAGATCCAGATTAAG
>DASSYQ010000001.1:0-5389 GCA_035703205.1 Nitrosarchaeum sp.
GTTTACAGAAAATGAATTGTCTGAATTTGATATTCTTGTAGATAAATTACTTGAACAAAAACCAGAATTAACTAGAAATGATATAGAAGAACAAATTAAACATAAAAAAGAGAAAATAGGCGCAGGTTATTTAACAGATCAAGGAGCTCTGTTTTTGATTGCATCGGATTATGGAATTTCTTTATCAGGGCCATTAAAAGTTGAAATGGGTTTAAAGGATCTTTATGCAGGAGCAAAAGAAATATCATTAGAAACCAGAGTTCTTAGTGTATCTCCTGCAAAACAATTTTCTCGCAAAGATGGTTCACCTTTTTATCTTAGAACCATGACAGTATACGATACAAATTCAACTGCCAGTGTAAAGCTATGGGATGATAAAGCAAACTTGCCTGGAATTGAAAATCTCAAACCAGGAGATTTGATCAAAATCATCAAAGCATATGTAAAATCAGATCTCAATGGATCTCCAACTATCAATATTGGTTCAGGTTCCAATATTGAAATAACCGATAACAAAAGTGAAATTCCAACCATAGACAAGATTACTAAAGATATTAGTGAATTGAAAGAAGGACAGAAAGATCTTGTGATTACAGGAATAATAGACGGAGTTGTAAATAGCATGGAGTTTACAAATTCGCGTGGTCAGCCAGGAAAAGCATTAAGAATGAGGTTAAAAGGAAAAGACAATACTGCTATGAGGGTAGTTCTATGGGGAAAAGATCAATCAGATATTCCAAATATGATTTCCCAAGGTGCAAAAGTCAGATTACTTGGTGTCAATATAAAAAATGGAAATCAAGGACTAGAAATTCACGGTAATGATTCAACAGTAATTGAAATTGAAGGTGGTAAAGAAGCGGAACCAGTAATTGCAAGAATTCTTTCAATTGTAACAACAGAGAATGGAAAAAATATGATTTTAGCTATTGATAATAAAAAAAATATTTACAATATTACCGATTATTCAAATTCTACTAGTATTTGTAATGAAGGTGATGTTATTGAATGCATGCCATCAAAAGTGTATGGCAACTCTGTTACATTAGATAGTAATTCATTTGTAAGAAAACTGGAAAATGATGAATCTATTCCAACATTATCAAAGATAAGAACAAAAATTAACGAAGTAAAAGTAGATGGCAATTACTGTATTGAAGCTATAGTACTTAAAATTCCAGAAAGACGAGAAATTCAAACTAAATCAGGAGAATCAATTCTATTATCGGAAATGTTTGTGGAAGATGATACTGGTCAAATTTGGGTTAAAGGATGGAGAAATCAAGCTAGATTGATAGACAAATGTGAGTTGGGAGAAATAATTTCAATAACAGGAGTAAACGCAAAGGCAGGTTTGGAAGGAAGAATTGAATTATCTCTTACTGCATTTTCTAAAATTATAAAGAAAAATTAAGAATCCCAAAATCCTCTAGTTACAACATATTGTCTTTCTGCTTCGTATATTTGCTTAAAGAGATGTTCTTCATCCACCATATTTCGCAATATACGTGCAGCAGTGTCAGCGCCAACTCCATATCCAGACATGACAGTTATTGCAATATTTCCAAAATTTTCTATTAAAGAAGAGACCTTCCAGGCTCGATCAAATTTGTGTTTTTCATCTAAAGAGAGTTTCTTTCCTTCATATTTTTTACGTATTATTTTTGGAAGATCATAATCAGAGTAAAAAGTAGCAGTGATTTGTCTTGCTTTACAGTAAGGACAAATCAGTGTATTTTTGACCTCGTTTGTTTCAATTACTCGCTCCCATTTTCCACACCGTGCACAGATAAGACGATGTTTGGTCTTTGCCAATCTTGCTTTTACAAGATCAATTATACCCTTGTCAAGATTAGCAGGAGACGAATAATATTTAGAAGTATGATCTAGAATTGGCTCAGCTAATTTTGAAAATTTATCTATTTCTAACCATTTAATTATAATTTCATTACCTCTAATTTTTTTAAGGATTTTATCTGTATTTCCAAGATCATATTTATCATGAAATAATTCACGTAATGCTTCTTTTACAAGAGACGTTTTAGCATATCTTTCATATAAAAATCGGGCAGATTTTTTCTCATAAATTGCTCCTCTTCCAACAACTCCAAATTTTTTTGCAACACACCATGTTTTCCAATTAACATTATGAGTTCCTGCCAAAGATGCAGTTACAATTGAATAAAGGTCATAATCATCTTTTATGATTTCAAGGAACAGTTTTTCAGAAATTCGTGATCTAGAAGATAAAACTATTCTGTAGCCATCAGAACGTGAATCAACCATAGAACCCAACATTGAGGATATCATCGAAGAAAGCAAAGTAGACAGTGTTGAGTTAATTTTTGTTCCAAAACAGGAATGTATTACTATTGAACCCTGTGAACGGCTAGATTCAATTACAATATTTTTTTCATCTGGAATTTCATTAAAATTTAGTTCTTCTATAGTTTTGTTGATTAATTTCAATGATCCATTTTTTACTTTACTACGAAATGAGCCAACTTTTTTTGCAGTATTGTAATCAATCGGAATACTTTCTCCTTCCCAATATGGAACAGTTATTCCTCCTCCTCTAAATGGCTCAACGTTTACTGAAAATGATTTTTCATCGACATTTAGTATTCTCCATTGAGAACCTTTTAGAACAAAGATATTTCCAGAATCCCCAAAATCACCTACAAATCTTTGATCCAATGTTCCAATGATTTTTTTTCCAACACTGTCAAATACTTTGAATTTAAGAATGTCAGGTATTGTAGAAAGATTTTCAAAATAGTATTTGAAGGAACGACCTTTTTTCCAGAATGTCATTTTTGTCCTATCAAAAAATATCAAATAGTTAGAATCAAGCAAATCTAAAACGCTCACTAAATCTTCTAGGTGTAAATTTCTAAACGGATATGCATTGTTTATTATTTCTAATGCTAAATTTACAGGAACTTCTCCTAGCTGCATGGTTAATCCAACAAGATGATGGGCAAGCACATCAAGGGAACCATCATGAATTTTTTGCTCTTCTATAGAACCTTCTTTAATACGATCCAGTATTGCTCTTGCTTCAAATTCATCATCGGCATTATTTGTAATTATTAATCCCTTAGCAGAGGCATCTCTGTTATGTCTACTACGTCCTATTCTTTGAACTAGCTTTGATACTTGCCTAGGAGAACCATAATGAATTACCAATTCTATTGAACCTATATCCAATCCTAACTCAAGTGATGAAGTACAAACGACAATTCCACGTTTTCCTTCTCTTAATGTAAGTTCAGTGTCTTCTCTAACTTCTTTTGATAATGAACCGTGATGTAATTCTATATTGATAGATGATTTTTCTTTTAGCATAGACGCTAAGAATTCAGCCTCACCTCTAGTATTGGTAAAAAGAAGTATTGGTGAATCCAGATTTAATGCTAAAACATATTCAATTATTTTATCTACAACATCTGAAATGGTTCCATCAATAAATTTGACTTCAACATCATAATTTCTAACAGATGTATCTCTAATAATTTGACATTTCCTTTTAGTTCCTACCACAAATTTTCCAGCCTCTTCAAAATTACCAATCGTCGCAGATAATCCAATTTTTGTAAGATAGTGTTTTGAGTTAAGCTGTAATCGTTCTATGCTTAAGGATAGTTGAGAGCCTCTTTCGCTAGCAAGTAATTCGTGCACCTCATCAATGATAATCCACTCAAGTTCAGATAGTGCATCTAACATTTTTATCTGTGTAAGAAGAATGACCAGAGTTTCAGGTGTTGTTATTAGAATGTCTGGAGGATTTTCAGTGATTTTTCTTCTTGCAATCTGAGTTGTATCACCATGTCTGATTTCAATTAAGAGATCATTACTTTGAGCATATTTTGTGATCCTTCGAAATACATCTCGATTCAGTGCCCGTAAGGGGGTGATGTAAAGAGCCTTAATTTTTCCAGATTTTTTTGTTTTCTTTACTAGTGAAAAAACAGGAATTACAGAACATTCTGTCTTGCCTGAACCAGTTGGTGCAATTATCAGACAATCTTTTTTTTGTAAAATTATAGGTGAAGCTTTTTTCTGAATTTCCGTAAGATTTGTAAATCCAAAACGAGCAAACAGGGAATCAAGAGTTGAATCAGGAATCTGATTCTTTTGTTGTATTTGATCGTGATCTTTCATAAACTATTACGCCAACTAGTCCAAGTGCAAACAATACTACAGTAATTATTGGAATTGAATCAAAAATTCCTGCCATTGTTAAACTTCATGATTGATAGTTAAATATCTTCAGATAGTCCTGCAGTGTGTATTTTATAAGAAAAACTAGTTTTTTGAAGAAGCCATTGTATTTCTGCATAAAACTTTGATGAGGTTTTTGTAAGTTTAATTTTGATATGTGTAAATGGATCAATTGCAGTTCTCATGTTTTCTATTTCTGCACCATCTATGTTTCTGATCATATTAGTAATAATTATAGGGATTTTTTTATTGATTGCAATTAACGATAATTTATGAATGTATTTTATAAATAAAGAATTCTTTTCAAACATTGTATCTTCTTTTGAATATTCATAAGAAAATAAATCAGTGATATTATCAATTACAATCAAAGAGAAATTTGAGACATTCATGATATCAGTTGATTTGATTTGTTCTGAAGTATTAGTAATTCGTGAAACGGTAATTTTTTCAAGTATGTCAAATGATATATTTTGTTGTTTTTGAATTTCAAGAATTCGTTCAGGTCTAAAACTGCCTGTTGTATCTTGATAAAGAACATTTCCTCCATTTTTTATTGTATTTATGCAGATTTGAAATAACAGTTGAGTTTTACCAGTTCCACTTGCACCATAAATATCTGTAATCACACCAGAAGGTATTCCACCAGACAAAAATCCATCTAATTGTTGTAATCCTGTGGAAATCATTTGGGTGATTATCTAAAAATGATGAAAAAATTTAAGGAATTTCATAATTCACAAAAGAGGCAAGGCTTTTATTGTAGAAAACAACGTAAGCAAAACAAGTGAATAATTAGTGTCACAAACTAGTAGTGCAAAAAGACCATTAACAACTCTTCAAAAAAGCACCAAGAAGAAAGTTACTGTAAGACTGAAAAATGAAGTTGAATACAAAGGAAAAATGGATAATGTTGATTCATACATGAATTTAATCATGACTGATGCAGAAGAACTCCACGATGGCAAAATAATTGCAAATTATGGCAGAGTAATTGTGAGAGGAAATAACGTATTATTTATCAAATTAGAAAATGAACTCTAGTGGTTCTTATGACTAATAATTTTCTGTTTACTTCAGAATCAGTTACTGAAGGACATCCAGATAAAATATGTGATCAAATTTCAGACGCATTTTTAGATGAGTTTCTCAGACAAGATCCTGA
>DASSYQ010000005.1:0-2686 GCA_035703205.1 Nitrosarchaeum sp.
CCTTTCTTTGGTTGCTCAATTGCTGCCTGTGCAGCTGCTATTATTGCAATTGGTATTCTATGTGGTGATGCACTGACATAACTTAGATTTGAGTTGTGACAAAACTTGATTGAACTTGGGTCTCCACCATGTTCTCCACAAATTCCAATCTCCATTGTTGGTTTTATGCTTCGTCCGGCTGCAATTCCGATCTTCATTAAACTTCCAACCCCGTTTACATCAATTGACTGGAATGGGTTTCTCTCAAGAATTTCTTTATCCATGTATTCTGGAAGGAATTTTCCTTCTACATCTTCACGACTAAAACTAAATGTTCCTTGGGTAAGATCATTTGTACCGAAACTAAAGAATTCTGCAGTATCTGCAAGTTCATTTGCAGTCAAAGCTGCTCTTACTACCTCAATCATCGTTCCAAAATTAATTTTTAATTTCATGTTGTGTTTTTGCTCCATCTCTTTTTTTATGGAGTCATAGATTTTTTTAACATGGTTCAATTCAGCAATGCTGCTTATTTGTGGAATCATAATTTGCGGATGTGCATCTACTTTATTTTTTGCTAGTTCTGCAGCTGCTTCAAATACTGCTCTGATCTGCATTTCGTAAATTTCTGGATATGTAATTCCTACTCTGACTCCCCTATGCCCCATCATTGGGTTGATCTCTGCAAGATCTCTTGCCCTCTTTAGTAAAATTCTGGCTTTTTCTAATTCGCCTGTTTCATTTTTCTGTTCTAATTTGTGAATCTTTTCTGCCAATTCTTCTGGATTTGGTAAAAACTCATGCAACGGTGGATCCAACAATCTGATTGTTACTGGATAACCTTCCATTGCTTTTAGAATTTCAATAAAATCACTTTTTTGTAATTCTCCCAATTTGGTTAGAACTTTTTTTCGCTCTTCGATATTTTCTGCCATGATCATTTCTACAAATAATCCTATCCTGTCACTACCGTTGAACATTCTTTCTGTTCTGCAAAGGCCTATTCCTTGACCTCCGAATTCTCTTGCCAGCCTTGCTCCTTCTGGAGTATCTGCATTTGCTCTGATTCCAATCTGTTTTACTTTTTGTGCCCACTCTAAAATTGTCTTGAAATCTTCTGTGATCTTTGGCTCTATTGTTGGAATCTCTCCAAGATAGACTGAACCTGTGCTGCCATCAATTGTAATTGCATCTCCCTCATGTACTATTTTTCCATCTACGCTACATTGTTTATTGTCATAATCGATTCTCAAATCAGAGCAGCCTACAATACATGGTTTGCCCATTCCTCTTGCTACCACTGCTGCATGCGATGTTTTTCCACCTCTGCTGGTAAGAATTCCTACTGATTCAAAGAACGCTGGAACGTCTTCTGGTTTTGTTTCTTCTCTGATTAGGATAACTTTGGTCCCATTTTCTCCCATCATAGTTGCTCTTTTTACATCCAATACTGCTATGCCACTTGCTGCTCCTGGTGACGCTGCAATTCCTTTTACTAGTAGAGTATAATTTTTGATAGATTTTGAATCAATTGTTCTGTGAAGTAATTGTTCTAGTTGTTCTGCATGTAGTCTTGTTAATGCTCTGTTTTTATCAATTAATTTTTCATTAACCATGTCTACTGACGTTTTTATCATTCCAACTGCATTCATCTTTGCATTTCTTGTTTGTAACAAGTAGAACTTTCCTTGCTCGATTGTAAACTCTATGTCTTGAGGTTCTTTGTAGTGCTTTTCTAATCTTTCACATGTTTGTGCTAGTTGCTCATATGACTTTGGCATCTCTATCTTCATCTCGTCTACTGGTTTTCCTGTTCTTACTCCGGCTACTACGTCTTCACCTTGCGCATTAACTAGATATTCTCCAAAAAGATGTCTTGTTCCATCTCCTGGATTTCTTGTAAATACTACTCCAGTGGCACTGTCATTTCCCATATTTCCAAATGCCATTGAAACTACATTTACTGCAGTACCATCTGCGATGTCTTTTGTAATGTTGTTCCTTTCTCTGTATACTACAGCTCTTTCTCCCATCCAACTTCCAAATACTGCTTTAATTGCTAATTCTAATTGCTCAGATGGATCAGAAGGAAATTTCACACCTGTATGTTTTTCACAAATCTTTTTGTATTCTGAAACAACTGTTTTTAGTGATTTTTCATTTAATGCACTGTCTGCTTGTACAGCTTGGTTTATCTTTGCATTTTCTAAGACCTCATCGAATTTTTTATCATCTACTCCAAATACGACTTTGCCAAATAACTGGACAAATCTTCTGTATGAGTCCCATGCAAATCTTGTGTTATTGCTTTTCTTTGCAAGCCCTTCTACTGTCTCGTCATTTAATCCCAAATTCAAGATAGTATCCATCATTCCAGGCATGGATAATGCGGCTCCTGATCTTACAGATACTAGCAATGGATTTTCTTTAGAATTCCATTTCTTTCCTGTTCTTTTTTCAATCTTTGCAATGTTCTTTTTTACTTCTGGAATCAGTGTTTTTGGTAATTTTTTGTTATTTGCATAGTAATTCTTACAGACTTCAGTAGTAATTGTAAATCCTGGAGGTACTGGTAGTTTTAGTCTGGTCATCTCACAAAGACCTGCTCCTTTTCCTCCTAGGAGTTTCTTGTTTTTCCCGTCTCCTTCATCAAAAAAGTAAACTTGCTTCATCTTTTACCTAGGTTATCAAATCAAAATCAGGGGTT
>DASSYQ010000059.1:0-2406 GCA_035703205.1 Nitrosarchaeum sp.
TGTTTTTAATCCAAATACTGGTGATAGCATACAAACCATAAAAGCAGGATTGACAGAAATTGGAGATATCTATCTTATTAACAAAAGTGATCTTGATGGAGCCAATCAACTCTTTGATGCAGTTCGTGATTACATTGGTTCATCTGAGAAAAATCCTGTAATTCTGAAGACATCTGTTAAGAAAAACTCTGGAATATCTGAATTTGCAAAAACCCTAAAAGAGATGATGAATAAAAAAAATAAAAACAAACAAGAAAAAGATACGCTTAGACTCGAGACTGAATTAAAAGATATTATTTTAAATATTATGAGTGAAAAGGTTCAAACGATGTTGGAATCCGATAAAACATTTTCAAAATATCTCAAAAAAATCAAATCAAAAGAAATGGATCCTTTTGAAGCTGCCGATAAAATTACAAAGTCGTTGATAAAGTGAAAAATATGGCAAAAAAACAAATTACAAAAAAAGAGCCTGCAAAACAATACATAACTGATTCTAATTTTCCAGTAAAGCGAATATATCAAAGATCATCAAAGAAACATGTCAAAGAAGATTCTGGAGTATATCCATTTACACGAGGAATTCATCCTGAAATGTTCCGTGAAAGATTCTGGACAATGAGACAATACTCTGGTTTCGGAGATGCAAAATTAACAAACGAGCGATTCAAGTTCATGCTTGAAAAAGGCCAAACAGGACTTAGTATGGCATTTGATCTACCTACTCAAATAGGGTATGACCCAGATTCTCCCCAAGCAGAAGGCGAAGTAGGTAAAGTTGGCGTTTCAATTGCATCTCTTAAAGACATGATGATTGCATTTGATGGAATTCCTCTTGGAAAAGTGAGTTCCTCAATGACAATTAACTCAACTGCTTCTACATTACTTGCATATTATATTGTAGTAGGAGAATCACAGGGATTCAAAAGCACTGAATTAAGAGGAACAACACAAAATGATATCCTCAAAGAATACATTGCAAGAAATACCTACATCTATCCCCCAAAACCATCAATGAGATTAATTGGAGACATGATAGGATATTGTGCAGAAAAAGTTCCACAATGGTATCCTGTTTCAATCTCTGGTTATCATATGAGAGAAGCTGGGTGCACTGCAACACAGGAAATTGCATTTACTCTGGCAAATGCTATTGCATATATTCAAACATGCATTGACCGGGGATTGAAAATTGATGATTTTGCACCACGACTTTCATTTTTCTTTTGTTGTACAATTGAATTCTTTGAAGAAGTTGCAAAATTCAGAGTTGCAAGAAAAGTTTATGCTAAAATTCTCAAAGAGAAATTTCATGCAAAGGATCCGCGTTCATTGCAATTAAAATTTCATACTCAGACAAGTGGTGAATCACTAACTGCACAACAACCCGACAATAACATAGTCCGTGTTGCAATACAGACAATGGCTGCAGTAATGGGAGGAACACAATCACTTCACACAAATTCTCGAGATGAGGCATTGGCTTTACCTACTCAAGAATCTGCAAAAATTGCCCTTAGAACACAGCAAATTGTAGCCCATGAAAGTGGAGTTACTAAAACTGTAGATCCTATGGCCGGTTCTTACTATCTTGAGGAATTATGTGATCAAATTGAAGAGGGTGTATGGAAATATCTGAAACAGATTGAAAAAATGGGCGGCTCTATCAAAGCAATTGAAAAAGGATTCTTCCAATCTGAAATTAGACAAAATGCATACCGTCTGAAAAAAGAAGCAGACGTTGGTGATAGAATCATTGTTGGGGTGAACAAATATTCTGAAGTTGAAGAAAAATCTCCCGAATTATTAAGAATAGATGACAGAATTGAAATTCAACAAAAGAAAGCACTAAAAGAACTAAGAGCAACAAGGGATAATAAAAAACTTGAAAATGCACTATCTGCAATGAAAAGCGCTGCTGATACAGATGAGAATCTCATGCCTTACATCATTGCATCTGCAAAAGCATATGCGACTACTGGGGAAATAAGCAACACCTTCAGAGAAGTATTTGGCGAATATCGTCCAAAAGAGGTCTTTTAGATGAGAATTGATCATATTGCAATTGCGGTAACAGATGTGGAGGAATCTGCCAAAGTTTACCAAGAAGCACTTGGTGTTCATGAGATTGAATTTGAAACAGTTGAAACTGAAGGTGTCAAAGTTGCAATCATTCATCTTGAAAATGGAAGAATTGAATTGATGCAGCCTACAAATGATACTAGTCCGATTAAAAAATTTCTTGATAAAAAAGGACCTGGTCTTCATCATATGGCTCTTGAAACTGATAACATTGAAGGTGAGGTTTCAAGAATGGAGGGATGCGGAATTCAGTTTTTAGGAAAAATCAGACCTGGTTCTGCTGGCACAAAGGTTACATTCATTCATCCAAAATCTCTTCATGGT
>DASSYQ010000046.1:0-7335 GCA_035703205.1 Nitrosarchaeum sp.
ACTGCTTTTTTCTTTTTTACTTTTTCAACATCTGCTGGGTTTTTTTGTGTCCATTTGATGTTGCCTGTGCCTGACAAAGAGGATTGCTCAAGCATATAGTCACCTAATGATTTTCCCATACCATTCTATTACGACTAGGGACATAAGCGTATGGATCTATAATCTATTTCCATTTTCATGCAGATATTTTTTGGAAAAGCAAAAGATTTTCAGATACAGATAACAACATGCAGTAATGCCAGAACATTCTCCCAGAGAACTTGTTCCCATATTCTTTGAAGATACAGCCTCATCATATGATAGAATTGTCCACCGCACTACATTTGGAAGAGATGGATTCTGGAAAAAACAAATTCTAAACAAAGTTTCAGGTAGCTCAATTTTGGATCTTGCATGTGGTACTGGAATTTTGACGCGATTAATTGCACAAAAATTTCAAGAATCAGACATTACAGGAATAGACATTACAAAAAATTATCTAGATATTGCAAAACAAAAATCCAAACAATTTACAAACATATTATTTGTCAATCAAGACGCAGAAAAACTCGAGCTAGACAAAAAATTTGATTGTATTGTATCATCATACATACCAAAATACTGCGATGCCAAAATATTAATCCAAAAGTGCATTAAACATCTAAATCCAGAAGGGGTGATTATTTTACATGATTTTACATATCCAAAAAACAAAACACTTCAAATCATATGGAATCAGTATTTTCACGTCTTGCAGTTATTAGGATATTTTATTCCAAGATGGAAAAAAGCGTTCTTGGAGCTTCCAGAATTGATCAAAAATAGTAGATGGGTTGAGGATTATTCTTCTGTCATGAGAGAAGAGGGACTGAATGTGGAATTTGAATATCATACCTTTGGGTGTTGTGGTATCATTACTGGAAAATCAGACTAAATCCTTAATGCAACAAATACGGCTGTTGCAGCAAGCACCAAAAATGTAATTAATTTCAAGTGTCTCTCTTTTCTTTTAATTTGTTCTGGGTCACCTGAGCTTTGTTTGAGATTCTTGTATTTTCTTGATGCAGTGATTAGTACTAGGGTAATTGCTCCGGAAACTCCAGATAACAAAATGGTTTCAGAGGATATAGAGTTTGTCTGAATTGCAGAACCTGCAAACACCGGAAGGATCCCCCATGATACTACGGTAAAGAAATTATTGTGAAATTTTCCATTAAAGAGCTCCAAATTATAGGCAAACAAGAAAAATCCTTCGGCAATGCCTATTGGAATCAAAAGCAAAGAGTCTAAAAATGCATAGTAGAGTCCTATGGAAAATGCTATTCCCAATACAAACAGAGCAATGGTAACTATTTTTCTTTTTGGTAAATTTCCCCACGGTTTTGTCTTGCCACCTACTGCATCAAGATAATGTGCAGAGATACCCACTGCAAGAAAATAAATTACACATATTGCAATAGTTCGCTCTACTGTGAATTGTCCACTAAGAGAGCCCCACGCTGCAAAACATGTTACAATACCAGTATATGGTAAAAACAGCAAGCCGATTCCAATTCTAAAGTTACGGGGACCAAACTTTGGAACAAACCATTCAGATGTTCTATCTTGCATGTATTAATCTAGTAATCATTACATATATGAAGATCATATCAAACAAATTTTATACTAAAAATCACAACTAACCCTATGCGTCAATATAAAAAATTAATCACAAAGGGAATAAGTGAACCGCTGTCCAAAGTACCATTTCACAGTAAATCTCCAGTAAAACGAACTTTGATGCTTGGCAAAAAAATAATTCCTATCTCAAATATTCATCTTGCAGTCCACCTTGTTGATGTAAATAAAAAAATATCAAAATACAGTACGCTGCACAAACATGATGTAGATGAAGTCAATCTTATCTTATCACATGACAATACACTGATATATGAAATTCAAATTGAAGATGAAATATACAAGGTCAAATCTCCTTCAACAGTATTCATTCCTAAGGGAATAAACCACAGAGCAGATGTTGTTTCAGGCAAGGGATTTTTTGTATGTCTTATCATGTCAAACAAATACAAAACCATGTGAGGAATTTATTGGTGAGACATAAGGTAATCTGCAATGAATAGAAAAATTTCCAAAATTCTGGATAATCTAGAAAAAAAATCTCAGTATGAGAACAAAAATTATCACAAGATAGATCATAGTGAAAGAATGCTAGCAATCACTAAAGATACTGGTATCTTTTACAATACTTTACTTAGGTCTACAAAGCCTAAAAGAATACTAGAGATTGGAACATCAAGCGGATACTCTGCATTATGGTTTGCAGATGCCGTTATTGGTAAAAAAACCAGAATAATCACCATAGAAAAAAATCCAAATAAAATAAAGTTGGCAACAAAAAACTTTCAAAAAGCGGGGATATCAAAGATAATCCAAATAAAGCAAGGAAATGCAAAACAGATCCTCAGTGAGATGTTAAGAGAATTTAAAAAATCAAAAACCAAAAAATATTTTGATTTTGTATTCATTGATGCAGACAAGGAACAATACAGGTTTTACTTTGATGCAACCTTACAGATGCTAAAAAAAGATGGAATTATCGCAGCAGATAACATCATCTATCCGGAGAGATTTCAGAAACATATAAAAAAATATCTTGCACATGTTAGGAAAAAACCAGGCATTCAGACGGTGATCATTCCAATTGGAAACGGTCAGCAGATTTCTATAAAAACAAAATAAGGGAATTCTATTTTTGCCGATAATTTCATTCCAGAGATTTAGATTTTGACTTTGATCAAGAGACGAGCGTTGATCTTTTTCTTTCTTGGATGAAAGTGAACGTAACCATTTGAAATAGAATAACTCTCCTTTAGAGTCTCATCTTCAGGCAAAAACTCGTATTCAAAAGATCTAGTTTTTATCAATTCCAAAATGTGGAATTTTATTGACTGGCCTGATTTGTCAAGATCAATTTTTTCTCTTCCTTGCGTAATTATTCTCGGGTAAAAATCATAATCAAATTTTTCATAAACGTATTGTTTTAGAAAATTCTCATCGACTCTTGCCTTTAGCCACCAAGTAGGTGAGACGTCTACGAAAAATTCCATCTCCATAGATTATGAAATAAATTGTTTGCATTTAATGCTAGTCTAAAACAAAACTATTCTTTACATCCATATTTTACAGCCCAAGGTTTAGAAGAAAATTCACTCTGCGAGCAAAAAGAGACAGAAATCTTGCCTAGTTTTGCTTTTAGAATCTCTTCATTTAGACTAACTCCATTGCAGTAAACCTCAGCTAGTATTCTTCCATAGCTTCCCTGTGTTTGTTTGTCATCCTTGTCCACTATAACATCAGAACCTATAGGACAAATTTTCTCGACATACTCTTTTGCATCTATTCCACCAAGATTGCCAATCTCAGGAGCAGATGCCAATGCAAATCTAACAGACTGCTCATCTACCCTTATCGTATTACCGTCAATAATTTTAGTGACCTTTCCCACAAAACATTCGGTAAGTTCAGAGCAATCTAAAACAGGCAACTCAGATGTCGGTTCTGTTTTTGTATCAATATTTAGTGGAGATTTGATTATTTGAGGTATTTCAGAGACAACAGGTATCTGAGATATTTTTTCTGTGATCTGCGAATCTAGTGATTCAGGTACAATTTCAGGCAATTCAGAAACAGGTATCTGGATTGTGACTTTTTCTGTGTTTTTGGATGTTTCAAAATATAAAAAAACAGCCACAACACCAAGAATTATCATAAGTGCAATCCCCACAATCGCTACAACTACAAAATTCAATGTGTTTTGTGCACATTCTATAAACTTAAGATATTGTCTGTGCTATTGGAAAAACAATTTACTCTGTTTTGTATTTCAAATTGCAAGTAGGACAAAACCAAGATACTGCTTCGCCTTGTTCTCTGAAAATTATTCCAAAACATTTTGGACACTGTCCTATCTCATCCACAAATTTTCTGAAATTTGTTCAAACATAAGTATTTCAAAAAAGAAGATACAACGAGGAAACATCGGAAAATCCATAACGAATTTTGAGTTCTTCAACCCTTTTTCGTCTTTTTTCCTAACTGTCGATGAAATGACAGTTCCTCGTTGCATCTAACACAACTAAATAATATTAAAGTGATTCTAGCTAAAAACATTACATATGTATAGAAAATTGTATTATATTGAAATAATTGTAAATATAATGAATAATAGTTAATATTTACAATTTTTAATAAAATATTTATAATAATTTACAATAAATAAAGATCAAAATTATAAATATACATATTAAATCTTAAATAGTTAAACTTCTCATACTATCCATGTCGAGAAGTGTTTCGACTGAATAAACTGCGTGACCCTGCAGAACGAAAAAGGCAATCAGGCGTTTAACGCTCTGACAACGAGAGGAAATCTCTCTGTGTTCTGCAATTGAGGGTTACGCCTTTTTGATTTTCAAGTGATTCATTTTATTTTTCAAATTTGTCCTAGTTCCAGATCACAAGAATCAAGGATCATCTTAAATGGAATGATGACGTATAGTATTGCGAGATTCAAGTCTAGGGTTTGTATGTTTGTCGTCCTAGCATACAAAGACAAGAATCTCATTTTTTAAATTCAAATGAAATACAAAACAACAAAGGATCTATTTTTATTCTAGAAACGCGTTATGGTAATGGAAAGCTGACACAATTTCCTATTGTCAAATATTGGCATCAGTTTGCCGGTCTGCGCTTACCTGCAGGGCTATGCAAAGGTTGATCCGCTAATAGTCAGCTTCCAAATTTTTCACAAATCAAAGTGCAGAAATTTTTTAATAGCCATTAAGATCACAGAACAATCCAAGGTTGTGATAAAGTTTACAGATTCAATTTTAGATAAGGTAAATATTTTATTGAATCTTCAAGTCGGCGACACGTCAAGACTAGAGCATGTAAAAAAAATGATTCTAGAAGACAAACCACTTTACTCTAGCGATAAACAATACGTTGAGAATCTTGCAAGCATGTACATCAATGATAATCAAGAAAAGACAGAGTCAGAGGAGTCAGTGTTGGTCAACTGCCGCAACTGCAGTACAGCAATTCCAAGATCTGCAAAGTTTTGTACTTTATGTGGAACTAGTCAAAAAAGAGAATACAACAATTTTGACATAACAAGGATTGTAAAATACAACCCATTCCATCTAATATCAAGACCAAACTCGTACCAGACCCTTGCCATAGTAGGAGGATTGACTGCAATGATACCAATACTATTCATCATGGCAAGAATGGATCCATTACTTGAGGCCATAAACTATGAGACAGGAATGGACCTCTCAGAGATGGCAGGAGGGTTCCTGTTTTTGGGTAGTTTATCAAGTATTCTAAGTGCAATGGCAATGGCAGTAACATTTGTGATAAAAAACCCAAAAAAAGTTGGAAGAATCTTGTTTTTTGCAGCGTTTGCAATACTTGCAAGTTCTATTCTAATAGGAATAGTAGGATTTTTCTTTATTTTATTTGCAAGCAAGGTTGCATACAAAAAAAGAGGTTACTAAAAAGTCACTCCGAGTCAGGGTAAAAACAAGACTCGATGTTTCCATTACTACTAGAATAATGATATACTATTCCATGAGATAGTTTGGTCTGACCTATGTATTTCATCAACTATAATTGAAAAATTTTTACTTAACAAAATGTGTGTTCATATGCTACAACCAGATATGATATTGGTGTGATGTTTTTTATATTCAGTTAAAGGAGTCGATAACAATCTTGTATCCGCTTGAAGAAATTATGAAAGTTCCAGTTACACTTGACAAAGAATCTACAGTGTCAAATGCTATGCGAATAATGGCAAACAAAAAGATCGGCAGGGTGTTAATATCAGAGAATCAAAAAACAACATCAATAGCTACAGAAAAAGACATGGTGTTTTTCTTGCTAAATGATCAGTCAGAAAAAAAGCTAGAAGATATTCCGATACAAAAAATAATGAAACCCGTATTGTCAGTATCCGAATCTACAACTATCAAGAGTTGTGCAAAAAAAATGATTGAAAACGGAATTGGATCACTTGCAGTAACACAGCAAGACAAGATTATAGGAATAATAACAAAGACGGATTTGATAGAATATTTTGCAAAAACACAACAGGGCAAAAAGACAGTTGGGGAATACATGTCACCATATTATGCATGGACATATTCTGATACTCCATTGTACGGCATTGTATCAAAGATGGTCAATGATAAGATTTCACGCCTGATTTTAAGGAATCATGATGAGGCACCAGTAGGCATTGTATCCTTTAGTGATCTGTTTAGATTGTCATTAACTATTGGAAATCAAAATGAAGTGATGGATGATACCAATCCTTCAATACCAGTCATATTTCCACGTAAAGGCTTTGTATCAAAGGAAGGCTTTGGTGGAACAATCAAGGCAAGCCAGATTATGAAAGACGAGATTATCACAGTAAATTATGATGATGATCTTGCAAAGGCCAGTCAAATACTAGTGGATAAAAAGATCAACGGTGTCGGAGTGCTATCATCACATGGAGTATTAATTGGAATTTTAAGCAAGACAGATATCATCAAAGCAATTGCATTTCTAAATTAAAGATCAACATCTCGAGTTTCTCTACTAAGCAAGGTTGAAACTATCAGAATTACAGCACCGATCATAATATTGATTCCAAGTGCAACAGGTATCATTTGTTTTGGAACAGCAGACATTAGATACAATGCAATCAGTGGAGACCATGAACCAAATATTAGTCCGGCATTGTATGAAAATCCTGCGGCGCTGTTTCGAATTTGTGTAGGAAATCTTTCTGAAAAATATGCAGGGATTGGTCCTGATGCAGTTGATACTACAAATGCAAAAACCACCACATACAAAATCATTCCATATGCATTATCTAAAATTTCACTTGCAAGTGGAATTGAAATTATGATGGATATAGACACAAAAAACAGCATGGATTTTTTTCGTCCTATTTTTTGCGACAACCAGCCAGTAACAATCATCCCAATCCAGGATGATCCTGTTGCATAAATCATGATTAATGCAATTTGTGATTTTTCAAAATCTCCAAACTGCTCCATATATGTAGGCAAAATACTAATGGAGCCATGATACATGTAGACAAGACCGGTCATTATTGCAGCACAGAGTAAGAACTCTTTTCGGTGGATCTTTCCAAATACTATGCTTTTCAGAGGAGTCCTTTCTAGTCCCTCTTGGCTCTTTTTTATCCATAAAGGGGATTCATCCATACTAATTCTAACAAAAAGTGCAACAAAGCCAGGTATGATTCCTGTAAAAAAGAGTATTCTCCATCCAAACTCT
>DASSYQ010000079.1:0-14135 GCA_035703205.1 Nitrosarchaeum sp.
GATTTTTGTCTTTTTTCCAACTTTTCCACATAGCGCCAATCGTATTCGTTTTCCAAGCTTTTCTTTAATTGAGTTTATAGATTCTGCAAAAAAGTGAAGTCCCTCCTCAGTATTTGAGAAAACTAGAATGATCATTATGCCTGATTTTTGCTTCCAAATTTTTCCCATCAGTTTTTGCAAATCAAGATCAAACAAAACGTTGATTGCAGATGACATATCTCCAAGATGGAAAACTTTCCATCCTGATGAATGCAAAGATGCAGTAGCTGCTTCAGACAACAAGTCACTATGAGCATCTGCTGAAATAACGATAACGTTCTTTTTTGCATTTGTATCTATTGAAATTTGATTGAAAATCTGAAGCGTTTTGGATATGATATTTTGTAATAATTTTTTCTCAGAATTTCCAATTTTACCATCATCATATAGCGCTTGAATTGCTTCTATTGAAGGAATTATCACTTCAGTAACAAGTTTGTATACTGATGCTCCAGAATTAAGACAATTTTTAATGAGTGAGTAAACTTGAGTCTCATTTCCTTTTACTAAATTTTCAAGATATTGTGGTGCAACTTTAAAGTAGTCAGCGGGAAAAGAATATGCCTCTTGTCCCATTTCTAAGAACCACAGTGTGATATTTCCGATATTTTTTTGCCTAAGAAATCCTTCTGCAGCAAATACTTTGAGATATTTTGTCATGGTGGTTCTATTTACACCAAGTTTTTCAGAAATTTCAACTCCGGACATTCCTGTCTTAGAGTCTTCAAGTACATCAATCAATTTCTGTCTAATCTCTGCAGATTGATATCCTCTACCCATATTGCTTCAGAGTTAAGGTATTGTATAAAGACTAATTTCCAGAGATACGGAAGTAGATCCTGTTTGATTCATAGAACATATTCTGGATGTGAGATTGGGATTGGTTAAATTTCTTGAATTTTAGATTTAACTTTCTGAATAATTTCATCTGGAATATCAGTCATATGATGAACGTTTTTTGCATGTTCTGATATTCTTTGAAATAATTCATTTTCATCCTTTGCAGTGGTAGACCAACCACAGCCACTGACTACATCACCACAAGCAAATTTTTTGGCCATGACTTAGATTACAATGTAGATGTTTTTATGATTAACTAATTGTGGTTATCAGATTTATCATAATTATTTCAGACCTCACATGAGTTTAGAGGGTAAGACTCCCGCCGAAGCCTGCGGGATTAAAATCAATGGAGAGAACAAATGGATCACAGTAATTCAGAACGCAAAGAGAAACTAAAGAAAGCGGTCAAACTTGGCGTGAAATGTGCTTGGTTGGTTGTTAGTTGGTTAGTTTAAATTTTTTCAAGACAACTGTTTTTATCCTGTAAGAACTTCATAAATTACTTGAAAACTACCCACAAAATAATCATAATAATTGTTTCACTTTACCCAATGATCATCATACATGAACTCATGAAGGAATTTCCTGATTATGCCATGATTGTTACTTTGTTGATAAGTATTCCAATTAACATTGGCATCGTATTAGGAATTTATTCTGTAATCAATAAAATAAGAAAGAAAATATCAACCGACAGGCAACACGAATAATTTTCAATCGTCAAGGTAACAGCACCAAAAAAATAAAATCTTATATACCACGGTACTTTATTGTACGGTAAGAGGAAAGTAAATTGCCGAAAGCTGGATTCAAATCAATAACTGTTTCAGAAACTGTTTATGATAAATTCCAAGACGTATATCAAAAAAATAAAGACAGCCTTGCAATGAAAGGTGTCAATAGTTTTTCAGGCTATGTAACTTACATGTTAGAAGAGATGATGCAAAAGGACAAGACTTTTGCAAGATATGCTCCAAAGATCGAAAAAATTTCTGTAGATGATGATCGTGTCATTCTAAAAGACAACATCAAAAATAGAATTGCAGAAGTTGCAGTACAAAAAGGAGAGTTGTTCTGTCAGCTGTGTGAAGAAAAAGATTGTGTCCATATTGGATTTGTATTTTCACTTCCTGATGTTTACGAAATTTTGAATTCTAGAGGAATCAAACATCCAAAATAAAGAGCAGTGGAGGAGGTGGGATTTGAACCCACGAACTCCTGAGAGACAGGATCACCCATTTTTATGATCTTAAGTCCTGCATGTCCAAAAGCACTATGTGCTTACTTTGGCCAGGCTTGATTACTCCTCCAAAAGTGTAGAATTTTGTGTGAAATTTAACGGTTTAGAGATTTTTGAGTCATAATCAAGAATTATAAGGATTTTAGATTGCTAAAATTTGTGCTTCGATAGCTCAGCCTGGTAGAGCGTTACCTTGGTAAGGTAAAGGTCGCGGGTTCGGATCCCGTTCGGAGCTTTTAATAATTTTTTATCAAGAGTTCAAAATGGCCAGTTCTTTTTTTAGAGTTGGAATTAATTGATCTGTTTGCTTCTATTTTGGTGATTTTCCATGGACTCTTTGAAAAGATATCTGCGACTTCTTTTGAATCAGAGTTTGACAATAATACCTTGCAGCCTCTTGAGTCTAATTTCAAACAGAGTTCTGCTAATCTTGTAAGATCATCATATGTGAAATCTTTGTTGGTATAGCTTGTGAAATTTGCAGTTGAGCTTACTGGTTGGTATGGGGGGTCAAAATATACCAAATCTCCTTTTTTGGCATCTCTAAGGACTGCCTCAAAATCTCTGCAAGTAATTGAGATCCTATTTGATTGTAACATATGACTTACAGCTCGAAGGTTTTCTTCATTTACAATATTTGGGTTAGAGTATTTTCCCAATGGTACGTTGAATTTTCCTTTGCTGTTTACACGATAAAGTCCATTAAAACAAGTCCTATTCAAGAAGATCAATCGAGAAGTTTTTTCAATTGCACTTCTTGGATTACTTTCGCGCATTGAATAATAGTATGACTCTGAATTTTTTTGATAATTTTTTTCATGGTTTTTTAGAGAAATAATCAATGCGTCAATTCTATCTCTAATTGTAGTATAGGCCAGTACCAGGTCAGAGTTTAAATCAGAAATGCTACATTTCTGACCATTTTTGTCTGTGAGAATATGAAATAGCAAAGCGCCTCCGCCAAGAAATGGTTCATAGTATGTACCAAATGATTCTGGAAGATTTTGATTCAGTATTGGAATTAATTGTCTTTTTCCTCCGGCCCATTTGACAAAAGGTTTTGGAGTAACTAAAATCTGATCGTATTGCTGCTTCACATGTTATTATCACAATATCGCATATTGTCAAAAGAGACAACAAAAGATCACAACATGTACAATATTTTTTAATCAAATTAAAAGATCAGATAAAGAACACTCTAACCATAAATAATAAAATGAAAAGGAAAAGGTTGGAGTTTTAGTCCCACTTTGACCAAGCGGCCATCCATCTGTATGTCCAAGTGTTCAGTTTACAACCTAGGGCTGTAAATGTAACAGACAAGACTGCACCCGCACCTGCACCCAGTGCTACTGGACTGTTATAGAATTTACCTACTTGAGGCTCTATTGGTGTCATGTATGGTGGCAATGTTGGTCTTGGATATTTGAATGCCGTTTCTAGTGGGTCTGCTACTGTTATCAGGTTTACCATGTTGAATAATGGTAAAGACATTCCTACCAGTACTCCGCCAAACAGTATCAAGGAGTGCTTGTTCCTCTTTGTAGCCCAATAAGCTAGATCAAGCAACATTGCTGATGGTAACCAAATTGGTGTTACAATGAAGTCATATGGATAACCTAGTGCAAACCATGCGCCTTTTGCTACCCATGTGTATACTGTCATAATTAGGCCGTAGTACGTTGCTGTTCCTGGAACACCTGTAAATGTCAGGTAATATGTTGCACCTACTGCAAGCATCAACGTTTGCGATATTGAAAATACCGTAAACGAAGTCCAAGCCCAGTCAGTATAGAAAATGTAGTCTCCTGCATTAATTGTTAACAGTGTTGAGTTAACTGCAACTACTACTATGAATAAGTAGTGAGTACATCGTCTTAGCCAGACCATTAGCAACTAGATAAAACGGTCAGTATATAAAATTTTAGAGTGCGATGAAGATCGTTGTTTTTTTATTAAAATAAAGTAAAAAGAAGATGTCTGAAGGAGTTTCCTTCTAAAATCCGACATATAGTGATATGATTACAGTACCTACTGCGGTTGCTCCGATAACTCCAGCAACTAGTCCGTTGCTGTTTTTCTTAGAGCCTTCTTCCATAACTTTAACACAGAAGAGGTAACCAATCGCTTCAATAATTGTCAGAACAATGAACGCATAATGACCACTGTTTGTTGGATATGCCCAAGGATAATAGAAATATCCTGCTGCAGTACCACCAAAAGTTGCTAACCAAGCTGCAATGTAAGAAATAGTGATCATGCCAGTCATGTTTTCGACACGTCTGCCAATCATTCGTTCTACATCAGAGCTAGATGCGCCACCTGCGCCACTTGAACCAAATCCTTTCGGAAGAGTCATTCTGGAATTATACTATTCAGAATCCTTTTAAGTCTTTCTTAAACGGTGGGTCTAGTACGATCTTCGTGACAATCAAAATAATAAAAGAGAAAAAAGTGTGCTTTTTGCACTTTGTGTCTATGGAATTGCTCTGCTGTACAATTTGCCTTCTAAAGCCATCTTGTACATCTCTGCAACGTACGGATTCTCACCTGGAGTTTCTGCACCTAGTTCTACGAGTCTAGCATATACTCTGACTACGTATGCAAGTGCACCCATGAATGCTACTACGACACCCATGTTGAACATCCAGTGATTTGGTACTGCAAAGATTTCCTCTACAAACCAGAAGTGCCACATCTCATTGACTCCAATTGTAAACATGGTTGCAAGGTAACCAAGAATGGTCATCTTCAATCCAGTGTTAATTGAGTTATTTGGACCTCTGAGTACTGGTACTTTTCTATCATAGATTGCAGCTGCTGCCCATCCAAGTGGTAATGTGATGAAGTGGGAGTATAGCCACCAGTGTGCTGGTGTAAATGCACTATCTCTGATAGAGGTCTGATGTAAAGAACCATCAACGAAGTTATCTACTTCGACTGATGCTGCAGTGGATCCCATAGCAATGACGATGAGCCAGATTTTCTTTAGTCTCTGAATCTCAACTTCTTTTGGGATTAATGCGGGCATCTGTGCCATGACTACCATCATGTTAATTCGAGATATAAAGCAAGGGTTTTGAAAAATGTGAATTATTAAAATTTTCTAACAAATTATACTGTAAATTAGTATAATTTTTCATATAAAAAACAAATTAAATTGAAATAATTATATAATATTTTTATCTATTTCATTGTTGATCATCGATGATTAACATACTTACAACATATCGATCCTCGTTATCAAGGTAAAATATATAACAATGTGTATTATCACTCAGGATATTAGGACTATGGTCGAAAAAAAGATTTTCGTATTAGGACTCACTGCTGTACTTGCATTAGGTACACTTGGATTCAACTGGGTTGATTCCATACTTCCAACTGCAGATGCACATGGTGTCCAAGCACAACTTCAGAGTCGTTTCATCAGAATTGAAGATGAAACCTTCAATAGACAATCCCTGCAAACTGGCGAAACCTTGACTGTTCAAGGTACACTAGTCAGTCTTGTAGAAAGAGATCTAAGAGGATGGATTTCCATTTTCTCAGAGTCCACTAACGCAGGTAACAGATGGGAGATGTTAGCAAGAGATCCACCAGGAAACGTCTTTGACATTCCAGGTAACGCTGTTGTTGAATACTCATTGTCTGCAAAAGCACTTGAAGCAGGTGTATATCACGTACACACACAACTCAATGTAGCAAAAGTGGGTCCAGGACTAGGTCCAGGTCAAACAGTAGTCGTTGAAGGAGATCCAATTATCAAACCAATTCCATATACCAACATCGCATACCAATCAATTATCATTGGTGTCGGTTATGTAATCACGTTTGCAACACGACCCTGGCAAGTAATCTAAACTTCCCAACTTTTCCTTTTCATTTTCTAAATAGCCATTACGATTAACGTAAGGAATTAACAAATCAACCAAGTTTTATCAGCAAGAATAAACTAGAGAAATCATGCTAAGTTTTAAAATTATAAAAATAGATATTTTTCAAAGTTATTTTTTTGGAGATGTTGAATTTCGTAATGATTCTTACAAAGTAAACATACAAAATCAAAAAAGAGGAAAAGTACTCAAACTACCATTTGGAATTACTTCAAAAAAAGAAAAGATGATTGTAAGAATGACAGGACCAGGAGATTTGTTTGTGGAAGATTATTTACCGTATTGCGGAGAATCAGAATGGCTCGAAATTGATTCTGATGAGATAACTTATTTTCTTGCTGATCATCAAGACCAATTTGATACTATCGAAATAATGGAACAATAACAGAAAGAACTTTAAGTGATTCTCAAAAAATCACCGTATGAAGTGGCCAGGTATGGGGGATCCATACAAGAGAAAAAAGATCATACGATTTTTGGGTTTGAGTGCAGGTGTAGGATTCATTACAGTTCTGATTACAGTTTTAGTAGTAAACCCATTCATGGGTGAACAGCCACATAATGCATGTATAAACAATATAGAAAAAAATTGGAAGATGTCATTTACTGTTGAACTATATGTAGATAATCAAAAAGCAGACATTCCAGCAAAGGTTGGATTTACAGAAGGATGTCAAAGGGCGATTTACACACTTACTGATGACGGAACTGTTTATGCAGAATGGAAAGAAGATCCACAGTTTGAAATCGGACACTTTTTGTATATTTTCAAATTTCCTCTAAGGGATATGGACGAGGCAAAATCAAAGATATACGTGAATGGTAGAGAATCAGATAACTTCATCAAAACACCATTGCAGAACGGATATCACTACAAGGCAGTATTTACCTCAAAGGCATATGATGAGGCAAAAGACAAGGATTTCCTACCTCAAAACTAGGCATAGACTTCAATTCCAAGTATAGTTTCAGACTTTGAATGTTTTAGAACAATAAGACTTTAACAAAAATAGATTTATTCAAAATTTTAAAAATAATGAAAAGAAGAAAGGAAGTGATTTACCAGTATTTACCGTTGTCTGGAATTAGACCGATACCTTCTCTTTCAAAGTGTCTGTCCAATTCATCGACCCATCTTTCACGGTTGTCTTTGTAAGCCCATCCGTGTACACGTAACCAGAATGAGATAATTCCAAGAAGGAATATCGAGAACATCATGGTTCCGAAGATGTAAATCATTACATCATAGAATAATGGATCATAGTTTGGTCCTAACTGTCCTGTAAGTGAAGACAGGATGCTTAGGAAAGTTCCTACTATAGGAGTCATTGTATATTTTGGCTCTATTTGTGCGATATATACATTTCTTTTATTATCAAAAAGTACGAGATCAGTATACACTAAAGGTCATCAAATAAAATAAGAGAAAAAGAAGGTTGTTTATCCTCGTCCCATTGCTGCGTATTTACCAGATCTTCCTCTAATGAAGAAAGCTGCTGCGATTCCACCAAATACTGCGGCGGAAATTACAGATGCTCCAACTACACCACTTGCATCAAGATAAGGTGTACCTGATCCAGATGCTGGATTAGCTTCTGCTGCTTCGATTCTTCTTCTTTGAATCTCTAGTGCTTCTTCTAAGGTGTATTCTCCGGTTTCTCCTTTGGAACCAACGTTACCCATGTATTGTGCAAATGCGATTGCATTTTCTGCATAGTAACCGATGGTAAATACAGCGATTAAGGATGCTGCTAGAAGTATTGTTTTATTCATACAGTTTACCTGTTCGTTGTGATGCTAGTGTACATATTTAACTTTTATTCTAAACCCCAAAATGCAAATATCATGTACGAGATCCGGAATAAGTAACGTTTAATTTTGTTCTAAAATCAGCCAAATCATGGGACGATTACACACACATAGACACGGAAAATCACATACAATTAGACCAGCTACACTTCGTGCACCATCATGGATTACTCAAAGTCCCAAAGAAATAGAAGAATTGGTTGTAAAGTATTCTAAAGACGGACTAACACCAAGTCAAATAGGATTAAAGCTCAGAGATCAACACTCAATCCCACTAATCAAACCGATAACTAAGAAAAGTGTCGGAAAGATATTACAAGAAAATAATCTTCAAGCAGAAATGCCAGAGGATCTAGACAATATTGTAAGAAAAGCAGTAGGGCTCCAAAAACACCTAAAGACAAACAAGGGAGATAACAGAAATGTTCGATCCCTTGAGTTAATTGAGGCCAAAGTGCACAGATTATCAGTCTACTACAAAAGAATAGATCGCATTCCTAAAAACTGGAAATATAAATCCGTAGTTGCTCAATTAGAGTGATGACAAAAACTCTTGATGAGTCTCTTTCGTTTTTCAAAGACAAGATTTCAGATTGCATAAAGTCTAAAAAATCAATTTCAGTTACAACACACATTGATTGTGATGGATTAACATCAGGTAGTATAATTACAAAAGCATTGATCAGAGCAGGTGCAAGATGCACGGTTAGAACTTCCAAAGAATTTAGCAAAAAGGTGATCGATTCCCTAAAAAAAGATTCTAGAGATTTTCATATTATCACAGATCTTGCAGGCGGTTTTGCAAATAATTTAGATGAATCATTAGGTGAAAATTGGATTGTACTAGATCATCATCAAATATCAGAAAAAGAATTTGATAATCAAAAAGTCATCAATGCTTGGAAATACGGTATTGATGGAGGCACTGAAATTTGTGCAGGGGGAATGGCATATCTTGCAGCAATGGCATTAGATGACAAAAATTCAGATTTATCTGCAATAGCTGTTGTTTCAGCTTTGGGGGACAGACAAGATCAGGGCGAAAGAAAATCATTTGTTGGTAAAAATTACGAAATTGCCAATACTGCAAAAGAAGAAGGACTGGTAGATATTGATCTAGATTTACTGCTAGTTGGAAGAGAGACAAGACCATTGCCAGATGCTCTTGCATTTACATCTCAGCCATTTATTGAAGGTCTGACTTGGAATAGAGATGCATGTCTTTCATTATTGAATTCTTCTGGAATTCAACTAAAGGAAGGAGGCAGATGGAGAGTACCAGCAGAGCTAAATGATGAAGAAAAAAGAATAGTTATAGAAACCATTACAAAATTCACTTCTGGAAAAAATGCAACTGAGATAATGTCTGAATTAATTGGATATACCTACACATTTCCAAGAGAGGATAAAAGAAGTTTTTTGCGGGATGGAAGAGAATTTTCGACTATGCTCAATTCGTGTGGAAGGATTAGCAGATCAGGAGTTGGAATTGCAATTTGTATGGGGGATAGAAATAAGATCCTAAGAGAAGGAGAAACGATACTTACAGACTATAGAAAAATGATCAGAGAATACATGAATGTCTTGACAAATGAAAGATGGAGAGTTTCAGAAAGCAAGACATGTGTCATGGTAAACGGCGAAGGAATTGTTCCAGAGATGATGACAGGTACTATTTCATCATTAATTGCGGGTTCTCCAAAGAATGCTGGAAAAATTGTAATTTTGAGGACAGGGGGAGAAGAAAATACAATCAAATTTTCATCAAGAAAATCATTTGGATGTAAATCAGAGATTAACTTAAGCGAATTAATGAGAAAAGGTGCTGAGAAATTTGATGGTGTAGGTGGTGGCCATAATGCAGCAGCTGGTGCAAAAATAACTAAAGACAAATTAGATGGGTTTCTAGATTATTTAGAAGTAAATGTCGTTAACATGCCAAGTACAGGTAATTCTCAATAATCTTTCAAAAGAAAAGGCAGAAACTGTAAAAAAAGCACTAGAGCCAGATAATGTAGATTTTCCAGAAGGATTGAGTCTTTATGTTGAAAATATTGATAACAAACTTGTTTTTAATTTTGAGAGTAAGGAAGGTATGAAAAAATTGATTGGTACAATTGACGAAGTTTTAGAGCATGTTCAGGTTGCATTAAAGGTGATTGAATAATGTTAGATCCAAAAATAATCAAAGAAAAGCCACAAATTATCAGAGATATGCTCAAAGCAAGATCAGTTGAATTTGATTTAGATGAATTGATAGATTCGGATCAAAAAAGAAGAGAGTTTATTTTAAAAACTGATGAGTTAAGAAAAAAGAAAAATCAAATAGCATTAGAAATTTCTCAAAAAAAGAAAGCAGGCGATGATGCATCGTCAATTTTAGCTGAAATGAAAAACATTTCAGAAGAACTTACAAAATTAGAATCATCACAAGAAGAAGTTGAAAAAAAATATGTAAATTTGGCACTTACTATTCCAAATTTGATTCATGAATCAGTACCTATTGGAAAAGACGAAACAGCCAACAGAGAAATTAAAAAATGGGGTAAAATTCCAGAATTTGATTTTAAAGTAAATGATCACATAGACATTTCTGAAAATTTGGATTTGGTTGATCTGGAAAGGGCCGCCAAAGTTGCAGGTGCAAGATTTTATTATCTAAAAAATGATCTTGTTAGGTTAAATCAATCTCTTATTCATTATGCGTTGGATTTTCTTGCAGAAAAAAACTACTCCTTAGTTCAACCACCATATATGATCAATCGCCAATCCATGGAAGGAGCAATAATAGCTGATGACTTTGAAGAAGTAATATACAAAATTGAAAATGAAGATCTCTACATGATAGGAACATCAGAGCATGCTATGGCTGCGATGCATTCTGGTGAAATAATAGAAGGAAAGGATCTTCCATTAAGATATGCAGGTATAAGTCCATGTTTTAGAAAAGAGGCAGGTGCACATGGTAGAGACCAAAAAGGAATTTTCAGAGTACATCAGTTTGACAAAATTGAACAGTTTGTTTTTGCACGTCCAGAGGAGTCTTGGAAAGAGCATGAAAGAATGTTATCAGTTGCCGAAGAGTTCTATCAAAATTTAGAAATTCCATACAAAGTAATGCTTCTATCATCAGGAGATATGGGAAAAGTTTCTGCAAAAACATATGACATAGAAGCTTGGATGGCAGGGCAAAACGCATACAGAGAGATTGTTTCATGTTCAAATTGTTTAGATTATCAAGCAAGAAGACTTAAGATCAGATTTAGAGAAAAGACAAATGAAGATACACAGTATTTGCATACACTAAACAGTACACTGATTGCCACATCACGTGTTTTGGTTTCAATAATGGAAAATTTTCAAACCAAAGATGGACACATTGTCATTCCAAAAATTTTACAAAAATACATGGGCAAAAACACAATCTAGTCACATACCCTTATATTTTGGATTCAAAGGTCGTTAATAATTGGCACGTAGAAAAGGACGAGTAAAGGACAAATGGCGAGAAAAGAAATGGGTAACAGTTAGTGCTCCAGATTCGTTTAACAATGTTCCAATTGCATATGTACCAATCACTGATGAGGAAGGTGCAATAGGTAGAGTTTTAGAAGTAACCCTATACGATATTCTAAAAGGAGATCCATCACAACATCAATACAAAATTTACTTCCAGATTAACAAAGTAGAAGGAGATAAGGCTACTACAATTTTTAAGAGATATGAATATTCTAAAGAATTTTTGCGTAGTTTGGTTAGACGTGGTTCATCAAAAATAAATTTCGTCATAGATATCAAGACTAAAGACGGTTATGTATTTAGAATCAAAATACTTGCTCTCACACACAGACAACTTAACACATCTAGAAAACATGCATTACGATTGATTGCAAGAGATGTAATTAACAATACAGTGCCACAGATGACAATCGATCAGTTTGTTCAGGCCACATGTTATAGCAAGATTAATTCAGACATAATGGCTGCATTTAAGAAAGTTATCAGAGTAAGACATGTGGGTCTTGAAAAAGTCAAGCTTATCAGAACTGCAGAAAAAGAAATAGCGTTACTTGAAGCCTAGACAACAATCGTATTCTAATAATGGTTAACAAATTAGAAGTTACAATTGATGTAATTATACATGCTACAGAAGATATTTCAAAATTCTTCAAATCTTTTGAAGATATGTTTGAGTTAAAAGAAGAAAATTTCTCAGTTAATCATACAACTGGTCATTTTGAGAATCCAATAATAACACTAAATGCCAAAATTGAAAAAAATCAGGCTCAGAAGTTTGTTGAAAAATTAGTAGATGTATTATCAGATGATCAGATAAAGGAATTGATTGGAGAAATAGAAGAAAGAACTGTAGATTCAAGATTCCACATCAGATTTGACAAACAAGAATTCATCAAAGGAAATCTAATGTTTAAGGAAAAAGATGCAATAAAGGTAAAAATCCATACCCCAATTTACAACAAAAAAGATACAGTCAAAATATTCAGCAAAATATTCCAAATTGCCAACTAGATTAAATAGGAATGAAGAAGTAATTTAATTTGGGAATGAGGAGATAATAGCCGCTCCAGTCTGAGCGAAAGCTTTGAAGACGCCGCGACGAACCGACCCCATTTTTGAATCGATCATCAGTGTAATTTTTTCCCAATCTGTAACCATGGTATTATTTTAAATACGGATAAACGGCGCGTTCTTTCGTTGGCAGATTATGATGTCATAGTAGCTGGAGGCGGATTAGCAGGAACTATTGCTGCTCAATCAGTTTCACATTATTCTAATCAAGGATTAAAGATTCTTGTAATTGACAGAAACCCATCAAATTTACCTGGAATGAAAAGTGTTGCAGGTTGGATTTGTGGAGATGCAGTAAGTAAAGAAGCAGTAGATTACATGACAAACAGAATCAAAGTGAATTGGAGTGCACCAGAAATTGAACACAAGGTAAAAGGAGTAATGGCATTTTCTCCAGATAGAGAAACATCAATTCCATTTGATGGTGCTGGGTATATGCTTAACAGACAAGTTCTACCACAACGTCAAAACGAAAGAACATTGGCAATGGGAGTAGATTTTGATTTTGAAATTAATTTAACTGGATTATTGTATGATGGAAATCAAGTGGTAGGGGTCCAAGGAATAGACTATAAAACAAAAACACCTTACAAAAAAACAGCCAAAGTTGTAATCGATGCAACTGGAATGACATCCATGCTTCGAAATCAGATTTCCAACACAACAAAAATGGAAAGAAAAGTAGATCGTAAAGATGTAGAATCAACAGGAAGACACATTATGTATTTTGATCATGGCGAAGAAGATCTAACTGAATTCAATCCAGATTATTGCATAATTCATCTTGATCAAGATATTGCGCCAGGAGGATATGGATGGGTATTTCCAAAAGGAAAAAACAAAGTAAACATTGGTCTAGGTGTTGAAAAAACACTACTTGAAAAACGAAATCAGAGATTAGGAAAAAACGATAATGTATCCATGCTGATTAATCAATATCTTGAAAGAAATAGAGCAATAAAAAATCCAAGACTTTCAGAAGATCCTCAAGACAAAAATAACGCAACAGGTAATTTTCAGGTTTCAGTAAGAAGACAGAACGATTGCATGGTTGCAAACGGATTTGTTCTAGTTGGTGATTCTGCGTGGATGCCAAAACCACTTGATGCCGGAGGTATTGGTCCTGCACTAGTTGCTGGAACTATTGTTGGAAAATGTGTAGTAGAAGCAATTCAATCAGGAGATGTTACTGAGAAGGGATTATGGAAATACAATAAAGAATTCATAAATGAATATGGTTACAAAACAGCAGGATTGGAAATATTCAGAAGACTGATTCAAACTCTCACTAATGAACAGATTAGTTATGGAATGAAACACTTTTTGGGAAATATGGACGTAGAGGCCATTTCAAAAGGAGAACACCCAGACTTTTCAAATGTTACAAAATTAGGAATGATGATCAGAGGAGCTCTTAACAAAAAACTAGCTGATGGTTTACGTTTTACTACACAACAAAATAGACTTTTGACAAAACACTATTACAATTATCCTGATTCCCCAGAAGGATTTGAGGATTGGAGTAAAAAATTACATCAGATTCTTGATGAATCTAATGCCAAATTATCTCAATATCAAAACTAAGCTTTATTTGTAAACTTGAAGAATCAAAAACATCAAATGGTAAAAGAAGCATCTTATTTAGATTGGAATAACTCTATTCAGATTCTAAACAAAGCATATCAAGCAGATCTATTTGTGTTAATAATTGGTCCAAA
>DASSYQ010000122.1:0-10548 GCA_035703205.1 Nitrosarchaeum sp.
TTTGCTTCTGTTTCTTCTATGACTACTTCGTATTTGTGTTCTAATTCTTCCATATCCTGTCAAATTATTATCTTCGATTTATTACTAGCGTTTTTAGATCTAAATTGAGTTTAAACTTTAATATAATTAGTAATTTTTTGCAAATCAGAAATCAATTGCTAGCAATTTTTGATGTTGAAGGGGTTCTATATGATGCAGAATACCTGCCGATTCTTGCAGAAAAACTCAATAAAGAAGATGAAATCTGGGAAATCACAAAAAAGGGTATTCAGGGAGTCATTAATTGGGAAGAAGGTCTTAGAACTAGAGTTGAGGCATTAAAAGGTCTTGATTATGACACATGCAAAGAAATTGCAGATTCATTGCCTATTATGACTGGTGCAAAAGAGGCATGCAGAGTTTTAAAAGCTGCAGGTTGGAAATTGATGGCAATCTCAGGCGGATTCACTATTATGACTGACCGATTACAAAAAGAACTTGATTTGGATTATATCTTTTCAAATGAATTAATCTTTAAAAATGGAAAACTAGACGGTGTAAAATTACATGTTGACTCTGACAAATCAAAATCAGCTAAAATTAAAATTGCAGAATGGAATGAAAAGAAAGAAAACATCATTTGCGTTGTAGACGGTGCAAACGATGTAAAGCTATTTGATGTTTCTGGTCTTGGTATTGCTTATAGAGCTCAAGATGTGGTAAAAGATTTGGCTACTACCACCTTAGAAGAAAAAGATCTTTCAAAAATACTTGATATTATAAATAAACACTACCACCTGAAGCTGGAAACTACAACACCTGCATAAACAATATCTTACTGTGTTTTTACAACTATTGTAATTGCAAATAATTCCAATACGTATAGAAAAAGAAATAGAACCTAGTGACGATATATCTCAATTAATAATTAACTCTGAAGAAATTCATAATGGCGACGTTTTAGTTATTGCCCAAAAAATCATCTCAAAACATGAAGGGCGCACAGTTAAACTATCTTCTGTAGTTCCTTCTTTGTTGGCAGAAGGTATTAGTTCACAATATGAAAAAAATCCCCACATCGTAGAATTGATTCTAAATGAATCAAAACAAATTATACGAATGGACCATGGCATCTTAATTGTTGAGACAAACAATGGATTCATCTGTGCAAATGCTGGTATTGATGAAAGTAATGTCCAAGATGGGTTTGCAACACTACTTCCTCTAAATTCTGATATCTCAGCAGAAAACATTCGTAATGACATTCTGAAAAAGACCAACAAAATCGTATCTGTTGTCATCTCTGATACGTTTGGACGTCCATTCAGAATGGGACAAACCAACTGTGCTATAGGAATTTCTGGCATGAATCCAATACTTGATTATGCCGGAACAAAAGATTCTTTTGGAAAAACATTACGTGTGACTGCAATTGCTATTGCTGATGAGATTTGTTCAGCTGCAGAACTAGTCATGAAAAAAACAACAAATTGCCCCATCGTAATTATACGTGGTTATAATTTCAAAAATGAACCTTCTACTATTAACAATATTATTCGTCCTCAAGATGAAGATCTGTTTCGTTAACTAGTACTTTACAATAGAATTATAATCCAAAGAAGAAAATTTTACTTGAAATTGATTATTAAAACTGAATTACACTGTCATAATTCGTTTTCAAATTTTCATGTCGGTGATAAGGAAGCACCGTACGATTGTAATGTCTCAATCAGAGATCAATTGGAACGCTCTTATAATTTAGGATTAGATGCAATTTTTGTTACTAACCATAACACTTTGGATGGATATCGTCAGTTATTGCAATACAAAAATGATCACTCCAAATTTCAAAATATTGAAGTCTATCCTGCAGAGGAAATTACTACCAATACAGGTGCACATGTTTTAGCATATGGAATTCATGATGAAATTCACCCTGGACTTACTTTGGAAGAGATAATAGACAAAGTTAGAAATCAAGGTGGGGTTTCATCTGCCCCTCATCCGTTTAGTTTGCTTGACGCACTTCGTGACAGTGCCAAAAAATGTGATATGGTTGAGGTGTTTAACAGCAATAATGTGGATATTCTTTCAAATGCACGAGCCACCCAATTTGCATTAGACAACAAAATGACACAAGTTGCTGGTAGTGACTCTCATGTTCTATCTACATTAGGGCGCTGTGTTAACCTGATAGAGTCTGAAAATAATCTTGATAGTATATTACAGTCAATGAAACACGGACAAATCAAAATTTTGCAAACAGGTTATGCGTTACAAAATGAAACACTTGATCATCTAAAATACAAAATTCATAATTCTAAAGAATACCTGATTGATTACATCTCAGAACACTATCCTAACGCAAAGTGGCTTTTGACTTTTTTACTAAAAGTATACGATGTAAACCAAAACAGTCACGTCTGGTCTTTATTTTACAAAATAGCTGTATTTCTTATGAAAAGAATTTCTCAAAAAATCAATTTTCAAAATTATGATCCTGAATTTATGAGGGATAGGAATCTTGGTACCATGTTTAAAATGGCTTTATAATTCAAAATAGAACAAATAACACAAATAATTAAATTCTTTTACACATTATAAAGTCTTAAATTAATGCAAATTATCTTTTTTAATTAAGATTGTTTATATTTCCAATTTTATTGGCGTTTCTCTTATTGTTTTCTCTATCTCCCACATCAGCTCATGCATCATTTGATTTTTCAAACATGTCTACAGATTCCACTGTTAATTATTTGAATGACCTTGTGAAAAGCATCACTTTGGAAACTTCAATTTATGATATTATTGGATTTTCAATTGGAATAGTAGTTTATGGTGTTTTTATTTTTCATTTTTATAGATTTATTGCAAAAAAGGATATGTTCTCATTAAATATAGAACAACGTCTAAGAAGTGGAAAATTCAAATCAAGTGGCGAAAAAGTTTCCGCATCTCCTAGAATCATTGCATACATAGCTACCAACATGTTTATTTTTCCAATCGTGATATTTGTATGGTTTTTGGTATATTCCATATTCATGTTCTTTCTTGCACAAGAAATGTCTGTGCAGACTGTCTTTCTCGTTTCTAGCTCCCTAGTCATATCTGTAAGAATTGCTGCTTATTACAATGAAGATCTTGCACGAGATCTTGCAAAATTACTCCCCCTTGTATTATTGGGCATATTCCTACTTAGTCCCACGTTTTTTTCACTTGATGAAATTGCCCCACGTTTAATGGAAATACCCAATTTCATAATTCAGATAGCTTCATTTCTTATAGTGGCAATTACGATCGAAATTATTCTTAGTATTTTGTATTTAATTAAACTCAAGTTTTTTGGAAAAAAAGAAAAAAAGAACAAACTATCCGATTCAGAGCATCCAATATGAACTTTGTATAAAAATATAATATTGTCTCGATTTATTGTGAGCTACTATTTTGTGGCATTGATTAAAAACTTGATTCTGAAATTAATATCCATTTACTTTTGGTATCTATGATTCTGCACCATCTCCCTTTAACAAATCTCCAATACCGTATTTTTCAACGAGTTTTTTACGCTCAGCATTAAGTTTACTAATCTCTTCTGCCTCTTTTTTTTCATCTCCTTGATAAATTGTTCTGATTGGCCAAGGAATTCTGATATCATATTTCTTAAATTCTTCGTAAATCATCATTCTCATATCTGATTCCATTTTAAATTGTGATCCGTAATCTTTAACATATACCCATAATGCAAAGTCAAGGGAAGAATCATTAAATTTATTGAATCTTACAGTTGGTTGTTCCAAATCCAAAATGATCTGTTTGTCACATCCGCAACTAGGTTTGTTTTCATTAACATTGGGACATCTGGATTGGACTGCCAAATGTTTTCCTTTAGAATCTTTGACTTCTTGTAATGCGCGCTTACCTACTTTTATCAAAGCGGCTGCTACTTGTTTTGGATCATTCAGATAAGAAACTCCTATCTCAACAATTGCAGGAACAAGAGCAAATTCTTTGGTATAATTTATGATCTCACTTGTTACAAGTTGTCTGGTAGGTACAATGGCAATTGATTCATTCAATGGATGTCTTACATACGTAACACGTGAGGTAATCTTGTAGACTAGACCTTTGTATCCACTTGTCAGCCCAATTCTATCTCCTTCTGCAAAGATCTTATCTTTTCTTATCATGAGATAGGCAAAATAATTCTCAAAAGTTTCTTTTAATGCAAAGCCAACTCCAATGGCAATGCCACCACTAGCTGTAGCAAGTACAAAAAGATCAATTCCCCACCAAGCCACTATGCCTAAAAATGCACCTAGAACAACTACAAGTGGTATAAAATCTCTAAACGGTTTTGGAAGCCCCTCTCTTTTCTTTTCTGCATATCCTGGAGGCTTTGAGCCAGGTATAATTGGTTCATAGTTGATGCTCCTCTTTTCTTCTTTCCATACATCGATTTCATAAATTTCATCTGGTGTCCTACCTGGTAGTAATGATCTTCCTAATTCATTATTTCCTGTTATACAATCACTGTAATATTTTTCATATTTTTTTTGTTCTGATTTTTTCCATTCTAAAAAAGGATCTTTTATGAGTTTTTCATAACTGCCAATTCTTGACCCACTTGAAGTGATAAATTTTTCAAGATGGTCTCTGCCCTCTTTTGTTTTTAAAAATTCTTGGAATTCTTCTTTGCTTATTTCTTCAGGTGAATGTTTGGGAGGAATCCATTGATAGCATCTATGAAACAGATCCTCATCATCATCTTTAAATCCGTTTAAATCTCTCCACGCTTTGAAATCTTCTTTCTCAAGCTTGATTTTTTCTGCTTTCCCAAGTAGTATTGTTATGATGTGCCCCGCTGTAAATACAATTACAAGAATATTCATTGAATTAAGGAGTTTTGCAAATGTTTCTTCAGGTGTAAGTTCGAGACTTAATTGTTCTTTTATTATTTCATTTGGATCATCAAATAACTCAAAAGTTTGAATGTAAATATTGATTGAAGAGATCAATGCCAACGCTAGTATAGGCAAAACAGCTCTTCGAACTATCTCTGCAAATATTGGTTTGCTATAGCTGAATTTTTTTGTTCTAGTCCATTGTCTAAATTTTGTATAAATTGTACCTAATATTACTAATCCAATTATCAAAATGACAAATGCTACCTGAAGTGAAAATGAAGATGATAATAATTCTATCAGAGTCCCTATTTGTCCTGTTGATACTGCATGCTCTCCTACAGTTAATGCCTCTTCTGCCATTTACTTATTCACATATCCTTCAAAACATAATCTTTTCATGGAATTTTTATTGTTCTTTTCATTTTTTATAAATCCTTTCAATTGATTTTTAGAGAAATGTGGAATTTTGACTCACTGAACATTTAACAATGATGAAAACCTACAATATGTGTGCAAAAACAAAATTCTGAGTGGAACATCAACGAACCACAACGTCTTAAAAGTTACACTCTGGCAAATTTCCGAGAATTACCTCAAATTAAAAAACTTGGTGAAGAAAAACAGTTTGAAATGGAAGTAGTTGGAAATGTTCTTCCATTTAAGACAAATAATTATGTTGTAGATCAATTAATCAATTGGAATGATATCCCAAATGATCCGATGTTTGTCTTAACTTTTCCACAGAAAGGAATGTTGATCTCTGAACATTATGCAAAAATGGAACATGCCCTTAGAAAAGGAGATAAAAAAGAAATTCAAAACACTGCAAACGAAATTAGACTTCAATTGAATCCTCATCCTGCAGGACAGATGGAACTAAACGTTCCGACACTAAAAGATGGAACAAAACTTTATGGAATGCAACATAAATATCAGGAAACATGCCTTTTCTTTCCTAGTCAGAGTCAGACATGTCATGCGTATTGTAGCTTTTGTTTTAGATGGCCACAATTTGTTGGAATGGATGAACTCAAGTTTGCAATGCGAGAAGGAGACCAATTAGTGCAGTATCTTAGAGAACACCCTGAAATCTCAGATGTTTTGTTTACTGGAGGTGATCCAATGATCATGAAGGCAAAAATTTTTTCTACATATATTAATTCATTACTTGACGCTAATCTTCCAAATCTTAGGATAATTCGTATAGGTACCAAAGCTCTATCTTACTGGCCTTACAAATTCCTTGCCGATGACGATGCAAATGAAATGCTTGACATCTTTAAGAGAATCGTTGATAAAGGGATTCATCTATCTATCATGGCACATTTTAATCATCTAGTTGAACTTAAGACCGATGCAGTAAAAGAAGCAATAAAAAAGATACGCGCAACAGGTGCACAAATCCGAACACAATCACCAGTACTCCGTCACATCAACGATGACTCTGATATGTGGGCTGAAATGTGGAAAACCCAAGTTCAACTGGGTTGTATTCCATACTACATGTTTGTTGTACGTGATACAGGAGCTCAGCATTACTTTGGTATGCCATTAATTGATGCACAGATAATTTTTCGAGATGCTTACAAAAAAGTAACTGGTCTTGCTAGAACTGTAAGAGGTCCAAGTATGTCTGCAACACCAGGAAAAGTTCAGATTCTTGGTGTCACTGAACTTAATGATCAAAAAGTTATGGTGTTGCGATTTTTGCAAGGAAGAAATCCAGATTGGGTACAAATTCCATTTCTAGCAAAATATGATGAAAAAGCCATTTGGCTTGACGATCTTAAACCCGTAACCGGTAACACTTTTTTCTTTGAAGAGGAACTAAAGGAAAAAATGAAAATATTAAAGAATGAAGATTATCCTGAATCCTAAAAAATACGAATTAACAAAATAGCTCAAACATTATCACAGGATCATATTTGTAAGATAAAATTTGTAATAATATTGGAATAATGAATTCAAAATCAATCTTAGAAATAATTCAGAAAGAGAATGTTTCTTTTATTGATTTTTGGTTTGTAGATATTTTTGGTGAACTACATTGTATGGGGATGCCAAGTTATGCTTTATCTGAAAATGATTTTGAAAATGGGCTAGAAAAACTTGATGCAAGCTCAATTTTAGGTTTCAAATCTGTAAATAAATCTGACATGATAATGAAACCTGATCCTTCAACTTTTCGTATCTTGCCTCCTGATTATGATTCTACTAATAGAAAAAATGCACGAATATTCTGCAATATATTTGAGGGAAACACATTAGAAGAAACTCTCTTTAACAGAGATTCTCGTGGAATCACATCAAAAGCAAAAAGAACATTGGGCGAATTTGGTTTCACACATTCCATGTGGGGACCAGAGATTGAATTTTTTGTTTTTGATGCAATTAATATTTACCCTTCACCATATGGTGCAACTCACTCATATGGCGGTTCTGGATACTCTATAGAATCAAAAGAATCACCATGGGCAAAAGGAAATATTAGTACTGCGATAGATCTTAAGGAGGGCTATTATCCATCACAACCAAAAGATACTCTAGATAGTTTCAGAAAAGATGTTTGTGATGATTTATATCGTTATTTTGGCATCGAAGTTGAAGCTGAACACCATGAGGTTGCAACATCTGGACAGAGTGAAATTAATTTCAGATATGGTGAAATGACTGAGATTGCAGATGCTGTAGTCACAATAAAAAATGTGGTAAAAGTAAAAGCAAAAAAAAGAAATAAAGTTGCAACTTTTATGCCCAAACCAATTTTTGGTGATAATGCATCTGCAATGCACACTCATCAGAGTTTATGGGATAATGATACAAACAGAATGTTTGATCCGAATGATAATGTTGCACAGCTATCTCAAGAAGGACGATATTATATCGGAGGACTTTTAGATCATGCTTCAGCACTATGTGCAATAACTAATCCTACTACAAATTCATACAAGAGATTAGTTCCGAATTTTGAAGCACCGATAAACGTGTGTTGGGGAATTGGTAATCGTTCTGCAGCAATACGTGTCCCAATGTATCTTAGAAGTAAAGAAAAAAGTAAACGAATAGAATACCGTGTGCCAGATCCTACTGCAAATATTTACTTACTAGAAGCAGCACTCTTACTTGCAGGATTGGATGGAATTAAAAACAAAAAAGATCCGGGAGATCATGTAGAAGAAAATGTATATAAAATTAGTAATGAAAAGAAAAGGGAATTACACATAGGCTCATTACCTTCATCCTTAAAAGAAGCATTAGATGCATTTCAAAGTGATATGAGTTTTCTAGAAAGTGTATTCACAAAAGATTTTCTTGATATATATGTCGAATTAAAATACAAAGAATTCCACACATTTGCACAGACTCCAACCGCGTGGGAAGTTTCAATGTATGCGGATGCATAACAAACAAAATGTGATTTTGTGAAGTCTTATGATATCTTAGTTTCTGTCAATATGTTCAATATACTTTGATTTGTTACTATTCCAATTACATTTCCATCTTTAGGATCAATAACTGGAATAATATCAAAATGATGCGAATTCATCTTTTGAATTACTGTATAAAGATAATCTGTTGGTAAAACTGTCTGGAATTTTCTATACATCACATCTGCAATTGTTGTGCTATCATATTTTTTTTTAATTGCTTTTTTAATTTCTCGTTTTGAAACCAATCCTACCAGTTTATTTTGTCCATCCATCACTAGAAATGATTTTTTACCAAGTTCATTTTTTTCAAGAAATTCTTTGATTGTCAAATTGTGTGTAGTCTTTGGGTAATTAGTAACAATTACTGCAATTGCTGATACGTCTGATACTACTCTTCTAAAATAAACAGGAACTAACCCTAACTCCACAGTGCCTACTTTGACATGAATTATTTTCTTTAACTTTCTTTGTAGCTCAACACTAGATATTACCATGATGATAAGAGTTCCAAGTACTAGAAGCGAAAATAACTCTTCATCCAAAATTTTTACTTGTAACAAAGAAAGCATCAAGGCCAAATCTACTGCTCCTTTTGCCATAATCCCATATGCGACAGTTGTTGCAGGACGCATTTTTGCAATTCTAACCGCAATGTATGAACTGATAAACTTGATTCCTATCATTATTCCTAGAAAACTAACTATAATCCACAGTTCTAAATTAAGAAAAGCCATACTAAAATGAAGACCTATTCCTGCAAAAAATATTGGAATAAAAATCCCATGTCCAATAACATTAATGTTTTTTGAAATTTCAGAATATTCCTCTTTAGTCATTCTGGATATGGCTATTCCTAAAAGAAGTGCACCTATTGCACCATGAATACCACTTATCTCAGCAAAATATGCTACCAGTAAAATCACTCCAATTACTATTCCAAAATAGATTTGCTCAGCGTAGAGATGTTTTTTTATTACGCGGAAAAATCTTGGGAACACAAAAACTGAAAGAAGACCAGCTACCGCAAAAAATGCAATCATTTTTACAAATAGCCACATAAATTCTGAAAATTCAGGTGTTTCACTTGTATTGACTTGAATCAGCACGCTTGTAATAATAATTGCAATAAATTCTACAATAGCTGTAACTGTAAAAATCTCGAGACCTATTGTTGATTTCAATTTCCCCAGATCGCTTAGTACTTTTGCAGTAACTCCAAGACTAGATGCTGCAATCACACTTGCAATCGCAAATGATTTTACAAAATCCATATCTAACAACAAACCAAAAAAACCTGCAACCAAAAATGGTATCAAAAATGCTGCCGCTGAACCTGCAAATATTCTACCTTTCATTACGCGAACTAATCCTGCCAAATCAATTTCTTCAAGACCAATTAGAAAGAATAAGAAAAATACTCCTATCGAAGTAAAAAGTTCTATTTCATCAATTGGCTGAACAATAACAAGAAGAGCTGGACCTACTATTATCCCTGCAAGTACGTTTCCTATGATCGTAGGTTGCTTAATTCTATGCATTAATTCCCCTAATAATTTAGCTGCAACTATCAATATTGCAAGATACAATATTGCTTCAAATACCATTACACAAATTTCAAATCATTTCTGTTGATATCCTTTTCTAAATATGTGTGAAAGTCTAGTTAAAACCAATAAATGTCTAATAAAATAATAAAACTGGCCTAAAAGTTAATCCAAGCTAATTTCATTAAGTAGTATTTTGTCTTATTAAAATAGATTTTAATATGACAAAACGAGCATCATGAATTAGATACTATGTCTGAATCAAATGAAAAAAAATTAGATGCAACTGGATTGTTTTGCCCAGAACCTGTATTTCGAACTAAAATTGAGATTGAAAAAATGCAGGTAGGACAAGTATTGACTGTCTCAGCAGATGATCCTGCAGCTGAGGACGATATCTCAAGATGGGTTACACGAAATGGTCATACATTATTGGATATGAAAAAAGATGGTAACACAATCACTTTTAAAATTAAAAAGGTGAAATAAAACAAAATTATGGCATCTGTTACTAGTTCTGATATTTTAAACCGCGTAGGCAATACGCCTCTTGTAAAATTAGATTCTTTATCTAACCCTAAGGTTACATATTTTGCAAAACTTGAAGGTCACAATCCATTTGGTTCTGTAAAAGATAGAGCTGCTTACTGGATGATTAAAGACGGTGAGGAAAAAGGCAGACTTACAAAA
>DASSYQ010000018.1:0-2368 GCA_035703205.1 Nitrosarchaeum sp.
ATTGACGGAAACGCGATTGCCATCAAAAGTCCGATTAATGTAATTGTGTAATTTGATGAGTTCATTGTTAATGCAAATGTTCCAAATCCTAATGCAATTGATATGACAACCAGAGTGGTTGCTTTGGCTCTGTTACTAGTTGAGACCCCTCCATCTAAGATACCTGCTGATAAGAAGATCAATCCGATAAACATGGTCAAGCCTGTCAGTGCATGCATTCCATCTACAAATGTGTGAGCTACTCCTGCATAAGATATCGTTACACCAGCCAAACCTATAGCTGTTAATCCCATGCCTGGCATCATGAGGTCCCAATTACTCATTCAAGCTAGCTCTCAGGGGTGAGATACTTAATTCTTTTGAAATAACACAGATCATCAAAGTCGAATAAATTAAATGGCTTCTGATTCGTGTAGAGTGAGATTGAGCTTTAAGGAAATAATGGAGATTTCAAAACCACGAATTGTAGTTTTACTTGTAATTACCGCTGTGACATCAATGTATGCCGCAAGTAAGCTTGTCCCAAATGCCCCTGAATTGAACTATTGGGCATACTTGCATATCATAATTGCCGGAGCATTGGCTTCTGCCGGTTCAAGTGCTCTTAACCACTATTATGACAAAGACATTGATCCTAAAATGACTAGAACCAGCACCAGACCAATTCCATCCGGTAGAATGGCAGCATCACATGTTTTGATTTACGGGTTGGTTGTAAGTTGCATTTCTGTAATCTATGGATATTTTACACTAAATGCTGTATCTGCATTTTTTATTGCACTAGGAATATTTTCTTATGTTATCATATACACAGTATGGCTTAAACGATTAAACACATCAAACATTGTCATTGGTGGTATTGCTGGTAGTGCCGCAGCTTGGGCAGGTTGGTCAGCTGCAACTGGCAGCATGGACATGTTGGGATTCTTGGTAGGATTTTTGGTATTTGTGTGGACCCCATCTCACTTTTGGTGTCTTGCAATGAAAATAAAAGATGAATATGCACAAGCCAAAATTCCGATGCTCCCAGTTGTAATCGGAATGCAAAGAACGTCAAAATACATTCTTGGAAACACTCTGATTTTACTTCCATACTCTTTGATACTTACTGCATTTGGTATGGGAATTGTATATACTGTAATTGCAGCAGTTTCAGGCGGACTGATGCTATCATATCATTACAAGCTAACAAAGAATCCAACATCTGAATTTGCATGGAAAGCATACAAAGTAACTGCTCCTTATCTTACAATAATTTTTGTTGCAGTCGCATTAGACGCTGCATTTCACTTCCCTTTATTTTAGGAACTTAATTATTTTTCAAAACCTGGAAAGCTAGCTTCATAGTCTTTTTCCATCATTTCCTGATTTTGCTCATCGACTATGTCTATCTCTTCTTTTATTGTGACTATCTCTATTCTGCGTGTATCTTTTGTAATCCATGCAACTTTGATCAATCCCAAAATTTCTAGATCCAGTAATAGTTTGTTGAATTTATCTTCTGGAATGATCATTCCGTCTTTTGTCATAGCTTTTTGAAGCTCCAAATCTGTAAGGGCGTTTGCTTCCTTGATCTTTTCATGCATTATGTTTTTTAGTGGTATTGCCATGTTTATCCGTAAAATGATTTATCTCCTGACTTGGGTACCACATTAGATATACTTTCTCTTACTGTATTATACCATTGATCCACCTCTTTTGTTATTGACGGTCTTACTTGCTTCATGCCATTTGCAAAGTCTGAGCTAGAAATCTTTGCAGAATTGTTTCTCATTGCTTGAACTGCAGCCTCTCTGCAAAGTGCAGCCAAATCTGCACCTGTGTAATTTTGAGTAGCAACTGCAATCTCTGCTAGTTTGACATCTCCTGCAAGTGGCATCTTCTTTGTTAGTATCTTGATTATCTCCAATCTACCTTTATCATCAGGTGGCGGAACATACAACACCAAATCCAATCTTCCAGTCCTGAGTAATGAGTTATCCAATACGTCCGGTCTATTTGTAATTCCTATTACCACTACTCGTGACGATGTTCCTTCTTCAATCTCTGTTAGTATCTGACTTAGGACCGTCTCACCCACTCCGCCTTCTCCTGATTTGTAGCGAGCAAGAGAATCAAGCTCATCAAAAATCACAACACATGGTGACGATGTCTTTGCCTTTCTGAAAATCTCTCTGACTGCTTTTTCTGACTCACCAACCCATTTTGAGAGTATCTCTGGACCCTTAACCAAAATCATGTTGGCCCCAGTCTCCGTAGCAAGAGCTCTTGCTACAAGTGTCTTGCCACAACCCGGAGGTCCGTAAATTAATGCTCCTTTTGGAGGTCTTATTCCCATTTTGGTAAATTTGCTTGGCTCTTTCATTGC
>DASSYQ010000126.1:0-15381 GCA_035703205.1 Nitrosarchaeum sp.
CATGATTCTATATTTCTTTTACTATCTTAAAATGAAAAAATGAAAAAAGTTGTGAATTTAGTATCTTGGCATAATGCTTAGTCTTGATTTTGCAGATACTGCAATTATTGATATAATTGCTACTGCTAGAATCATAACTGCAATTGTACCGAATTCTGGAATTACAAAGGTACCTATCACTTCAATTTTTTCAGCACCTGCTGGGAACATTATTGTGACTTCATTACCACTAATTTCTACATCATCCCATTCTTGTCCATCAACAAGTACCATGAAGATACCTTTGAGGATTGATTCGTCTGGGCTTAATGTCAGTGTTCCATCTTCATCTGCGCTGATTTTAACGATAATTGATTTATCGTTATTATTGATGCTTGCACCAGTTACCATTCCACCTGAAATACTGTATGGTACACAATAGTCGCCCTTTAGATATATCTCTGAAGAACTACACTTGTCTGAGCTAGCTGAAGCTTCACCAGTTAATTCAACCAATACTTTGTTACTTTTTTGGGAAGTTCCATAGTTGACCTTAATGGTGTATGTACCATCGTGTTTCCACAATCCACCTTCTGTGCTGAGAGTCGTTTCAAAATTACCGTTATTATCAACTTCTATCTGAGCAATTGTAACAACAGAATTCAATGGACTCACAACAGTAAGTGTTACTGGAAATCCAGAAACATTTGCTACTTTACCGTGTACTATAATTTTGTCATTGTGATCATAGGTTGTTTTATCTGTTCCAACAGATATTGGAATATCCATAAGCAGCATTTGATTTGCTGCCTTTCTTCCAGCATCTGCATCCCCTACAAATGCTTCAGCGTATGCTGATGACATGGTTAAAGTACCGACTGCAGTCAAAACGGCTAATAGCGCGAACGACGTACGGTTGTTCATCTTATTTGCGAATTGAATTGTCTCTATTTATGTATATTTAAAAAAGATTCTATGTGAACTACGAAGTTCGATCTAAATTCTTGATACTGTTTACTTTCGGGCGTTGGTTGATCTCATTTTTGTAGTATTCTGATACATCATAGATAGACAATGGGTTTATTCAAAAAAGAATCTATCTGCTGTGGTATCACTGTCTGATGCCATGTGGCTGATGTGATTGTGGTGAATCTACTCTGTTGATTAGGAAGAATCTTAAAAAATGAAAAAAGTTGTGAATTTAGTATCTTGGCATAATGCTTAGTCTTGATTTTGCAGAGACTGCAATTATTGATATAATTGCGACTGCTAGAATCATAACTGCGATTGTACCGAATTCTGGAATTACAACACCGTCTTTTATTCCAACTTCAATAGAATACTTGTATCTAGGATCATCGCCTTGTTGAGCTACAATTGTATATTGCCCGTCTTGGTTCCACAATGGACCTCCAGTTGTAATGTCTTTAAGAAAATGACCATTTTCATCTAGAACTGGTGCAAATTGATCTGCCGTGACTACATTTCCATTTGGTGCTATTACCTTCATTGTAATGGTACTTGCACTATCTGTGGTTCCAATTATTGCAATTGTATTTGATCCAGCTATGGAGTTTGCTTCTTTAATTACCAAACCTGTTCTTACTGTAGGTTTTGGTTCAAAAAATCCTGTTTCTAAAGTGGATTCACTCACATCTGTTTCTGAAGCTCTACCATTAACTACCTCGACACGAAGTGATGATTTGTACAGTGAACTTCCATGTGGACTTTGTTCAGCTTTAATTGTATAAAATCCACTTTCTTTCCACATTGGATTTATTTTAATTATTGTGGCAAAGTCACCATTTGCATCTGGTGTTACTTGATCAATACTGACTACATTCAGACCTGGAGAAATTACTGTAAATGTTATATCTGTAATTTGTGATCTTGTGTGTCCGCTAATTGATATTGTATCTGAACCTTCTGAAGCTGTAGCTGAAATTGACATTCCTGTATCAGCAAAAGCATTCTGTTGAATTGATGTTATTGAAATTATTGACAATGCCATTAGGGCTAGTGCCATTGATGTTGTTGAACGTTTAAAACTCATTCTAATTTGAAAACGGTTACTTGGTATTTATATACATTTTTAAAAAGGATTCTGTCTAGTCTTAGACTTTGTCTAGGATCTTAAAAAGAGAAAAAAGATGAATTTAGTATCTTGGCATAATGCTTAGTCTTGATTTTGCAGATACTGCAATTATTGATATAATTGCTACTGCTAGAATCATAACTGCGATTGTACCGAATTCTGGGACTACGGTAGTACCAATTATCTCGATTTCCTCAGCACCTGCTGGGAATTGTATTGTTAGTGTTCTGTCTGTGGATGTAGTTGTTTCCTCAAAGTCTACCTCTTCTCCGTCTACTAGAACAAAGAATGTGTCGTCTTCATCACCCATCTTTGCATCAATCAAAGCTCTTGGTAATGTGATGACAAGTGAACCATCCTGACTTGCAGTGATTGCTATTATCAGGGAGTGTGCTTCTACATCCGGAGTAATACTGACAATCTTACCACCAGTTATCTTGTAATTGACCATAAAGTCAGTACCAGAAACTGCAATTGTAGTTCCTTCTTTACCTGGTACAGCTCCTGTTGAACCGCCAAAGGTAAATGTGGTTTCAGATGTACGAGATTCGGTTCCATAGAGTACTGCAATCGTATATGTTCCTCCAGCTCTCATAAGTGCTCCACCTGCAGTTAATTCAGTACTGAATTTTTTGTCTGAACCAACGTCAATTTGTGCAACTGTTACTAAGTTGCCATTTGGAGCTATTACTCTGAGACTAACAGGAAATCCTGAAAGAAGTTCTCTAACTTCTCCAGTTACTAAGATTGTGTCACCATCTTCATATGATGTTTTATCTGTAGTAACAACGATTGAATCCGCTATTTGTCCAAATGCTGGTGCTATTCCAATACTTGCAATGATAATTGCAGATAAGGCAAACACCGATAGATGAGTATTCATCAATTTTACGCCCGAATTTATCCTATTTAAGGTTGTGAAAAATATTGTTGACTAAAAAGAAAAAAGACTGACTTTTATCGAATTTCAGATTAGATATATATTAACCTGAGCGTGAGTTTTTGACAGTTTGTGTGTATTATTTACTGTTACATTTAATGTTCGTTGTGGAGGTTTTGTAAATGGCAACTAAGAAAAATCAAGTTCTTGTACCAGATCATATCTATGTACCAAAACATGAAATCATTACAAAACAAGAAGCTGAAGAAGTTTTAAAAAAATATAATTGTAAACCTACTGAATTGCCACTAATTTTTGTAAATGATCCTGCAATATTGGGACTAGGTGTTAAACCCGGAGATATGATAAAAATTACAAGAAAAAGTCCAACTGCCGGTGAGAGTCTTTATTATCGATACGTGGTGGAAGTTTAAATGGCAGATCCTTCAGTTAAGCGCTGGCCAGTAATTCAAGATATACTAAAACGTGAGGGTATTGCACGCCAACATCTTAACTCATTTGATGAATTTCTAGAAAGAGGACTTCAAAGTATTATCAATGAAGTAGGACAAATTGAAATTGAAAATGCAGAATATCCTTACAAAATTCAATTAGGTAAAGTCAAACTTCAACAACCAAGAATGATGGAACTTGACGGTTCTATTACTCATATCACTCCAGCTGAAGCTAGACTTCGAAATGTTTCTTATTCTGCACCTGTTATGATGGAAGCAAGTGTTGTAGAGGATGGTAAAATTTTAGAATCTAGATTTGTTCATATCGGCGATGTGCCAGTAATGGCAAAATCAAATGCTTGTATTTTACATAATTTTTCAACTCAAAAACTTGTTGAACATGGAGAGGATCCAAATGATCCAGGTGGTTACTTTATCATAAACGGTTCTGAAAGAGTTATTGTTGGATTAGAAGATCTGTCCTATAATAAAATAATTGTTGATAGAGAGAGTGTTGGCGGAAATACTGTTTTCAAAGCTAAAGTTTATTCTTCAATTGTAGGATACAGAGCAAAACTAGAACTTGTTATGAAAAATGACGGTTTAATCGTAGCACGAATTCCTGGTTCTCCTGTTGATATTCCAGTTGTTACTCTTACAAGAGCACTTGGATTGGAATCTGATAGAGAGATTGCAGCAGCAGTTTCACTTGTAGATGAAATTCAAAATGAATTAGAAGGTTCATTTGAAAAAGCAGGAGATGTACCTACAGCAAAAGATGCAATTGTTTACATTAGTAAAAGAATTGCACCTGGAATGTTAGAGGAATTCCAAATTAAACGTGCAGAGACACTTTTGGATTGGGGATTGTTGCCACATTTGGGTAAACATCCTGAAAATAGAAAAGAAAAGGCTCAATTTCTAGGCGAAGCTGCATGTAAATTATTAGAACTTAAACTTGGTTGGATTTCTCCTGATGATAAGGATCATTATGGAAACAAAGTAATCAAATTTGCAGGACAAATGCTGGCTGATCTTTTCAGAACTGCTTTTAGAAATTTGGTTAGAGACATGAAATATCAATTAGAAAGATCTGGTCAGAAGAGAGGTATCAATGCAGTTGCTGCAGCAATTCGACCTGGAATTATCACTGATAAATTAAACAACGCTATTGCCACAGGAAATTGGGGTAGGGGACGTGTTGGTGTAACTCAATTACTTGATAGAACAAATTATCTCTCTACCATTAGTCATCTTAGAAGAATCCAATCTCCTTTGAGTAGAACTCAGCCAAACTTTGAGGCAAGAGATTTGCACGCCACACATTTTGGAAGAATATGTCCAAGTGAAACTCCTGAAGGCTCTAACTGTGGTCTTGTGAAGAATCTGGCACTTTCAGGAATTATTTCAGTAAATGTTCCATCTGAAGAAATCGTTGAAAAACTCTATGATCTTGGAACTATTCATTTCTTTGATGCTAAAGAAGATGTAAAAAAAGACGGTGCTAGAATTTTCGTTGATGGTAGATTAATTGGCTATTACAAAGATGGTGCACAATTAGCAGAATCTCTTAGAGAATTAAGAAGAAATTCAAAGATTCATCCTCATGTAGGAATCTCATTTCATAAATCAGAAATTGAAGGTTCAACAAAAAGACTCTATGTTAATTGTAATGCAGGACGTGTTTTACGTCCATTAATTATAATCAAAGATAACAAACCATTACTTACACAGGATCTTCTAGATAAAATTTCCAAGAAATTACTTTCATGGACTGATTTGTTACGTATGGGAGTATTGGAAATGATTGATGCAAATGAAGAAGAAAATTGCTATATTACATTAGATGAAAAAGATGCAAAGAAACATACTCATCTTGAAGTATTCCCACCAGCAATTTTAGGAGCTGGAGCATCTATAATTCCATATCCTGAACATAATCAGTCTCCAAGAAATACATATGAATCTGCAATGGCAAAACAAAGTTTAGGATTTTCAACTCCAATGATGAATACCAGTACCTATGTAAGACAACATTTGATGTTGTATCCACAAACTCCTATTGTTAATACAAAAGCAATGAAATTATTGGGATTAGAAGACAGACCAGCTGGCCAAAACTGTGTAGTTGCAGTATTGCCATTTGATGGTTATAACATTGAAGACGCAATTGTACTTAGTAAAGCATCTGTTGATAGAGGTTTAGGAAGAACTTTCTTCTTTAGAATTTATGATGCTGAAGCAAAACAATATCCAGGTGGAATGCGTGATACTTTTGAAATTCCAAACGCTGAGGATAATATCCGAGGATACAAAGGAGAAAAAGCTTATCGATTATTAGAAGAGGACGGAGTTGTTGCATCTGAATCTCCAGTTCATGGTGGTGATATCTTGATTGGAAAAACTAGTCCTCCAAGATTCATGGAAGAATACAGAGAATTTGAATCATCAGGCCCCTACAGAAGAGATACCTCGATTGGCGTAAGACCATCTGAAACCGGCGTTGTTGATACTGTCGTAATGACCCAATCTAATGAAGGTGGAAAGATGTACAAGATTAGAGTAAGAGATATGAGAATTCCTGAAATTGGTGACAAATTTGCATCAAGACATGGTCAAAAAGGTGTATTGGGAATTTTAGCAAAGGCAGAAGATTTACCATATACCGCAGATGGTATTTCTCCAGATGTATTGATTAATCCACACGCATTTCCTTCAAGAATGACTGTTGGAATGTTTATGGAATCAATTTGTGGTAAAGCTGCAGCATTAAGAGGCAGTCAATTTGATGGCTCTGCATTTGTTGGAGAAAAAATGGAAGAAGTCAAACCTGTAATGGATGCTGCTGGATTCAAATATTCTGGTAAAGAAACAATGTATGATGGAAGAACTGGCAAATCATTTCCAGTAGAAGTCTTCATTGGAGTGGTGTACTATCAAAAATTACATCATATGGTTGCAGACAAGATTCATGCAAGAGCTCGCGGACAAGTTCAGATGTTGACTAAACAACCAACTGAAGGTAGAGCAAGAGGCGGTGGATTGAGATTTGGTGAAATGGAAAGAGATTGTTTGATAGCATATGGTGCATCAATGATTCTTAAAGATAGACTACTTGATGAATCTGATAAATCAGATATTTTTGTCTGTGAAAGATGTGGATTGGTTGCGTATCATGATGTTAAACAAAGAAAATATGTATGCAGAGTTTGTGGTGACAAAGCTAAAGTCTCATCTGTATCTGTTGCATATGCCTTCAAACTTTTGTTACAAGAAATGCAAAGTTTGAATGTGGCTCCAAGATTGCTCATAAAGGAGAAAGTATAATGTCAATTCAAGCCATAAAATCAATTGATGCAATCAGATTTTCTGTTTGGTCTCCAACTGAAATCCGAAAATACTCGGTTGCAGAAATTACTGCTCCTGAAACATATGATGAAGATGGAATGCCTGTTCAAGGAGGTCTTATGGATGGCAGACTAGGTACACTTGAACCCGGGCAAAAATGTTTAACGTGTGGAAACACCGCTGCTAGATGTCCAGGACATTTTGGTCATATTGAACTGGCTGAACCTGTTTTGCATATTGCATTTATTGATAATATCTACAAGCTTTTACAATCAACTTGTCGTTCTTGTGCAAGATTAAAGGTACCGCAAGAAGATTTAGATGAATTTAGAAAAATTAAAGAAAAACATGCAGCATACACTGTAATCTCAGAAAAACGTATTCCTGAACAAATTATTGAAAAAGCAAAAAAAGCAAAAGAATGTCCTCATTGTGGTAAAACCCAGTATGAGCTAATCTTTACAAAACCAACTATCTTTGTTGAAAAAACAGAGATAGGTGAACATAGATTACTTCCAATCACAATACGTGAAAGATTCTCTCAAATTATTGATGATGATCTTAATCTTTTGGCATATGATCCTGTCACTGCAAGACCTGAGTGGTTTATTCTACAAGCCTTACCTGTACCGCCAGTAACTGTAAGACCATCTATTATCCTTGAAACTGGAATTAGATCCGAAGATGATCTAACTCACAAAATGGTAGATATCATCAGAGTTAACCAAAGACTCAAAGAAAGCAAGGAAGCAGGAACTCCTCCATTAATTGTTCAAGATTTAGTAGATTTGTTACAGTATCACACTACCACATATTTTGATAATGAAGTTTCTGGTATTCCACAAGCTCATCACCGTTCAGGACGTCCACTCAAAACATTAACTCAAAGACTAAAAGGAAAAGAAGGAAGATTCAGAGGATCCTTATCTGGAAAAAGAGTTGATTTTTCTAGCAGAACTGTAATCTCGCCTGATCCTAACTTGGACTTGTCTGAAGTAGGAGTTCCTGAACAGGTCGCAATGAAATTAACCATTCCTGAAATTGTTACTGAATGGAATATTGAAAGAATGAGAACACTTGTAATTAATGGTCCAAATAAATTTCCAGGTGTAAATTATATTGTTAGACCTGACGGTGTAAAAATTAGACTAGATTTTGTTGAAGATCGTTCTACAATCGCTGAAACATTAGAAATCGGATATCTTGTAGAAAGACACCTTGCTAATGGTGATATTGTCATGTTCAACAGACAGCCATCTCTTCACCAAATGTCCATCATGGCTCATTATGTACGAGTACTTCCAGGAAAGACTTTCAGATTACACCCATCTGTATGTCCTCCGTATAACGCAGACTTTGATGGTGATGAGATGAATCTTCACGTTCCTCAGAGCGAAGAGGCAAGAGCTGAGGCAATTCTATTGATGAGAGTTCAAGATCAATTAATTTCACCAAGATATGGTGGTCCGATAATTGGAGCACTAAGAGACTTTGTTACAGGCGCATATCTTTTAACAAAAGATGATACTACTCTTACCCCACAAGAATTTTACAATTATGCAATGCTAGGTGGATATACTGACAAACTTCCAAAACCTGCTACAAAAACTAAAGACGGGCCAGCATACACTGGTAAACAATTATTCTCATTATTCTTGCCAAAAGACTTCAACTATGTTATTACATCAAAATGGTCAAAAGGAACCAAAGGTGCTCAAAAAGATGTTGTAATTAAAAATGGTGAGTTAATTAGCGGCGTAATCGATAAATCATCAATAGGTGCTGAAGAACCAGAAAGTGTATTACATAGAATTGCAAAAGATTACGGAAATACAAAAGCCAAGAACTTTTTAAACTCTATTTTGATCATGGTAAAACAATACATCACTCATTATGGTTTTAGTTATGGTTATGCTGATCTTGAAGTCCCAGAAAAAGACAAACAACAGATCCTTGATGATATTCAGGAAACATATGGTATCATAGCTGATCTCACATCTCAATATGAAAAAGGAACTCTAAAGCTAACTAGAGGAATGAGACCCGAAGAAGCATTAGAGGCATATATCGTAAATGAATTAGGAAAAGCAAGAGATAAAGCTGGCATGACAGCAGATCAATCCCTTGCTCAAAGTAATGCTGGAAGAATCATGGCTACAACAGGTGCTAGAGGTTCATCACTTAACATTGGTCAGATGGCAGGCGCATTAGGACAACAGTCAAGGCGTGGAAGTAGACTACATGCTGGTTACAATAATCGTGCATTACCTCATTATCAAGAACATGACAATAATCCTGATGCACATGGATTTGTAAAATCAAATTACAGAGAAGGCTTGTCTGCACTTGAATTCTTTTTCCATGCAATGGGAGGAAGAGAAGGACTAGTAGACACTGCGGTTAGAACACAACAAAGTGGTTACATGCAACGTAGATTGATCAATGCCTTAGAACATATTAGATTAGAATATGATGGAACAGTCAGAGACCCACACGGTCATATTATTCAATTCCTTTATGGTGAAGACGGAATAGATGTAGCAAAAAGTGATCATGGTGAAGCATTCAACGTTAATAGATTAATTGAATCTCAAACAATCATTGATTCTGGTAAGAAAGCAACTAAAGAAGAAATTTTAGAGCTAGCCAAGAAATATACAAAGACATTCAATCCAAGATTAAAACAACTTGTAACTGATGGATTACTTGATTCTAAATTAAGTAAAGAGGGCGCAGAGATTGTTTGTAAGAAAGGATTATCATTATACAACAAAGCCAAAGTCGAACCCGGTCAAGCTGTAGGAATTATCACTGCACAATCAATTGGTGAACCTGGTACTCAGATGACATTAAGAACATTCCACTTTGCAGGAATTGCAGAAAGAAACGTAACCTTGGGTCTTCCAAGATTAATTGAACTTGTTGATGCAAGAAAAAAACCAGTTACCCCAACTATGGATATTTACCTTGATAATGAATCAAAGAAATCCAGAGAAAAAGCCATCGATGTTGCAAGAAATGTATTGCAAACCAAAGTAAGCGCATTAATTTCTGATAGTGAAACTGATTATACATCTCAAATCAAATTAATTCTTAGTGCAAATAGACTCAAAGAAAGAGGCTGTACTGTTAGTGAAGTAGAGGCAGCATTACAATCAAACAAAAAATTCAAAATTGAAACTACTGGCGATTTGATCACTCTAAAACTAGTTGAAGAATCTGACGCTCCAACAGTAATCGCAATTAGAAACAAAGTACTCAATACCACTGTCAAAGGAGTTCCAGATATTGAACGAGTAACTTTGGTTCAAAAAGATGATGAGTGGGTGATTCAAACAACCGGTTCAAACATAGCCAAAGTGCTTGAAGTCTCAGGAATTGATAAGAAAAATGTTAGAACAAATAACGTCTTTGAAATTGCAGGAACATTGGGAATTGAGGCATCAAGAAATGCATTGATTAATGAGTTAAACAGTACTTTAGAAGATCAAGGTCTAGAAGTTGATAATAGGTATATCATGTTAGTATCTGATTTAATGTGTTCTAGAGGATATATGCAACAAATCGGTAGACATGGAATTGCTGGAACCAAAGACAGTGTTCTTGCAAGAGCAGCATTTGAAATTACTGTTCCAACTATCGCACATGCTGCACTGGCAGGTGAAGTTGAACAACTCAAAGGTATTACTGAAAACGTTATTGTTGGAAGCAATATTCCAATTGGAAGTGGAACGGTAGATCTTTACATGCAAGTCTCCAAAAAGAAATGAGGATAATAAATAAAATATTATAATGTGATACAAATGGGAGACGAAATTTCTACTTTAATGAACAATAATAAAAATAAAATTATTTTGTTACGATTAAGAAACAACAAAACTGTCAGAGGAAATCTGCAAGATTTTGATATTCATATGAATCTCACATTAGATGATGCTGAAGATATCTCAGATGACAAAATTGTAAAACTTGGAACAGTTCTTTTGCGTGGTGATAATATTTTGGCAGTCTCACTACCTGATGAAGAATCTTAATTCAAAAATACTCAAACATTAAATCTCAACTATAATAATTTGTAATTATGCTGCTTCTACCTATAATTTTTCTAATTTTTTTTCCAAATGTATTTGCAGAACAAATTCCAGACTATGATAATCCATATTCTCCAATTTTTACTGACAAACCAGTATATTCATGGACAGACAAAATTAGAATGACTATTCTTGCTCCTAGCTGGAACACTGATAGATATTTAGTTGATTCAATTGGTGATGATGAAGATCATCCTATTGAAATCCACACAAGTGAACATTCGCTTTCTCCGTACAGATTCACAGAAACTGATGTAAATTCTGGAATATTTACTGCCGAAATAATTCTTACAGGATTTTCTCATGATGCAGATGGTGATGGAGACATTGATACTACTCCTAGAACCACCGGAAATGGACCAACAAGTGGCTTTTTAGAAGTAGATAGAGACTCTGCAATAACAATATCCTTTGAATTTGCAGATGGCGTTGTACTAACAGAATCTGTTCCAATACAGTGGAATATTGGAAAAATTCAATTTTCTGAAGAAAATTATCTTTCTGATAAAACTGCATTAATTCGCGTAATTGACCCAGATCTTAATCTAAATCCAGAATCTTTGGATCATATTCCAATTCAAATCTCTTCTGATTCAGATGTAGCTGGTATTGAAGTTGATGCAATTGAAACATCTGAAAGCTCTGGTATGTTTGTTACAACCATATCTTTTACACAAAATACGTCCTCCAGTGGAAATCGTTTATTTGCAATGCCGGGTGATACAATTTTTGCAAAATACGATGATCATACTCTTCCAAAACCATATACTATATCTGATAATCTTCAAATCACAACCCTTGCAAATGTAGACTCTTCAATTCCTACATTACAAAGACTACAAAGTTTTCCAATCGTTTTATCTGATGCTTCTGGAAATCCTTTAACATTATTTTCAACCAATGATCAAATGCAGATTGTTGGAAAAATATCAAATGAACAGAATTTTAAACAAAAATTTGTTTATCTTTTCCAAGTAAAAGATGAAGATAATTTTGTTGTATCTATATCTTGGATACAAGGCGAGATATCTGGAAACCAAAATTTGGATGTTTCACAATCATGGACTCCTAAAGAAACTGGCACATATACTATTGAAACCTATGTTTGGAATTCATTGATTAACACAGCTCCGTTATCTCCTTCTTTGTCCACATCGATTTTTGTTAATGAATAAAAATATAATTTCTACATAACCCATAAATACAAAATTACGATTTTAGCCGTGTGTTTAGGTACAAAATTGGATTATTGTTAGTATTGTCTCTACTTCCAATTGTCACATCTCAAAGTTTTGCCGATTCAATTTTTATTGAATTCGATAAACTAGAATATCATACTGGTGATTCTATGGTAGTTTCTGGACATCTTTTAGATTTTAAGATGCCTGTAATTGCTCTGAGCATTTATGATCCTGATGGAAAAATTTTATCTGCAAACAATGTGATTATTGATTCCAATGGAACTTTTTCAAAGATAATTCCCTTGGATTCTCCATTTTATGATAAATCAGGAGAGTATACTGTAAAACTAAACTATGGCAAAATAACTCAAAATGAATTTTTTACGATAATGGGAAATAATCCAGAGCCTGAAATCATTATTCCAGAATCAGTAAAACCTGAAATTGTTTCATTAACTGTTAACAAGAATGAATATCGAGACAATGATTTTGTAATAGTTTCTGGTCTTGTATCCAGTATTGATTCACCAAACGTATTGATTGGAATTTATGACCCACTTGATACACCTACAGGATTCTATTTTGGTCAGATTAATTCTAATCTAGAATTTTCCACATCTTTTCTTGTTAAATCTGGTATTAATTTTAAAACAGGCGGAACCTATTCCATAAAAGCACATTATGGAGAAACTGAAAAAACAACTACATTCTATTTTTACAAAGAACTAGATGATGAATCACAAATTGAAAATAAACCCATTATTGAAAATAAACCAATTATTGAAAATAATGATAAACCAAAAATAATAATAGAAAAAAATACTCCGGATATTAAAACTCCAAAAATAATTAATGACGAAAATATAAAACCAATAGATAAAAAAAGCCAAATTCAAAAATATGATAATCTTTCTGTAGAGGATATAGAACTGGGTAAGTTACTTAATCAGATAAATTTAGAATGCAACCAAAGCAAATTCATTGATACAATTTCTTACTATGATGGAATGGGTCCGGCATTATACAGACTTTGTAAATTTGATCAATCACTGATTTTTTTTGATGATTCACTAAATAATGATCCAAATAATGTTGAAATTATCACCAACAAAGGTTCTGCCCTGGGAAAACTAGGTTATATTTCAGAATCTATTTTTTATTATGATCAAGCACTCAAAATTGATCCTGACTTCATTCCAGCAATCAACAACAAAGCAAATGCACTTGCAAATATGGGAAAATACAATGAAGCAATTTCTCTTTATAATCAAGCTATTCAAAAAAACCCCGATTATAATACTGCAAGAAAAAACCTCAAATCTGTTTTATCTGAATTACCTCTAGAAAACAAAATAACGCCAGTAATTTCCGAGTCATCATATGAAGATATTCAACATGAAAAAGTATCTCCAATTGAAAATAATTCAAAACCGCAAACTAACAATCCTAACTTTTTTGAAGAATTGACTTCAATCTTTTCATCCATTGGCTCTCTCTTTGGATTTCAAAATTAAGTGCATTCCAGACTTGTTTATGGGCAAAATTTCAATAAACCTATAAAGCCCTGTAAAGACGATCGTCATTAAGGATAACATATGAGTAAGATGCTAGAAAAAATATTGAAGGATGCACTAAAAGAAGATAAAATTACTATGGGCACCAAACAAGTATTGAACTCTATGAAAAACTCCAAGCTAATTGTATTGTCTCAATCTGTACCAAAAGAAACGTTTGCAAAAATTGAATCAGATGCAAAAAAAGAAAAGATACCATTAGTTAACTTTCAAGGAACATCTGTTGCATTAGGAAGATTATGCGGCTTGCAATTCAGAATTTCAACAATTTCATTTACATCTCTAAGTGATGCAAACATCAAATCAATTCTAAAGGATACAGAAACTGAGGAAAAAAATGAATAATTACATCACATCAAATGAAAGTTTAAATGAGACAAATTTTGCTCGGAGATAAAAAGGAATTCTGATGACACAATCCATTAAACTTACAACTGATCAAATGCGTATGATGTCTCTCTTTCAAAATGTTACAGGTGCAACTGCTCGTGATTGTGTTGAAGATGAAAAACAAGATCGTGTAATTTTTGTAGTCAATACTGGTAAAATGGGATTGGCCATTGGAAAGGGTGGAATCCATATCAAATCATTACAAAACATTGTCAAGAAAAATGTTGAACTAGTTGAATTCGACGAAGATCCCGCCAAATTTTTAACAAATCTGCTAAACTCTAAACTAGTCTCTGAAGTAAAAATAAATACACGAGCTGATGGCTCTAAACAGGCAATAGTTATGGTGGACCCAAGAAAGAAAGGCATTGTTGTGGGAAGAGAAGGCAGAAATGCTGAGAAAGCAAGGTTACTTGCAAAGCGATATTTTGATATTACGAGTGTTCTAATTAATAGTCCTGAAAAAGCAACATTGGAGATGTAAAATATGACAAAATCACCACTAGGACTATTTGCTGGCAGAGTTTTAGTTGCAAAAAGAAAAAGACAACGATGGGCAATATCTACTTACAAGAGAAGAAAACTTGGTATTGATAAAAAAGCAGATCCTCTTGGAGGAGCTCCTCAAGGAAGAGGAATTGTTTTAGAAAAAGTAGGCATTGCAGCAAAACAACCAAACTCCGCTGTTAGAAAATGTGTCAGAGTTCAATTAATCAAAAACGGTAAAACTGTTACAGCATTCTTACCACGAGACGGTGCCATGAACTTTATTGACGAACATGATGAAGTGCATATCCAAGGAATGGGTGCAACACAAGGTGGTGCAATGGGAGATATTCCTGGGGTTAGATTCAAAGTTTTCAAAGTAAATGGTACATCGCTTAACGAGCTAGTAACTGGAAAGAAAGAAAAACCAAGGAGATAAAATTGGCAGAAACAAAAAATCTACTATTATTTAGAAAATGGGATATGTCTGATATTGAAGTTAAGGATCCTGGATTAAAAACAGCAATTTCATTGAGAAAACAAATTTTACCATATACATTTGGCCGTTCAGCACTAAAAAGATTCAACAAAGCTGATGTGAACATAGTTGAAAGATTATGCAACAAAATAATGCATTTTGGTAAAAAATATGCAAAAAACACAGGAAGAATGACCGGTAAAAAAACCAAAGCGCTAAACACTGTAAAGTTGGCATTTGATATCATCGCATTAAAAACTGGCAAAAATCCAGTTGAGGTTCTAGTTAGGGCAATTGAATTTTCTGCACCAAATGAGGATACAACAAGAATCGTATATGGTGGTACTGTCTACCATGTATCTGTAGATGTAGCTCCAATTCGAAGAGTTGACATGGCATTAAAATTCATTGCAGATTCCATAAG
>DASSYQ010000080.1:0-3774 GCA_035703205.1 Nitrosarchaeum sp.
CTTTTTCTAGATCAGTCTTGAATTTTTTAAAACCACTTACAGTAGATAGTGAAAGCAAACTTTTAGGATTGTAATTTACCTCGTCAAGTAATACACAGTGTACAGCGTCATTTCTAACCTCAAAGAGTCGTGACATATCTCTTGTATATTCAGGTCCAAAAACATTCCAATCAAGAAAGGTTCGAATTTTACGATTTATTGGAATCAGATTTAGAATGTAGAGTAACTCCTTGCTGTCATTTTGATTAGAATACACCACTATTCTTAATCTAATAATCTCGTCAAATAGAAATGCCATTTTTGAAAATGCGGATAAAACACTATCTCTAGTTTTTACAACTGTTAATTTAGAGTCGAACCCATTTTTTAAAATTCCATTATTTAAAAAATAATGATTGTTTTTATCAATAACATATAGCCGGATTTTGTATGAGATTTTTTTTTGTTTCTTTACCAGTTTAAGAAAATTAGAAACATCCATGCTACAACAAATAATCCATAATCAATTAAGGATTTGGACAATTTTCATCAAAAGTATTGAAATGATCAAATTGTTCACAAGGTTTATAGATCGCCTATCAATGATAAATTCAGAGATAACAGGAAAAGAAAATTACATTATTGTCATTGGATTACTGTTGTCTACTAAAGATTTTCTATGCCTAAAACATCATAGTATGCACGTGGAATCATTTTTTGAGCCTTAAAAAAGACATTGTTTACTGCGGTGTCAAGCACGTATGTTTTTGCCCAATCATCTTCGCTTCTAATTGAGCGACCGAATCCCTGAAGGAGCTTAGTTAGAGTCTGAGAAGTGTACCATAAAGGAAATTTATCCATTTTTGCTTTTGTTCTTTTTTCTTTGTAATTTGGATATGGAACTTTGGCAATAATTTGAAAACGGGATAAATCATCTTTGAGATCCACTCCTTCCCATAACGAAGAGGAAAGTAATACTCCCGTAGGATCAGACGAATGCTCTGAAATAATCTCATCTTGTGTTTTTCCATCTTTGTTGTAACTATGACAGATTCTAATCCGTCTAGTGTTTTTTGGGGAAATGTATCTCAGTATTTTTTGACATCTCGGGACAGACGAGGTCAAGATCAAACCTCTCTCATTGTGATGCTTATCCATTATTCTATCAATTGCTTTTATGACTTCAAGCTCATCATCTTCAGTAGAACCATAGCTTAGGCGTTTAATGTTTAGAAGATCAATTCTTCGATGTTCAATAGGAAATGGGGATTTTGGCGTATCAATAAATGCAACGTCATCTTGTTGTAATCCCATATTTTCGCAAAAACTGAATTTATCAATTGTTGCAGACATGAATATTTGATATTCTGTAGTGAAAAAAGAATGCGCAAATGTTGAAACATCAATAGGCTTCACAGAGATTGTTCTAAAATTCCCATTTAGATCTTGAACAGGGTCATTTACTACGAAATTATTCTTGTTGGTAAGAATATCAATTTTAGCTTGAGCAACTCTGTCGTATCGTCTCTCCAGTCTTGCAACTGATTCATAATCAGGTTCTTTTTGGTATGAATCACTTTCTTTGATGTCTTTGATTTTTTTGGCATATGAATATGCCATATCATCAATTAATTGGATCATAGAATCCAGATCTGTAAAATCATATTTTGTGACACTTAGACCACATTCTTCTACCTGACCACTGAATATGTCAAATCCGATAAACTGCATTATTTGATCTTCTATTTTGTGAGCCTCATCAAATATCGAGACTTTTCTATCAAGATAATCTCCAAAGAGTTTTTTGTTAAATTTCATAATTTGAAAAAATGCATGATAATTCCAAAGAGAGTGTTTTGATACAAGCGCATCATATTTTTGAAGATAGTAATGGCAGGATTCAGATTCTTGTGTATGATCTTCTACTTTTTTTATTGTAGGTTTGAACTTACAAACTTCGACTACTTCCTTTCCATTTTTGTTTGTTCTTTCCTGACATATGCCCTTATCACATGTCAAACCCCATCTCATGGCTTTTCTTGCATTGTCTACTTTTTCGGATTCCATCATTTTCAGACATGGAAAATTTTGTTTTCCTTTGACGGGTTTGAGAAATGGGATATCTTTGATATATTGATCCTGGAGATGTTTTGATGCAGTTACAGTAAATGAGCTGTCAAAATATCTTGAGACAGTAGCTCCCACTAGTGATTTTCCTACTCCTGTTGGAGCACATAAAATAATTTTCTTGTAACCGGATTTTAATTTCTCTTCAATTTCAAATATGATCTTTTTTTGAATATCTCGTGGAGAAAAGTGTTCTGGGAATTTTTCTAAAAGAGACAGGATTGAATCTATTTTTCTTTAATATTAAAAGCATGAAGGTTCTAATATTATCCAAGATTTGTAATGTAGTTTAATATCTAGTAAGAACACAGCAGAATATGGAATTACTAGAAGACAAAATGAGAGTTTGGCTAGAAAGCGCCAAATTTGTCAAGGCGATTCCAGGCGTGTATGTTTTGTATAATAGAAACAAAGAGGTGATCTACATAGGCGAGAGTAATAATTTGGAAGAAACATTCACAAAATACGTGGATACTGAATTTGAAGGAAATGAATGTAAACAAAAAACCCAGTCATATCAACGAGAATTTACAAATAACCCAAAAGAACGTCAAATGCAATTAATTGAAGCATTCAAAAAAGATGCAGGAAAATTGCCATCATGCAATACAGAAATAGCACTGGAGACTCATTAATTTCCAATAGATATTGTAGATTCTAAATCATCGTTAATTCAGTCAGGCGTAAACATAGAGAAAGTATTTAATTTGAGATTGACATATACAAAAAATGCATCAGTGTTATTATTGTGAACAAATTTTTGACTCAAAAGAAGCATTGTATGATCATGTGGAAATTCATTCAGACATAGAAAGAAATCAAGAGATAATGGATAGGAAAAAAAAGGCAAAAAAAGATTAGCCTCGTTTTGGATTTTTGAAATTAAAAGCACTAAACAAAATTAGAGCAAAGGTTAGAAAAGATACATTCAGGAATAGAAATAAAGATTTTGAGATAACTCGATAATGGAATGGGTTGAAGTGTTACTGAAAAGATCATGTGATAAAACACTAACAAAAGGAGAAGTATTGCATAGTTTGTTTCACATGATCGAAATAAATGAAAATACATTAAATCACATACAATCAGACAAACGGGATTTTGGACCAGAGCTAGAAGAATTAAAACAGACAGAAATAAGGGATTTAGATTTTCATCTAAAATATTATCGCAGTCTTGTTAATTACATCAATTCAATTCCTGAAAATAAAATGGTAAAACAAACAGGATAATAATACAGATTTAGATTTTTACAACAAACAACATATCAATAAAAAAGCAATAAAATGTTAGTATTTTTTAGATGCAACTAAGAAATACAAAATATTGTGTCACAATTCATTGAAAAGTAGATTTTTAGAAAACATTAGAACATATCTAGAGATTGTTTCGTAATTTTTTGAAAGTATCATCATATTCCTGCTGTTTTTCAGATATTTGTCCATAATTGGTTTGTTCATCATATTCTTGTTGTTTTTGAGAAAGATATTTTTCCCATTTTTCAACTTCTTTTGCAATCATTAATCCAGAATTTTCACGTGCAAATTGTTTTTGTTGTTCCATATTTTGCCCTCGGGCATGAAATTTCCTTTCATCAAATACACTTTGAATTTGTTCAGTGATTTTTGGTCTGTATAGTTCTGCAAGATCAAAATGCCCTTGTTCATG
>DASSYQ010000025.1:0-9035 GCA_035703205.1 Nitrosarchaeum sp.
TAATATTGTATGCAGTTGTATACAGTAATCTTAAATTAAAATAAACACAGATTACCGTATGAGCAAGAGAATCACAATAATGATCAACGACGATGTGCAAAGAAAAGTAAGAGTTCTTCAAGCCAAGAAAATTCAAAAAGAGAATAGATCAGTTAGCGTATCTGAAGTAATCAATGAATTACTAAAAGACGCAACATGTTGAATAAATCAAAATGTTCCTTGAGTGGGCATCACAAACCGCACTCAAAGAGTTTGCATCCGCAGAAAACTCGATAAACAAAGTCATTTCCAGTCATTAAAAAGCATTCCTGAGCACATCTTTGAGATTTTTATTAAGTAACTACAAAGCAAAAAAAAGTGAAAACAAGACAAAATTTACTCATCATAATATTGTTAATTTTCAGTACATTGTTGCCAAGTGTGTATGCCACACCAACCGTTGAAATTCTAATGGACAAGACCACTTTTAGATACTGTGAAAAATTATTCTACATCATCCAAGTCTCAGAGATTACAGGAGACCCTGCGATTATCCACATAAGAGATGAATCAGGTAAAGGAAGCAGCGCAATTCCCATTCCAATATCCAATTTACAAAATCCAATTCCATCAGTGATTCCATTTGAAGCTGAAATTTTTCCAGTTGGAAAATATTTCATAGACGTTGAATATTCTGGTGCAAAAGACACTGCAGAATTTGATTTAATAGATTCAGGAAACACGTGTATCCCCATGATGGTCAAACAAGTTGCATTTAGCTGGCTTGAAGACAAAATGCCAGACGGGTATTTCATGGATGCATTAAACAAATTTGTAGATGATGAAATTATCAGCATACCAGATACAATAAATGAAAAAAATCTCGAGGAAATACACATTCCTAAATGGGTAAAAAATACAGTTGCATGGTGGCTTGAAGATAAAATTTCAGATGATGACTTCTCCCAGGCATTTCAATATCTAATCAATAAAGAGATTATCAAAATTTAGAAAATGAACAAATATTCAATTATAACACTAATTGCGATAATTGCCATAATCATCCCATTTGCATATTCTATTTTGAACATCTATGCTGCAGGACAACTGCAATACAGATGGAGTGATCATGACAAATTCAATTATTTTGAATTATCAAATAACGGTGATGTCGAATTTTGCAACACTTTGCCATATTGGTCCAGATTTGAAAAATTTGAAATCAATGCATTTTATGATTCGGAAAACAAAGGAACATTTACCATAAAGCCACTTGCAATAAACCCATTATCACACACTATACAACATGGAACTTTTTACTCAAATGAATTTACAGAGGCACAGTATCTGTTCATGCAGTTAGATTTTGAGTTTAACGGAGGTCCAATCAGACTTGACCCAAATAAGATGAATGTAATAGTAAATATCGACACGCCAATAATTGGAGTGATTCCATATTCTACAAACATACAGTATTCAGGATTTGATTTTAATCAAATTATGAATGGTAAAAACTTTGATTGTTAAATTCAGTTTTTACTCTTACTTGCTTTTGACATTAGAGCCAATACAACTCCAATGATTCCTGCAATAACAAACCCTGCAACCAGTGATACAACTAACTGAGTTCCTAGTCCTCTAGGAGGAGCAGATTCAACGACTGGCTCAGATACACATACACCATCAGTTAGAATTGTACCAGGTCCACATCTTTCATCCAAGACACATACACCGTCTTTGAGAATTGTTCCAGCGCCACATTCAGTTTTTGGTTTTTCATCTATTGGTTTTTCTTCAACTTTACATTCACCAGAATAATCAAGAGTGACTTTTGCTGCATTTAATTGACATTCATTGCCATAAGTTACACCATCAACACCACATACAGGAGCATATTCCAAGGTACATGCAACTGGCTCCTCAACTACAGGCTCTTCAGTAACTGGTTCTTCAACGGGTTCCTCAACTACAGGTTCTTCAGTTACCTCAGGAGCAGTGCCAAATTGAGAGCCGATTATTTCAACTTCCTCAGTTCCAGTAGGTAATTCGATACTCAGAGTTCTACTTTGAGAAGTGGTTTCAATTTCAGAATATGTCGGCTCATCACCATCTGCCAAAACAATAAAGGCATCATCTTCGCCCTGATAAATAGAATCAAAGAAACTTCGTTCAAATGTAATTTCCAAAGTTCCAGGAGAACCAGAAACATCTACGCCGATAACCAACGAGACAAAGTCAGGGTCTGCGTCAATTGCAGAAACAGTTACTCCATTACCCGTATATTCAATATCATAAGATGTATCCCCTACAGTCACAGATGCAGTCTCTGCATAGACAAATGCAGAAGAGATTATTGCGACAATAATTAATCCAATAGAGATTTTAATTAAAGAACTCATGCTAGGCATGTTTTTCCCTACTCTAGATTGAGCATCCATATCCTGATTTTTCTGCACGAAGATTAACCTCCAAATCCGTCTTAAAAAGAATTAGACGAGATTTAATCACGTATCAGTCAAGCTTTTTTGGTTATTTTTCTAGTTTACGCAGGAATACTCAGATTACGCCTCGGAGTATTTGGATAATCTTTTCTCCAATTATGTTGGCTGCCAAAGATTGAGCCTCCTTTGTTTGGGCACCAATGTGTGGCGTAAGAATCACATTGTCCAGTTCTGCCAGTTTGTTTCCTATTGCAGGTTCTTTCTCAAAGACATCTAATGCTGCACCTCCCAAATTACCATTTTTTAGAGCCTCATACAGAGCATCCTCATCAACTACTCCGCCCCTTGATGTGTTGATTATTTTTGCAGTCTTTTTCATAGTAGACATTTTTTGAGCATTAATCAAATGATATGTGGAATCCAACAAAGGAACATGAATCGAGATATAATCAGAGCTTTGCAGTAATGTATCCAAGTCAGCTTTCATCAGTCCAACTTCTTTGGCAAATTCCTCATCAATTGGAACCACATCATAACCAATGATATTCATGTTAAGTGCTCTTGCAAGTCGTCCCAATCTTTTTCCAATATTTCCCAATCCTATAATTCCAAGATACTTTCCTCTAAGCTCTGTTCCTTTCAATTCATTTTTTAGCCATTGTCCATTTCGAATTGCTCTGTCGCCTCTTGCAGTTTGTCTTGCCAATGCCAACATGAATCCTAAAACCAATTCGGCAACAGCATTCATTGCTCCTTCTGCTGCATTAATTACACGAATGTTTTTTTCTTTAGCTGCGACTTGATCAACATTATCTAGTCCCACTCCAACACGTGCAATTATTTTACACTTGTCAGCTTTTTCGATCATCTCTTTTGTAAGAGTTGTTCTGCTTCTAACAATCACAATGTTGAAATTAGAAATTTTTTCTTTGATTTGCTCAGGAGTAATCTTTGGCTCATACGAAACTTTCAAACCATTGTCTTCAAGTATTTTATTTAAAACAGGATCCACTTCATCACATATCAAAACAGAATCGTCAAATCCCATGCAATTAAGGAAAAATCTATAGAATATAATTCATTAAAATTGAAAAATAGAAAAAGATAGGGTGTTACTACCTATGGTATTGGTGGTAGAGTTGGTACAATATCCCATAAGGGTAATGCACCATTTGCTATTTGTTCAGAAGCAACTTCATCAGTGTACAGACCATGAACATTGAGTGCTGGGTGTGCAATACTGTTCTTTCCCATTGGTGGGACAGCGTTGCTTGGGTTGCCCAATGCATAAGCATATGATGGTACTGGTGCTGGAATTACTCCTGCATCGACCAATCTTGGGTTCAATCCAAATGGATCACCTGCTACAAATACTGTAGCGGCACCAGTGTAAATTGCTGCATAGTCGTGATTAACTGCTGCATATGCACCTGGTTCATCAAATACCAAATCAACTATCATTCCTTGTGAGCCACCTAGCATCCATGTTTCGGTTGCTCCGGATTGTACTCTGTTACCTTGTGTAACTCTGTCCAAAATTTCTCCAACAATGTGGAAGAACACTGGTTCGTTACCTTGGTTCTCAACAAAGAGTCTCACATGTTGACCATTCTCAACGAACAATGGTTGTGATTGGTACTGCTTGTGCTCAAGTCCATTCCATGGTTGTGCAACAAAGATGTTCTTGTTTGCATCGCCTTTAACGAGCAAGTTGTGAACCATGTTTGGTACATAACCGAATTGCATTCCGTTAACAACTGTTGCAGTGTTATGATGTTGGAACATTGCTCCTGCATCATAGTTGCCTTCAGGTGTTAGGTACAATTGGTTGTATTGGAGTGTGAACTCTAATGCATCTGCATCGTAGAACTGTCTGTCTATTGATACTTTGCCGTTACTAACTGATGTTTTCTCTACTGCAAGTTTCTTGTATCCATTGACTGGGTCAACAATTGCAATTCCGTACATGCCGGAAAGAACGTGTTGATCCATACCAATTAGGTGGACACCAGAACAATGGTATTTGAAAATACCAGCTGATTCAGCAATGTAGCAGTATTGACTTGTTTCACCCGGATTAACGGATTCAAAGTTTCCTGCTGACATTTGTGATGCATGCATGTCGTTACCGTGACCAGTAACTTCATCTGCTGGAATTGTAAGTGTCATTTTTACGACATCACCTTGAGTAACTCTCAGTGTTGGTCCTGGGACTTGTCCACTGAAGGTCATTGCATTGTATGTCTTTCCTCCCATGATTGGAAGTGTAACACTTTCACCAGTCAAATTAAACTCGACGACTTTTCGTCCAGTTTCTGCTAATGCGCCACAATCAGTTACTGCGAATGCCTCTGGCATTACAAGCTGTAAACCGCCCATTTGGTGGATTTGTTCAATTACATTGACATCCATTTTTGAGGTGTCAAGTGATTGTCCACTAATTTGGGTTTGTGTGTATGTGCTTCCGAATAGCGTTGCTCCGATTACAGCGACTGCTGCAATTGTAAAGAGCATACTGATACGCTTATTCATTGAGAAACGTGACTAGCGGATCCTATATAATAATTCCCATTAGTGGTCAACCATAATTGAAAAAAATAGCAGAAAAAGAATGAATAATGGGAAATTAAAGGCAAGATTGATTTGAAATTTAGATTAGATGAAGATTCTTTGGGAAAAGTCAAAATCCCATCTGACGCATATTATGGCGCATTTACAGGAAGAGCAATTCAACAGTATCACGTAACAGGTAACAAAGCACACATCAATTTGATCAAGTCGTTTGTCATGATCAAGCGATCTGCAGCAATTGCAAATATGAAGACAAATGCAATAGATGCAAAACGTGGAAGAGCAATAGTTGCAGCATGTGATAAAATATTGTCTGGAAAACATGTAGACCAATTTGTAATTGATATGATAAACTCTGGTGCAGGAACCGCATTTAACATGAATTCCAATGAAGTCATTGCAAATGTAGCACTTGAAATATTGCACAAAAAGAAAGGCCAATACGAGCACCTGCATCCAAATGATCATGTAAACATGTCACAGTCAAGCAACGACACATATCCAACTGCAATGCACGTTGCAATTCTAATGAACCTCAAAGACGTGATTCCCGCAATTGACATACTAATAAAATCACTAACAAAAAAATCAAAAGAATTTTCTTCATTTAAAAAAATTGGAAGAACTCACTTGATGGATGCACTTCCTGTAACTCTTGGAAGTGAGTTTGCAGCTTATGCAACTGCAATTACAAAAGCACGAAATGCAATCGTTTTAGCTCAAAAGGAATTACAAAATGTTGCATTGGGCGGAACTGCAGTTGGTACCGGTGCAAATACACCAAAAGGTTATAGAAAAATTGTAATAGATGAACTTGCAAAGATTTCAAAATTATCACTAACACCAGAAAAAGACATGCAGCATTCATTACAAAGTAAATTTGCAGTTGCAAATCTTTCAGGAGCATTACGCAATTTGGCACTTGAGATTAGCAAACTTGCAAACGACATTAGACTAATGGCATCAGGTCCTATTGCAGGATTGTCAGAACTTGGCATACCTGCTGTCCATGCAGGTTCATCAATCATGCCAGGTAAGGTAAATCCATCATTGGCAGAATGCATGAACATGGTTTGCTTTAACATAATTGGAAATGATACGGCAGTGTCTTATGCAGCTCAAAGCGGACAGTTTGAGCTAAATGTAATGTTGCCAGGCATGCTAAAGTGCATGTTAGAATCAACAGATATGCTCAAAAACTTTGTACCAATATTTTCTGCAAATCTAATAGACGGATTAACTGCTAACAAGGAAAAACTTCGAAAAGACATAGAAAACAGTCCAGTAATTGTAACTCTTCTCACACCAAAAATTGGATATCTGAAATCAGCAGAGTTATTCAAAGAATCCCTAAAGACTGGAAAGACAATTAGAGAATTAGTAACATCAAAGAATTTGATGAACAATAAAGAAATTGATGCATTGTTTGGTTAAATCATGGCAAAGATTTTCGTAGAAGCATACGGATGTTCTGCTAGTTTTGCAGACTCTGAGATGATTTCAGGATTAATTTTAAACGGAGGCCACACTCTTGCCAAAGATTCTTCAGAATCAGACTTGAACATAGTTGTGACATGTTCTGTCAAAGACTCAACAGCAAACAAAATGATGCACAGAATCAAGTCATTAAAATCAAAACCTCTTGTCGTTGCAGGTTGTCTCCCAAAAGCTGAGAAAGATACTGTAGAAAAAATTACACAAAAAGCCAGTTTGTTGGGACCAAACTCGTTGGGAAAGACATTGCAGGTAATAGATTCCACATTAAGAGGAACAAGATATGTCGCGCTGGAAGATTCAGATCTATCAAAAATAGGATTACCAAAAGTAAGATTGAACCCAGTAGTAGGAATTGTAGAGATAGCTAGTGGGTGTATGAGTGAATGTACTTTTTGTCAGACCAAATTATCAAAAGGGGATCTTAAGAGTTACAGAATAGGAGACATTGTCAGACAAGTTGAAACTGAAATCAGTGAAGGATGCAAGGAAATTTGGCTTACCTCTACAGATAATGGATGTTATGGTTTTGATATCAATACAGATTTGCCTACTTTGATAAATGCAGTATCTAAGATCCCACAAGATTTCATGATTCGTGTTGGCATGATGAATCCAATGTACATGCCAAGAATAAAAGATGATTTGATAAAGTCATATGATAGCGACAAAGTATACAAATTTCTCCACATACCGGTACAAAGCGGCAGCGACAAAGTACTACATGATATGAAAAGAGGCCATACAGTAAAAACAGTCAAAGAAGTCATAAAAAAGGCCAAAGAGAGATTTGCAGACTTTACAGTTTCAACAGATATCATAGTAGGCTTTCCATCAGAGACAAGGGAGGATTTTGAGAAAACATTTGAACTCATAAATGAGATACGCCCAGATATTGTGAATCTATCAAAATACAGTGCAAGACCAGGCACAGAAGCTGCAGAATGGGACCAGATAGAAGTATCAGAAGTAAAAAGAAGAAGCAAGACGATCTTTGATCTGATAAACAAAATATCTCTAGAGAACAATCAGAAATGGATCGGCTGGAAAGGCAAAGTCTTGTTTGATGAGGAGACAAGCGAAGGTATCAAAGGAAGAAATTTTGCATACAAGTCAGTATTTGTAAAAGAAGAGATCAAGATCGGACAAACACGCACAGTTGAAATTGTAGATGCAACTACACATAGCATTCTTGGAAAGATCGCAAGCTAAATTTTTTAGATCGGAAATTTGATTAAAATAACGTAAGAAGGTTTTTTATCCAAATTAGAGAAGAATACTTGAAATGAGTTTTCAAGTAAAAGAACCAATACTTGTAATTGGTTTAGGCGGAGCAGGCTCAAAATTAGCAATACAAGCCAAAGACACTCTGAATGCAGATTGTCTCATAATTAGTAATGATCAAAAAGACCTACAGTTAGGCAATACTTCAATTAAAGTCTCAACAGACGCAGTCATCAATCCATCAATTCAATTAATCAGAGGCTCAACATACAAGGTTGTAGACCAAATAAAATCAAAGATTTCAGAGTACTCTACAATTGTACTCATGGCAAATCTGGCAGGAAAGACAGGTTCTGCAATATCCCCAGTAGTTTCAGAAATTTGTAAAGAATCAGACAAAGGACTAATCTCATTTGCAATAATGCCATTCAAGTATGAAAAAGACAGAATTTTCAATTCAGGTATTTCATTAAAGAGAGTAAAGGCAAATTCAGCATGCACTATTGTTTTGGATAATGATTCACTTTTAGAAAGCAACCCAAGTTTGAGCACAAATGCATGTTATGGTATTGCAAATGATGCAATAATGCACGTAGTAAATTCATTAGGTTCTTCAGAGATACCAAATCAGACAAATATTCTAACTACAAGCAAAGAAGGACAAAGCCTAGAAGAATCACTAAGAGATTCACTCAAAATGCTCTATGAAAATGCACCACCAAACGCAGTAAAACGCTCAATGCTTTATGTTGTTGGAGGAAACAACATTCCAGTAGGAGTAATTAATTCAATTACAAATCTAACTAGCGGAATACTAGGTGAAAGTAGTTCCCAAGTAGATGTGGCATCATCTAACGAATCCAAAATAGTAATGCTATCTTCAATTCAAGGAATGACAAAATTTGAAAAATATGATCCACTCGGAATGATTCCACAAGAAGATACATTGGATTGGTCTCATCCAGACTGCAGTATTGACTATAAACTGGATTTATACCAATTAGAGTAAAACAACTAGATAATTTTTTAACAAGAAAATAATTTTCTATTTAGATTTTTTCTTTACTGCTTTGGATGGTTCTTTCTTTGTTTCTTTGGCTGGTTCTTTTACTTCTTTAGCTGGTGTTTCTTTCTTTACTTCTTTAGCTGGTGTTTCTTTCTTTACTTCTTTAGCTGGTGTTTCTTTCTTTGTTTCTTTGGTTGGTTCTTTAGTTTCTTTTTCATCAGAGTATGGAGAAACCAAAACATAACCTTCATCAGTTTTACTCATTCTAACTCTAATTTTTCTTGGAGGACTTCTAACTCCTTTTGACCAAATTTGATGAG
>DASSYQ010000075.1:0-2225 GCA_035703205.1 Nitrosarchaeum sp.
TCTGTATCTTGTTTTTCACTGTATTTGAATTCACGCAGAATCTCTGAATATTTTTTATTCCAACCTGGAATCATCATATGACTCAAATTGGTATAGTTTATGATAAATCATGTGACCAGTCTTGGAAATGTAGGCGTGGGAGGAAATAACCCAGTCCGAATAATGGGGATTTTAAACACAAGTCCCGAGTCATTTTACAAAAAATCAATAAAAACAACAAAACAACAGATTACAAATACAATAAAGCAGATGGAAATTGATGGAGCAGATTTTATTGATGTTGGAGGAATGTCAACTGCACCATATCTGTCAACATCCGTATCTGAAAAAATAGAATCACAAAGAATTCTAAACGCAATTAAGATTATTCAAAATGCATCAAATCTTCCAATATCCGTTGATACATGTCGGGCAAATGTTGCAAAATCTGCCTTAGAACAAGGCGTTGAAATAATCAACGATATCTCTGGATTAAAATACGATGAAAAAATCATCAATGTTATTAGTGAATACAGGCCGTCACTTGTTTTGTGTGCATTTGATTCAAAGACGGTATCTGGCGACATACAATCAACTAAAAATCTTTTAAAAGACAGTCTAAAAATTGCAAAACTTGCTGGAGTTCCATCAAGTAAGATTGTTTTGGATCCTGCCATTGGCTTTTTTAGAAAATCTGGAAAGGGATCTTTTTTTACAAAAATTAAATCTGATTGGTTAGAAAGAGATCTGTCTATTATTCAAAATTTAAAATTAATTAAACAAAATTATCCAATTCTGATCTCTGTTTCAAATAAATCCTTTATTGGAAAACTTTTGGGAAAGGAAAATGCATCCGATCGATTATTTGGTTCTCTTGCTGCTGAGGTTGTATCTGTTCTTAATGGCGCAGATATCATTCGTACTCATAATGTGGCAGAAACAAAAGATGCTATAACAATTGCAACAAAACTGTCTAGAAGACACAAAGGCTTATAATCCATCTTTGACCATCTTTACAAGGTTTCATTGGAATTCAAAGAAGGATTAACTTTTGATGATGTTCTTCTCGTACCCAAATATTCTGATATAACTAGCAGATCTCAAACCAACCTAAGCACAAAATTATCACGTAATATCTCAATTAACATTCCATTTGTTAGTGCAAACATGGATACTGTGACTGAATCAGCCATGGCCGTAGCCATGGCTCGTGCTGGCGGAATAGGAATCATTCACAGATTCTTGACAATTAAAGAGCAAGCAAATGAGGTTCTAAAAGTAAAAAGATCTGGCAGTGTAATGATTGAAAATCCATATGTTATTTCTCTTGATAAAACTGTCCAAGATGCAATAAATTATGCTGAAGAAAAAGAGATCTCCGGTCTTTTAGTTATTGATTCTAATTCTAAATTAGTTGGAATAGTCACTGACAGAGATTTATTGTTTGAAACTGACACTACTAATCTTATCAAAGACGTTATGACAAAAGATGTTGTAACTGCTAAACTTGGTGTGAGCTTGGATGAAGCCAAGAAAATTTTACATAAACACAGAATTGAAAAACTGCCAATCGTTGACGAGTCTGGTTTTATTAAAGGTTTGATCACAAGCAAGGACATTACAAACATTGAGGATTATCCTTCTGCATCAAAAGATAAGAAAGGAAGACCTCTTGTTGGGGCTGCTGTAGGTGTAAAGGGAGACTTTATGGAAAGATCAGAGTCATTGTTAGAAGCTGGTGCAGATGTTCTAGTTGTTGATATTGCTCACGGACATAGTGAGAATGCAATCAATACGATTCGTAATATCAAAAAGGCATTTCCTAAATGCGAATTAATTGCTGGAAATGTTGCAACTGCACAAGGTGCAGAAGATCTAATCAAGGCAGGAGTAGATGCAGTTAAGGTAGGTGTCGGCTCTGGATCAATTTGTATTACTAGAGTAATTACTGGTTCTGGAGTGCCGCAATTAACAGCAGTGATGGACTGTGCAAAGATTGGAAAAGATCACGGTGTTCCAATCATCTCTGATGGTGGAACCAGAACTTCTGGTGATGCTACTAAGGCACTGGCTGCAGGCGCATCTTCTGTTATGGTGGGCAGTATGCTTGGAGGAACAGATGAATCTCCAGGAACTGTATTGACAAAGAATGGCAAACGATTCAAGATATATCGTGGAATGGCCTCACTTGGCGCATCTTTGGGAAGAAAATCCAAAGAAACAGGTACCATTTCACTTGATGAAGA
>DASSYQ010000085.1:0-5283 GCA_035703205.1 Nitrosarchaeum sp.
TTAGAAATCCAAATATCGATAAACCTGATAGAAATAGTAGAGGTTACTAACTTAATCTAACTCCTTTAAAATATCTTTGAGTGTTGCTATTTCATCATTTAGAAAATCAACAGTTGCAATTACGCTTGTTTTAGCACTTTCTGATATGTTGTATTTCAATTCTTTTTGAATTAGATCCGTGAGTTGCTCACGTTCCATTATCAGATCATTTAACCGCATTATTGCATTTTCAACAGTCATAATTTTTCTCCAATTTTATGCATATGACCATCTGGATGTATGCATTGATTTCCCACATGTTTGTAGTGAATATAATCATGACCTATATGGTGCATATCATTACAATTACAAGAACTCTCTTTTACCATGTTGGGTTATTGATATTTTTGTATAATAACATAGAAACTAATTTTCAATGATGATATTGATCTAATTCGAAATTTTTAATTTATGTGTTTTGTAAGTAATCTAGAATTAATCTCACCCCGAAACCAGTAGCACCTTTTGGATTGTAAGGTTTGTCTTTTGTTGCTACTTGCGTCCATGCAACTCCAGCAATATCAATATGAATCCAAGGTGTATTTTCAATTGCATTTCTTAAAAATGCCGCAGCAGTAATCGTGCCTGCCGCCCTTCCTATTCCCGTATTTTTCATATCTGCAACATCTGATTTTATCATCTCCATATAATCATCATTTAGCGGAAGCTGCCAAATCTCCTCTGTTGTTCTTTTTGATGATTCGATGATCTTCTTCATTAAATTATCATTATTTGATACCATGCCTGCTATGTTTGTACCCAATGCAATAATACATGCTCCAGTCAATGTTGCAAAATCGATAATTGCTTTTGGCGAGTATTGTTTTTCTCCATAAGACAATGCATCAGCTAAAATTAATCTACCTTCAGCGTCTGTATTCAAAATCTCTGCAGTTTTTCCGTTGTATAATTTTATGATATCTCCAGGTCTATATGATTCTCCACTTGGCATATTTTCTACTGATGGAATAATTCCCACTAAATTAATTGACAATTTTAACTCTGATACAGCTTTCATTATTCCAATAACAGTACATCCACCACATTTATCAAATTTCATTTCATCCATTTTTTCACCGGGCTTTAATGAAATACCTCCTGTGTCAAATGTTACTGCTTTGCCGACTAATACAATTGGTTTTTCATTTTTAGATCCGTGATTGTATTCTAAAATTATTAATTTCGGTTCATTTTTACTTCCCTGTCCTACTGCAGTAATTCCGCCAAATCCTTTCTTTTTGAGTTCATTTTTTGAAATAATATTGCACTTCATATTTTTCTTTTTTGATATGTTCTTTGCAAAGTTTGCCAATGTTGTAGGCATGCATTCGTTTGGAGGAAGATTTGCAATGTTTTTTGTGTATATTACTCCATCAGAAACAATCTCTGCAATTTTTATTGCTTTTGAAATTTTTTCTGATTTATTAACTACAATAGTAAGATTCGGAATACCATTTTCCTTTTTTGATTTATATTTTTCAAATTTGTACAGAGACATTTTACATCCTTCTACTATCTGAGATACTGATGAAATAGGTTCAATTAGAGAACTATGTGGTACTATTATAGAAAATTCTTTTAATTTTAATTCTCTAGCTTTTTGAGCAATTTTGCCTGAAACAAATCTTATTGTATCGTTGGTGAGATTTTCTTTTTTACCTATTCCTGCTAAAAGTATTCTTTGTACAGCTATACCTGTAATTGGAATGACTGATATTTTGCCAAATACTCCACCCATGTCATTTATTGATTGTTTTACTAATGGAGTGATTCTGGAATCTATATTTTCTAATCCTAATATTTTATCTGAATTTTCTAAGACAAATCCACAAAGCATCGCTGTTTTCTTTTTTGAATTATTTGGAGTTTCTACTCTTATCTTCATTATGAAAATCTGAGTTTTATGTGATATTTAGATTTACTAGAGATCTATTTTTTTACCATTTGAGAATAAACTGGTAGTTCTTATAAAAACTGCTTTGATAGTTTTACATTCTTGCTCGCATTTGTCGTCTACTTTAATTTTATTTGAACTTCTTTCATTTTTTGTTATTATTACTCTTAACAGTGGTAAAAGTGCAGATCTTCCACCATACGCTGTTTTTTTATCTATTAGCCAAAACATTTCTGTTGCTGACTCTCCCAATATTGTTTTTCTTAGATTTATGCCAAATTCTGAATAATGTCCAATCATTGTAATATTGCCTCTTGTAATGGATTCAATAATTTTTGCAAATTTCACACACAAATAACATCGATTATCATAGACTATCATTGGAGCTTTTTCTCTGATATTCACAACATTTCTTAGTCCTTATTGGATTAAAATTTTGCAGAAGTAGATTTTTATTAAATTTGTGAAGGAACGTAATCAAGAAATGGGGCTAAATTATTATCAAATAAAAAAAAATGTTCTTAGATCCCGTAAATTAGTGATTAAAGCAATAAACAATGCAGGTTCTGGTCATCCAGGAGGTTCTTTTTCAATGGCTGAAATTTTAGGATGTTTATTTTACAAACACCTTCGATATGATCCTAAAAATCCACAATGGGATGATCGAGATAGACTAATCTTATCTAAGGGACATGCTGCACCTGGCTTATTTTCAAACATGGCAGTTTCGGGTTATTTTCCGGAATCTGAACTAGAAACTCTACGAAAATTTGGAAGCAAATTACAGGGACATCCAGATCTTAAATGTCCTGGAGTTGAATTTTGTGGCGGTTCCTTAGGAACTGGATTATCTTATTCTGTAGGTGTCGCACTAGCTGCAAAAATTGATGGCAAAAATCACCATGTCTATACTATCATGGGCGATGGTGAATCTGATGAAGGGCAAGTATGGGAAGCTGCAATGACTGCTGCAAAATACAAAGTAGATAATCTTACTGCATTTTTGGATAGAAATTTCATTCAACAAGATTCTTACACTGAAAAGATCATGCCATTGGATGAAAACTTGGAAGGTGATGACATTTCTGAAATGTGGAAAGATGCATCAAGATGGAAAACCGGTGATAAGTGGAGATCATTTGGTTGGAATGTAATAGAAATAGATGGACATAGAATCGAACAAATTGATGCCGCTATAATTAAAGCAAATTCAACAAAAGGTATTCCATCGATAATTATTGCTAGAACAATTAAAGGTAAAGGGGTTGAACATATGGAAGATAATCCTCAATGGCATGGAAAATCTCCTGATTCTGATGTCTCTCCAATAATTGATTTAGAACTTGATTCTCAGGTGATGATAGCACCTTCAATCATTGCAGGTGATATGACAAATCTTGAAAACGAAGTAAAACGATGCGTCTCTGGACGAGCTGATTTTATTCATCTTGATGTTATGGATGGACAATTTGTTCCAACCAAGACATTTGATTACGTAAAAATAAAAGAATTACGTCCACTAACTGTAATTCCATTTGATTCTCATCTGATGATTAACGAACCTGTAAAACACATTAGAAACTATATTGAAGCAGGAAGTGATATAATTACAGTTCATGCTGAAGTTTGTGATGAATCAAGCTTTGGCGAAATTCATGATATGTTAAAACAGAATCAGGTTGGAGTAGGTCTTGCAATAAATCCTGACACTAAACTTCCTGAATGGTCTTACAAATTCATACCTACACTTGATCAACTCATTGTAATGTCTGTAGTACCAGGAAAATCAGGTCAAAAATACATTGAGGAAACACATGAAAAAATGATTGGATTGAATACTCTCCTAAAAGAACACAACTTTTCAGGCTGTATTGAGGCTGATGGCGGTGTGACTCTTGATAATATTGGTTCCTGTTTTGCAGATGGGGCCAGATCTTTTGTTGGTGGTAGTGCAATTATTGGAAAACAAGACGTACGTAGTGCTATAAGGGATTTTAGGAATCAAATTCTCAAAACAAGACGAAAAATCTTACTTGATAAAGCAAATGAATTAGGAGGTTCTGATCTTGTAAAAAAATGGATTGGACTTCATGTTATTGGCGAAAAACAAGAACAGATCAAGAAAATGGCAGAGGAGGCAGGCTATCTTTGAATCCTCCTATGATGACTGACATGCGTTCAGAGTACTCAAAAACACTAATTGAACTTGGAAAAGAAAATTCAAACATAGTAGTTTTGGGTGCAGATACAACCGACTCTCTTAAAACTTCTGGATTTGGTAAGATATTTCCTAATAGATTCTTTAATGTGGGAATAGCTGAAGCAAATTTAGTTTCCTTATCTGCTGGTTTGGCAGCTTCTGGAAAAATATCTTTTGCCAGTACTTATGCAATATTTTTGCCTGGACGTGCAGTTGATCAAATACGCAATGGAATTGCTTACCCTTCATCTGGAAACAAAAAAGGTCTTAATGTAAAATTAGTCGTTTCTCACGGTGGTTTGTCTGTTGGGCCTGATGGCGGTTCTCACCAACAAATTGAAGACATTGCAATCATGCGAGCAATTCCAAATTTCCGTGTGTTCATACCTGCTGATACATTTGCAGTTTCAAAATTGACTAGATTGATGGCAGATGAATATGGTCCATTTTACATGAGAATGGCAAGATCAAATACTCCTGTAGTTCATTCTGAATCCCAAGACTTCCAAATTGGAAAAGGGATTACAATTCGTGATGGTTCTGATTGTACTATAGCTGCATGTGGTATAACAGTAAGAATGGCACTGGAAGCAGCTGAGTCATTACAGCAAGAGGGAATTTCTTGCCGAGTTTTGGATATTTTTTCTATAAAGCCAATTGATGCCGATCTTTTGGAAAAAGCAGCAAGAGAAACTGGCTGTATAGTCACATGCGAAGAGCATAATATCTTGGGCGGAATGGGTTCTGCAATTGCTGAATCTGTTTCTGAGAGATACCCAGTTCGAATTAAAAGAATAGGTGCCCAAGATATGTTTGGAGAATCAGCCAGAGACAATGAAATTCCATTGCTTTTAGAAAAACATGGGATAACATCTTTTAATATAGCAAAACAAGTCAAAGAAATAAGGAGTAGAAAACTATGAAAATTTTTCTTGACACTGCAAATCTAGAATCAATCAGAAAATTCAATGATATGGGTCTATTAGATGGTATTACCACAAATCCATCTCTCATGTCCAAAGAAGGAGGTGATCCAAAACATGTCATGGAAGAAATCACAAAAATTATCAAAGGCGATGTCAGTTTGGAAGTTGTAAGTACTGAATATTCTGGAATGATTGAAGAAGGTAAACGTCTACGTGAATATGGT
>DASSYQ010000021.1:0-4586 GCA_035703205.1 Nitrosarchaeum sp.
TGCATGTCAATTAAAAATGCAGCCTGATATCCTGCAAAAACAGAAAATCCACCATGTGTATGGACTACGCCTTTTGGTTTTCCTGTAGTTCCAGAAGTATACAAGATAAACAATGAATCTTCAGAATCCACAATTTCAGTAGAACAGACAGAATTTTGTGATTGTATTAGTTGTTTATAAAAAACAACTTTATCAGATTCTTCATAAACATCAATTCCTTTGTATGGAATGACAATTATTTTCTCAATTTTTGTGTCTTTTATTGCTGCAGTAATAATTTGCTTTTGTGAAATTGATTTGCCTTTTCTTTGAAATCCATCACATACAAAAAGAACTTTTGCGTTACAGTCTTGTAATCTTATCTGTAAAGATTCCGAGCTGTAACCTGAAAATACTACAGTTTGAATGGCACCAATTTTTGCAGATGCAAGAATTGCTAATATTGATTCTTCGATCATTGGAAGATAAATTGCAACTACGTCGCCTTTCTTAACTCCTAACTGTTTAAGGCCGTTTGCAAGTTTGCTTACTTTATGATCTAATTCAGAATAGGTCATATTGTAATTTGTTCCATCCTCAGAAACAAAACAATACGCAATTTTATCTGGTTTTTCTTGTGCAAATTTTTCAACAGATGATTTGTAAATGTTGGTTTTTCCGTTAACAAACCATCGTGACCATTGGATCCCCTTTGTTGTATCTAAAATTTTTGCATAAGGAGCATCCCAGATAATTCCAATCTCATCACTGACTTCTTGCCAAAACCATTCTGGGTTTTGGTTTGCCTTTTGAGATAATTCTTGTAAACTGGAAATACTGTACTTTTTCATAAATTTGTAAATGTTTGAAGTTTGTATTTGCTTTTCAGTTGGGATAAATGCAAAATCAGACATGATTCTGTTTTAAAAAAAACAATAAACGTAAAAAGATTTTTTGAAAATCAAGAAATATCTATTCCTAGTCTTCGTGCACATGCAATTGCTGCTTTACCGTCATCTTCAGTAATGCCAACTTTTTCAAATCTTTCTGTCCAGTCTGACTTTGCGTTCATTGTATTTTCTTTGTAATATTCACGTAAAATCATGCCTATTTGGGCATCCAGTCTTTCTCTTGTGGCCTTATTCATCCCTGCCTGCAATATTGTAGAATCTGAATTTGCCAATATTTTGATAAATTCAATGTCTTTCAAAGAAAGTTCAGTCATAGTATCATATTTTTTTTTTCAGCAAATCAAGGGTCAATTTAGGATCTGCCTTCCCCTTTGTCTTTTGCATTACTTTTCCTACAAGATAGTTGATAGTTTGAGGATTTGACTTTGCTTGTTCTACAGCTTGAGATTCTTCTGAAATTACTAATTCGATGATTTTTGTTAGTTCTGATTCATCTGAGACATTGCCTAGATCAAGCTCGGATATAACCTCAGATAATGTCTTGCCAGATTTCACTATTTCATATAATGCGTTTTTAGCAGAGATTCTCGTGATTTTGCCTAATTGAATTGAATCTGCCAATTCTTTTAGATGAGATGATTTTATTTTAGAAGATTCTCTTTTTTCTCTAGTATCTACCAAGCCCATCAAGTCTGTTGTGATGATATTTGCAACTTCTTTGGCATTTTCTTTAGTATGTGCATCTTCAAATAAATCCGAATAAAATTTGTCAGATGAGAGCACATCTGCAACTTGTGCTGGAATATTATATTTTGAAACATAGCGTTGTTTTTTAGAGCTGATACTCTCAGGCATTTCAGTTTTTAATTTTTCTTTAACATCACTTCCTATTTTGACCCATGGGATATCGCCTTCTAGAAAATACCTATAATCCAAGTCTTCTTCTTTTGATCTTGATGAGATAGTGATCTTTCTTTTATCATCCCAGTGACGTGTTTCTTGAATAATTGGGATATCTCTTGAATGCAGACTCTGCTGACGTGTGATTTCAAAATGAACTGCTTTTTCTAAATCATGAAATGAGCCAATGTTTTTTATTTCAACTTTATTTCCACCTTCAATTGATACGTTAGCATCTGCCCTCATCGCTCCTTCCAAGCTAGGATCAGATACTCCAAGATTTTCCAACAGATCCGATAAAATATTCAGAAATTCCCTCACTTCTTTTGGGGTTTCAAAGTCAGGTTCAGTTACAATCTCTACTAATGGTGTGCCTGCACGGTTATAATCCACCAGAGTTATCTGGGTTTTTTCAGAACTTCCCTCGTAAATTAGTCTGCCAGGATCTTCTTCTAGTTGGATTCTTCTAATCCGTATCTTTTTTTCACCAACCATAAGAGACCCAGTACCTCCTACACTAGTATCGCCATAGATGTTTAGTTGAGTGATTTGGAAATTTTTTGGCAGATCAGGATAAAAATAGTTTTTCCTAAAAAATGCAATTTTTTCAGGAGTGCTGCAATTTAATGCCATTGCAATCATTGTTGCCTTTTCAACAGCTTTTTGATTTAATCTGGGAAGACTGCCAGGCAATCCCATGCATATTGGACATATGTTGGTGTTTGGCTCAAATTCTCTGTAATTTGCCTTGCATGAGCAAAACAACTTGCTTTCTAGTTTGGTGAGTTGACTGTGAATCTCTAGACCGATTTTAGTCAAATTGGAACCTCCGGCAATCTTACAGTTTTCTCTAATGCATGAGCTGCCTGCAACAATAACTTGTCATTCATTGAATTTGCAATGAGTTGAATTCCAATGGGCAATCCATTTGACATAGCATATGGAACCGATATTGCAGGTTTTCCAGTAAGATTTGCAGTTACTGTATTAATATCAATAAGAAATGATGCAACTGGGTCGTCTATTTTTTCGCCAATCTTAAATGGTAAAATTGGAACTGTTGGGGATACAAGTAGATCAAACTTCTTAAATGCATCATTAATCTGTTTAGTTAACTTGCTTTTTACTTTGAGTGCTTTGAGAAAATATTTTCCTGCGTGTCCTGCAGATGGAACAAATCCTCCAAGAATCATTCGCCTTGTGACTTCAGGGCCAAATCTTTTTCTTGCTCTTTCAATATATGAATTAAATTCGTATCCTTCAACAGAAAAATCATAGCCATATCTTAAATTATCATATCTTGCAAGATTACTGCCAGCTTCAGTTGCAGTGATTGTATAGTATGCTGCAACTGAGTATTTTACCATATCAAGAGAAATCTCTTCGCATGCGGCACCCAATCCTTCCAATTTTGATATTGCATCTTTTGTTGCAGAAAGCACTGATTTGTCTATTCCCTCGCCAATCATCTCCTTGATTATGCCTATTTTTTTGCCTTCGATGCCTGAATTGATGTCTTTAAGATAATCCTCGTTTTTGTTATCTACTGTAGTATTATCATTAGAATCCAGTCCTGCAATGATATTTAGAATAAACGCTGCATCTTCTACGGTTCTAGCAAGTGGTCCAATCTGTTCTATGCTGTTTGCATAAGAGACTAGTCCGTATCTGCTAATCAAGCCATATGTCGGTTTGTATCCGACAGTTGAGCAAAAACTGGCAGGATTTCTAACGGATCCACCAGTATCAGAACCTAATGACATAACACATTCAAATGCACTAACAGATACAGCACTGCCCCCAGAAGAGCCGCCTGGAACATAATCCGTATTCCAAGGGTTTTTGCTTGGGCCATATGCGCTAAATTCGGTAGAGACACCCATTGCAAATTCATCAAGATTTGTTTTTCCAACAAAAATTGCATCTTGTTGTTTTAGTTTTGCAATTACAGTTGCATCGTACGGCGCAACAAAATTTTCAAGCATCTTTGATGCGCATGTTGTCTTTGTATCTTTGATGCAAATGTTGTCTTTAACGGATATTGGCATGCCAAAGCATTGCCCAATTTTTTCCCCAGATTTTATTTTTTTATCTATGTTTCTTGCTTGATCAACTGCATTATCATTTAATGACAAAAACGCATGTAATTTACCATCTACTTTTTGTATTTGCTCCATAGTTTTTGCAACAAAATCTTCAGCAGATAGATTTCCGGATTTTACATCCCTAGTGAACTGCAGGGCTGAAATTTTCAGATTCAATTAAACCATCTTTGGAGCTCTAACATAGGTTCCTTTATAGTGATTGAGTTTTTCAATCAGATTCTCATCAAATGGAATGTACTTGTCTTCTCTCAAGTTAATGATTGGAATCTCTTGGACATCTATCTCTTCAGATTCTACACCTGCAGAATCTAAAATGTCAAAATATCCAATCATTTTATCAACGCGCTCATAGATTGTAGGATCATCAATTTCAATTCTCATTAATTTTGCAACGTGTTCAATTTCTTCTCTGGAGACCATTCAAATCACCTATGGTGTAAGTCGGTCAACATCTCTTGGATAAAATGTGACATCTCTGATGTTTTCTGTGCCTGTAAGTGCCATTATCAGTCGCTCCAAACCAATACCGCAACCGGCGTGTGGGGGTACGCCATAATCAAATGCGCCCAAATGATATTCAAATGCGTCAGTCTTCATTCCTTTGTTTTTCATTCTCTCTTCAAGTTCATGTCTCTTTTCAATTCTGGTACTACCAGAAGACAACTCTAAATCTCCAAACATCAAATCAAAC
>DASSYQ010000073.1:0-23248 GCA_035703205.1 Nitrosarchaeum sp.
ATGTGTATGGAGTGTGGCATTAACAGCTGTGGGGTATTATTTTGGAGTGATTACACTAGACGTGTTCTAGCATTTATGACATAATTTGATGATGCAATAAAATAACCATTTTTTAAACAAATTAATAACAAAATGAATGAATCTAGTGACCATATCCGTCATTATTGGATTAGACATAAAGACGGGTATCTTTTTTGTGGAATTTGTAAAAAGAAACGAGATGCAAAAATACAGGACATGTCGGAAGAATAATCTCAGAACAACAATTAAGACAATATAAAAAATCCAATTAAAGTTATAATGTAACACTAACAGGGATTATCTGATGAAAGCAGTAATTTTGGCAGGCGGTAGGGGAAAACGTTTACGCCCCATTACCGATTATGTGCCAAAACCGCTCATTCCTTTGAATAATGTTCCAATTATAGAGTGGCAAATAATGTATCTAAAAAAATTTGGAGTAAAAGAGATCATAATTTGTACAGGCTACAAGGCAGAAATGATCAAGAGTTTTCTTGTCATGAAAAATAACCTTGGAATCAAAATAAAATTTTCAGTAGAAAAAACCCCACTTGGTACTGGAGGGGCTATCAAACAAGCAGGTGCGACAATAAAGGACAAATCATTTTTTGTCTTAAATGGGGACACAGTAACTAACATCAATCTTGATCAATTGGCAAAAAAACAAAACTCAATTGCATCCATTGAATTAAAAACAAAATTTGGCGTCATGGAAACAAAAGATGACAAGGTAACCAAATTCATAGAGAAAAAAGAAATTTCAGATTTATGGATGAATGCGGGGATATATCATTTACAAAAAGAGATAGTAAAAGACTTGCCAAAAAAAGGAGACATTGAAAAAACTGTCTTTCCAGACTATGCAAAAAAAGGAAAATTGACCACAGTTAAATTCAAAAATGTGTCATGGTTTTCTATCGATTCATTCAAAGACATAGAAGAATGCTCATCAGAATTAGATAAAATGATAAAATAGAGAATGATTTCAGGCACCAGTTCTGTGGAGGGTGACCATCATGTATGCCATTTCATTTACAAATGATTCATCTCTGTTTGCAGATGCAGTGTATTTGGTAGCATCATCCCAGAAAGTACTTTTCTGGATAGAATTTTCAGCGTAAACCTGTTCACTCATTGATTGAAATTGAGAATTATTCAGATAATATTCGACCTCAATGATAATTAACATAATGCTAAAAGAGTTAGACTAGATTTTACAGTCACATATCATAAAAGAAAAATTTGTCAATTATCAGGCTTAAATCCAAATTATGCAAGTAATCTGCAATGATATGTGCATGTCCTTTTTGCAATGAGTTATCCAGATCAAAAATGGAAATACTAGACGGTACAGAGTACGAAGAATGACCTCAAGCATCACAAAAGTGGTCAAAACAGAGGAAATTTGTAATGTGCCAAATCAGTAATTTCGGAAACACTAGAATATCCAAGAAATATGGAATAGAACATGCGAATAGCATACAGTCTAGGCTCCCTTCTTACAATTGAACAAGTTTTAGAATGCTCCAAAATACTAGCTCATACTAGCGTAGATACAATTTGGATTCCAGAAACATGGGGAATGGAAAACTTTTCCATGCTAAGCTCGATATCGCAAATAGCATCAAAACCAAAAATAGGCTCATCTATTATCAATATCTATTCTAGAAGTCCATCATCAATTGCGATGGGTGCTGCAACAGTAGACACTCTCTCAAAAGGCAGATTGATACTAGGTCTTGGCACAAGCAGCACTCCTATAGTAGAAGATTTTCACGGATACAAATTTGAGAATCCTGTTTTAAGAATGAAAGAGTATGTGGAGATTATCCGATTAGTTTTATCTGGAAAACAAGTTAATTATTTAGGAAAAATTTTCAGTTTGAAAAATTTCACATTATTAATAAAACCGCAAAGAGAGAAAATTCCAATTTATCTGGCTGCTGTTAATCAGAAAATGGTGGATTTGACATGGGAAATTTCAGATGGGGTAATTTTTTATTTACGACCGCTAAGTGAAATGAAAAAAACCATAGAAAAAATGCAATCAAAAAGAAAGATAGATGTTACCTGCCAAATTATTAGCTGTGTATCTAATGATGCAGAAATTGCAATAACACGTGCAAAACAAACACTTGCATTTTATATTTCAGTTGGAAAGGTGTACCGTGAATTTTTATCAAAAAATGGATTTGAGACAGAAACTAAAAATGTTTTTGACGAATTCAAAATGTCTGGATTTAAATCAAATCATGAATTAATTTCGGATAACATGCTAAAATCATTAACAATTGCCGGCACACCTGATCAATGTATTGCACAATTACAAAAATTCCGTGAAACAGGAATTGACTTGCCAACAATACAATTCAATCCGGTTGGAAACGTTGTAGACTCTTTTAGGTTATTTACAGATACATTTTCTGAGGAACAATAATGTCCAAAGTGGGAATTGCATCCTATGGAATCACAAAATTCTCAAAAGAGGATTCAAAAATTGAATCTGTCTTGCTAGAATCAACAAAAAAATTATTCGATAACTGTTCTAACTTAGGTCGTACTGATATTGATGCAGTGTTGGTCTCTACTAATAATAATTCCAAGTATCTGTCTGCAATATTATCAGAAATGTCTGGAATTGAGCCTAAAATTGCTCACACTATTGAGAGTTTATGTAATTCTGGAACAAATGCGATAGTATCTGCATATTCCTATATCGCATCTGGATTGGCCGATGTTGTTTTAGTATCCGGAGCTGAAAGATACGATAGTCCTGGACAAATTTTAGAGTGGGATAATTCAAGAGGAGAATTTAAACACCCTATTTTTTGGGCAAGTATTTTTACAAAAGCATACAAAAGAGAATTTGCAATCACTGATGAAGAACTGGCCATAGTGCCAGTAAAAAATCACAAACAAGCTCAAAACAATCCTAATGCACTTTCAGAAAAAACATATTCATTAGAAGATGTAATAAATTCCAAAAAATTAACAGAGGATCTTAGATTACTTGATTGCTCAAGACCATGTACTGGAGGCGCATCAATTTTACTTGCTTCTGAAAATGCATGCAAAAAGTTTACAGACACTCCAATTTGGATTACTGGCATAGGTCAAAAGACGACTTCTGCAGGATTTACAAAAAATATTGCATTTAGCTCCATGGAATCAACACGTATTGCTGCATCAACTGCATTTAAAATGTCAAAACGTAACGTAAAAGATGTAGACGTTGCAGAAGTCCATGATGCATTTTCTGTATGTGAGCCAATGGCATTAGAATCATTGGGGTTTGCAGACAAAGGAAAAGGAGTAAAAACAATAAAAGAACTATACAATACAAATAATTTAAAAATTAATCCAAGAGGTGGATTGATTGGGTCTGGACATCCACTAGGAGCTACAGGAATAGCCCAAACTATTGAAATCACTCAGCAATTACAATCATGTGCAAACAAAAGACAGATAGAAAATGCAGGGACAGGTCTGGTCCACAACATGTCTGCGGCAGCCACATCGTCAACAGTTTTGATATTGGAAAGATGAATTTTGAGTCTGAATTAAAAAAAGGGAACTTTGTTGTATCAGAATGCAAACATTGTCAGAAAATAGTATGGCCTCCATCTGAATTTTGCAATCAATGTTTCAGAGAAGTTTCTTGGAAAAAAGGTTCCAACAAAGGCAAGATTATTGAATTTTCAAAACAAAACAAAGATTATTTCTGTCTAGTAGAAATTGAAAACACCATAAAAATAATGGGTAAGATATCATCTGGGATTCCAAATATTGGTCAACATGTCAAAATAGAAAAATGTGGAATGAGAGATGGAAATTATTACTTTGAAATGTCCTTGGCATGATCATGTGAATTCTGTGTATATGTATGGAGTATCGACAAGTTGATCAAAAGTCCATATGGTTGGAAGAGTAACTGTTTCTATTACTTTTAGACAATGCTTATCGATTAACGAGCTCCATCCTCCGTTGGACTGATTCTCTGAGAGTTGTCTCTTTGAGTGAGTACCTGCAAAAACAATACAGGTGTTTTTTTTAAGATCAGACGCAGAGATTTTTTCTATAATGCTTGTTGCCAACATATCCCCTCCCATTTGCGGTAATCCGCCGATAAAAAACACAGGACGTGTTAAATTCAATGAATGATAATCAAACTCGATTGCATCTGCACAGACGGGATTAAAATCAACTTTTGTTGAAATCAAAATGGTGTCTTGAAGTTTTACCAATACCTCATCAATTTCAACACTTGTGGCTTGTAGACCCAAAATTTTTGCACAGTATGCAATTCTTCCATCTCCCGAACCAATGTCTACTAATTCCTTGTATTCAAAATTTTTTGCAATTGATGCTGCGATGTATGCTGAAAGAATCCATGTCGGATAAAATGGCTGGCAGCTGGAACCGTGCTTGATGCTATTTAGCCAATATTCATTAATATCTCCCTCATAGACGGTACATAAAATACCTGCAATTTTTTGCTCATAGGAATTATGATAAATTGGATTTTGTGTGGCAAAATCATGCAGTAATTTCAGATCATCATTAGATATTGGAAAAGAATCCGATGAGAAAACAGGAATTAGTTCCTGAATGTGACTATGTCCGGTGTATGTTTTTGTAAATTCTTGTTTTAACATGACGAGATTTTTAGCCATTTGTTCAAACATTATCAATATTCTTAGAATGGGATTGATAAACTCATTGTAAAACATCTGGAAAAATAAACGATACTGATCTTTTGATTAATTTCTTCTAAATTATAAAAATTGAATTTTAAAATAATGTTTGATGACTTCAGAAACGTTGTTTTAACAACAGCCACCAAAATTCATTACTGAATCATCATAATATGAGGATATGATTTTTAAAAATGTTTTCTATGCTTTGCCTATGTGATATAAAAAACAGTATCTCACTTGATCATTTATGTCATATATGGTCAATAAAATTTTGAGTGTTGTTTTCATATACTATGATTAAGAATTAAATCAAAATGTTTGAAGAAAAATTTGACTGTATCTATTGTACTAAAACACAAAATATGCTTATTATGAGAGGTTATTCTGTAATTACCTGCTTTACTATATCTAAATTGAAGATTATTGTGTATTAGTAAAATGAGATCGATTTCATTGACAAAACCAAAAGAAACATCAAAGAAAGACAATAAAAAAATTGCCCGAACACGTAGACAGCGTGGATATAATTGGGAAGACACACTGGTAAAACGATTCAATTCTGCAGAAAATTGGAAGGCATTCAGATTAGGATCACCAAGCGTAGCATTGCCTGATGTTTTGGCAGTAAATACTCAGAATAGCATGATTTTTACCATAGAGGCAAAATCTGGTACAAGTACGTCTCTTCCTGTTCCAGCAGATCAGATTGAGAGATGTCAAAAATGGATAAAGACATTTGACATATACAAAGACAGAAAAGTGATATTGGCATTCAAGTTCCTTTCAAAGAAAAGAATAGGTCTAGGACAGTATGAAAGCAGAGAACTAAGAGAATTTTACAAGATTTGGGATGAAAATAAGGAGATAACAGATTGTGTTTGTACCTATAATGGAGAAGTATTTGCAAAAATTGATGGAAAGAGAGAGAAGCTAGATCTTAAAGAGCATGTAATGCCATTTAAAACAAAACACAGAACTAGTGCCTAACTGTCTAAATTAGTAGCAGAGTGTTTTTTAATGATTGATAATTAATTATAACATGGCAGAAGATAACTTGGAAGAATCAAATAAAGACAATGAAACAAATTCAATGTCATTACTGGAATCAGAATCAAAAGGAACCAATTCAAGAATAGTTTTTGAAGAATTTACAGATGAGAGAACACTTGTCAGTTATGATGCGTTTGGAAATAAACAAATGAAAATTAAAGTTCTGGAAGTTTCAGATGAAAACCCGCCATCAAAATGGAAGTTTGGTGATCGTGTAAAGGTTAGCAAGATACTAGTCACAATAAAACACCTCACATCACAAGAAGTCGAAGAGGGCGAATTTGACATTGAGGCAATAGAAAGAGAGTTAGCCGAAAAAAGACATTATACGTCAACAAATAGGTGGATACCTGCAAATGACATCAAAAACGGCTATGTGGTAGGTTCAAGACACACTACCCTAATTAGCGATGCATCTGCTTTGGATTACATAGTATTCTAGTTTGATAAAATCGATGCATCATACATCAACATATTTCAACTAAAAACCTTTAAGGAACTGAATTTGAAATCAGGAATATGATCACAAAGATAATTGAGGTTAACGGTACAGAATTCAAACTCACATTAACGGATCAGGTAATTAGTCATGTAAATAATCTAAAAAATCTGTATAATGCAGCATATGAAGATCCTGAAAGTTTTGAAGAGGTAAGTGCAGAAATTTCAAGCACTATTAACGAAATTGCAACAGCTGTAGAACCAGAAGCATCAGATAGTGACCTTGATGGATTAATCCAAGAGATCATAAAAGTAGTAGACAACAAGGCTGCAGAGATGGAGCAGGAATTAGAAGGCAAACCAGACAAGACCACTACAAAAAAACCCAAATCAAAAAAATAGTGTCATTTGACCTGAAAATCAGAAAAATTTGAAGTACTAGTTATATTGTAAATATTTTATCAAAGGATATGGCAAGTGGCTGCGAGTGCGGAATATGTGATCATCAAACAGAAGAAGAATGCATCAAAAAAGAATGCAAGTGTTGCTTGAATTTCCATGAGAGATCAGGATCTAAAAGAAAGTAAAAATCATTAATTTAATTTTAAAATAATTCATGTCTTGTGGCAACTGCATTTTTTTGCCATGTGACGAGAGCACCCAATTAAACGATGATCTTTGCATCCACATAAAATACACTTTTTTTCTTTGTTTTCCATTGTTTTACAACTTTTCTAATGCATATCCTATATTATCCATTAATTTCTTATCTGCCAAGGATTCAAGAATTTTTAATCGTATATTTTTTAGTCGGTTTGAATCATCAGAGTACAAGAAGGCCATAGTTTCAATCTCTTTTTCAAAAGAATAATTCTTCAAATAATACTCAATTTTAGATTTTAAATCCAAAAGATCAGACGAATGAAATTTTTCAGAATCCATCTTGTTTACTAAAACGTGGAAAAACCCATTGATCTTCAAGATTTCCTTTTTAATAATATCCAAATCTCCGGGATTGTCTGCAAGTTTTATGAGTATGTTATGCGAAATGATGATTTTTTCTAATATGCTCTTCAAATATTCCTGATAACTTACCATGATTAATTTTGAATTATTGCAATCTAATCTAAAAGTTTAGGAAACGAAATATGTTCTAGGTTTAACGATATTTTACTCTTAACTTTAAATTATCACTGATTGCGCTAACTGACAATGCAAGGTGATGCTTATCTCAAATGTATTGATCCTCACTGTGGATTAGAATATCCAATAAAGAGCACCAATGTGGAATGTGAGAAAGGCCACCTATTAGATGTAAAATACAAAAACAAGCCACCAAACAGTCTAAAAGAGGTATTTTATCAGAGACGAAACCCTCAGGGAAACATTTTCAATGAAAGCGGTGTTTGGAGATTCAGAGAATTAATTAATTTTTGTCAAATAGATACAGAAAATATCGAGGAATGTTCAAAGTATTTAGTCTCATTAGATGGTGCAGAAGGCAGACAATCAAAACCATACCAAATGTCAAAGGCAGCAGAATTCATAGGAATTCCCAACGATAAGTTATGGCTGCAGCCAGAAGGATACAATCCAAGTGGATCATTCAAAGACAATGGCATGGTAACTGCTGTAACGCATGCAAAATTGGTTGGCGCAAAAAAAATTGTTTGCGCATCAACTGGAAACACATCTGCATCTGCAGGTATGTTTGCAGCAAATGAAGGAATACGATGTGATGTGTATATCCCATCAGGCCAAATTGCTCCAGGCAAATTAAGTCAAGCATATCAATTTGGAGCTCAAATAGTTGAAGTGGATGGAAATTTTGATGATGCGTTAAAACAATCACTTGATGATGCTAAAAATCATAATGGGTATACGGTAAACTCTGTAAATCCATTTAGAATTGAGGGACAAAAAACAATTCCATACAGAGCACTAGAGTATCTAAAATGGGAGTCTCCTGATTGGATCGTGTATCCGGGGGGAGCACTTGGAAACACATCTAGTTGCGGAAAGGCATTGATGGAGCTATACCAATGGGGCTGGATAAAAAAAGTGCCGCGAATCGCAGTGATTAACTCTGAAGGAGCAAGCACATTATCTGATTTGTACAATGGTAAATTCGAAGGAGAGGAATTGCGATGGAATAATGGCAATCCAAATACAGAGTTAATTAAAAGATATTATGATCATTTAGACAAAGAAGGAATCAGACCAAAAACAAAAGCTACTGCAATCCAAATTGGAAGACCTGCAAATATTCTAAAGGGGTTACGTGCTCTAGAATTCACTAATGGCGTAGTAACTACAGTATCGGATTCAGATATGTTAGATGGCATGTCAGTTGTGGGTTTGAATGGATTTGATTGTGAGATGGCATCAGGTGCGTCAGTTGTCGGAATTAAAAAATTGATAAACGAAGAAATAATCAAGAAAGATGATGTTGTAGTAGGAATACTCACAGGCAGACAAAAAGATGCAATGTTGCCAGTAGAATATCACAATAATCCAAAAAATAAATTTGCAATTCCGCCTAAAAATTAGCCTTGATTAACCAATTTACTTTATTTGAGATCACATTCACATCTTAAGCCTTAAAAGTAGGTTTTTTCAAAATATCATCAACCTAGAGATGGTGTATAAAAAATAAAATGAAGAACGTATATTGTTCTGACAAACTTTTTTGGAGAATGAAATGGTAGAAATTTGGGAGTATTTTGCACTAGCTGTTCTCATAGGATTTTCAGCGTTTTTCAGTGGATCAGAAGTTGCAATGGTTGGAATAAGGAAATCGACTATAACTCAACTGTTAAAACAAAAAGTAAAAGGTGCAAAAGCATTACACAAGTTAACATCAAATCCAAGTTGGATGATGTCAAGTGTCAATCTTGGCAACAATCTTGTTAATGTTGCAGCATCGGTTCTTGCAACAAAGATTGCAACTGAGGTATTTGGAGACGAGGGATTGGGAATTACTGTAGGAATTATGACGTTTATCATACTAGTGTTTGGTGAAATTACTCCAAAAATATACGCCAATGCCAATTCTACAAAAATTGCACTTAGGGCAGCACCTGTACTATTGGTTTTCAGCTATGTGTTATGGCCAGTTGTGAAACTTTTTGAGATCATTACAAAAACAATGATCAGAGCAACTGGAAGTAGTTATCATCCACCGCCTATTACTGAAGAAGAGATTAAAGGAATTGTGGCGCAGGGATTGGCTGACAATATACTTGAAAAAGATGAAAGCGAGTTAGTTCACAGTGCATTGGAATTTGATGATACTGTAATTAGAACAGTAATGACACCGCGAACAAAAATGTTCACTTTGCCTGCAAAGATGCTACTTTTTGATGCTATGCCACTAATCAATGAGAATTTGCATTCAAGAATACCTGTTTTTGGAGAAACCCAAGACGACATTGTTGGATTTGTTCATGTAAGAGACATCCTTACACATTTAGAAAAAGACAACAAAATGATCACACTAGAACAAATTTCAAGAAAACCAGTATTTGCATCTCAAGAAAAAATGGTAAGCTCGTTACTTAAAGAGATGAAAGGCAGAAAAACACACATGGCAATTGTTATTGATGAACATGGCGGTGTAGAAGGATTAGTCACATTAGAAGATTTGATAGAAGAGATAGTGGGAGACATACAAGATGAAACAGATGAAACACCGCCAAAAGAATTTGTATCCATTGATAAAGACACAATAATCACAGATGGAGACATCAAAATTGAACGCATAAATGAGATTTTCAAATCAGAACTACCAGAAGGAGATGATTACGCATCACTTAATGGATTATTACATGAAAAATTGCAAGACATACCAAGAGAAGGAGACAAACTTGAAATTGACAACATTCGAATTGTAGTTGAAAAAGTGACAAAAAATATACCAATAAAAATTAGAATAGAGCGTATAAAAAAATAAATCTAGTTTTTTCTTGCAAAGTGTTCTTCTAATTTTTGCTTTTTCTCTTTCATGTGAAATATAGATTCAGTATGAGAAAATGCATCATTGTATGATTTTCCAAACAACATAGCCTGCAACAACATATGATTTTCAGGGATAACAATTCCTGTTTGATCATCAGAATACATCATTTGAACTGTATCCCCAATGGAAACAGTCATGTTTGCATGAATATGGATCATGTTGGTATCTGTGAAATTAAATCCCATGTTTTTGGCATAATCTCTGACGTCTTTTGTCCCTTTAGCGGTCCATAGAATTGCCACGCCGAATTCATTTTTAAAAAGTTCATGTATTTCAGAAGGCTTTGGTGCATTATCACTAAAACGAATATCCATGATGTGCAAGTGCATTTGTCTTGTGGGAACTTTAATTGCACGAACAAAGAGTGGAGCGTCTTTTCCAAAATACGTCTTTACGTCATCTCCATGATGGGGGGACTCTGTCATCTCTATGGTGTCAGGTACTTGTTTTTCTGTTTGCTCAATGTCTGCCCATCGTCGTACAAGGGTTACATCAAACCGAATTAATCTATTAGCAAATTTGTCCCTTAGCGGCTCCAAGATACGCCCCATGCCAGTAACATTACAACTACCTTGCATGACATGTTTCTTCCCTATGGCCAGATCATAATTGGCTCTGGAATTAAACAGCAAATCAGAGACAGCCTCCTTACCCATAACAGTCTCTCCTCCCTGATAGATTGCCATCAAATTTCTTGGCTCATAGAGATTCTTCTTATTCTTATATCCGTGTCCTCCGGGAGCGGCATCAATTACCAAATCACAATTATCAAGGGCAGACTCGACTGTGCCAGATATTTTAAAATTCTTAAAATCGTTTAACTTTTGTTCAGGAACATAAACATCCAATCCGCGAGAAATTGCCACATTAACGTCATTGTCTGGAGAATATTTTCCAACACCGATTATTGAAATTTCAGGATCATCTTTTAGAAATGATGTAATTCTGCTTCCAATAGAACCATAACCATTAACAAAAACTTTTTTCATGTTTTTTCTAAAAGATCCCCATTTATTTAGATTAGTTTGAAAGATGCAAATTAATCAAAAAAATAGACATAAAAGAGAATTATGATGACTGGTTCATGTATAATAAGAAAAATTTTCTTAAAATAATAACTGAAATTGGACAAGAAGTATTTGATTTTAAGAGTGTTAGAATGTACAAAAAAAGAAGAGGGTGATTTTGGACGAAATCAATATCTCTTAAAAAGATTAAATGAAGACAAGCCAATTTTTGATTCAGATAAAAAGTATCTGGAAAAATTACTTGGATTGAAAATAGACACGGTAGATTATATTCTAGAAGATAAAAAACCCAATCCAAGTTCAAGAGATAAAACAATCTTTCTTAATCCAAAACTAATCCAGTGTACTCAATGCAAAAATGAAATAAAATTAGATGAAAAATCCATAAGAAATGAAGACAGTTGGTATCATTCAAAATGTTTTGAGCCAGTACCAAAAATACAAACAAAAAAAGAAGATACAGTAAAAAAAATAAAAAAAATAGGAATTGATCCGGTCCAAATTTTAATTACTGTGATAATTTTTGTATTTTTAGTAACTTCGGTGTATTTTATCTTGGGACCGTTAAGCATGATAGCAATGGGCATAGGCGGCAGTTTGTTGGTTTATCATTTAATTAGTGCACATGCAAAGGCATACTCAAAAAACAAACCAGGTAGTCGCGGCCCATCTGTGTTTTTGTTATTCTTGTTGACATCTCCATTCATTATTGGTACAATGATTGCATATGAGGGATACTCGTTATCCGAATCACCAATCAGGATAATTTTGATTTGGGCATTGACAATTTCATTTTGGTCAACAATGTTGTTTGTCCCTATGGCGGTATTTAGTAAACATAGAGAAGAGCTACAACCAGATCTAGAATCATATCCAACAGTATCAGTGATAATTCCTGCATACAATGAAGAAAAAGTAATTGCTCACACCATTGAAGCACTAATAGAAACAAAATATCCTAAAAAAGAGATTATTTTTGTAGACGATGGAAGTAAGGACAGGACTTTAGATATAGCCATGCAATACAAAGACAAGATCAAAGTTTTGCATAAGGAAAACGGCGGAAAAGCGTCTGCATTAAACTATGGATTAGTTTATGCAAAAGGAGAGATCATAATCATAGTAGACGCAGACACCATTATTGGCAGAAATTCAATAAAGGAGATGATGAAAGGATTTCAAGTAAATGAACATGTGGCAGCTGTTGCCGGAAATATCAAAGTAAGAAACAGAGTAAACATAATTACAAAATGTCAAGCATTAGAATACATCACAGGAATTCAGATAGTGAGAAGGGCGTTTGATATTTTTGGCTCCATCACAATTGTGCCTGGTGCGTTGGGCGCTTTTAAAAAGTCATTTTTAATGGAAGCCGGCGCATATGGCAAAGACACCATAGTTGAAGACTTTGATCAAACAATCAAACTTCTAAAAGCAGGTTTGATCACACAGGGAAGTACCAAAGCTACGGCATACACAGAAGCTCCTAACACACTTCATGATTTTGTAGCACAGAGAAAGAGATGGTATCGCGGAAACATACAGGTGTTAACAAGACATGTTGACGCACTAACAAATCCACGTTATGGGCACTTGCAAAGACTGTCTTTTCCATATTTGATGTTGGGCATGCTTGTGACTCCAATTATTGGTTTTGTAGCTACAATTAATGCAATTATGGGGGTGATTCAAGGCGATGGCTGGTACGTACTACAAGTCATGGCAATCTTTACGGTTGTACATTATCTCATGTCAGCTTTAGCAATAAGAATAGACGATGAAGATCCAAAATTGATATGGCATGCTGGATTTTTGATTTTTGGATTTAAACAGTTAGTAGACTTTTTGCTGCTTAAAGCAATTATAGAACAAATTACAAAGAAAAAAGCAACTTGGACAAGTGCAAAAAGGACAGGAATCTAAAATGAGAAACAAAACAGTTGTCGAAATAGCAATAATTGCATTAATAACATCATTAATGATTCCAGTTAGTTCTGTTTATGCTCAAGAATCAAAAACAGTACAGGTTGAAGTAAAGTACACAAACGGGGATCTTGCAGATTTTTACGGAATGAGTCTTGTGATATACCAAGATTATGACAAGATTCCCATCATGAAAAAAGAAATGGAAAATAATCCTGAATCCATATCATTACCAAAAGATCACAGATACAAAATTGAAGTTTATGCAAATGGGATGTACGGTGATGTAGGATACATAGATCTAAAAAGCAATCAAGAAAAAATAAACATCAACATACCATTATCGGGAGGATTGCAGTTCAATGTTTTTTACAAAGATGGTCAGACACCAATCAAAGATGCAAAGATATCAGTAAAGTCGCATGATGGAACTCAGTGGAGAGTGGGAAAAACAAATGACCATGGAGAGACATTAAGATATTGGATTCAATCAACTACAAAACCCACAGACTACTATGTAGCAGATGTATATTTGGGAGAAATTCACTTGACTACTTTGACACAGATAAAATTACTTCCCGGATTGACAAAAGATCAAAAAATAATTGCCCCCATTCCAGCAACGGTGGAAGACCTGATTACGATAATTCTTTATAAAACAGAATTTGAAAAAGTGACAAAACAAGATGGAGAATTCTCAATTTTACTTAAAGACAGTGCTGGAAATACAGTAAAAAAGTCTCAAATAAACAGCCGAGGTGAAGCATATTTTTCAAGCATCCCGTCAAAAGAATATTCTTTGGTCGTACTCAGAAATGGAACTGTAGATGATGCATGGCAGGAAAAAAAGATTGCAATAACAGGACAGGAAAATTTGTTTAAAATAATAAAAACAGAAAAAACCATTCCAAAAAACATAGAAGACACGTATGCAGATGATGAATCAATTTTATCATGTAATTGCGTATCTTTTAGATTTGATGATGTACAAGATTACTGGTTAAATGATGTGCAAATTGCATATATTGAAACATTTGTAGAAAAAAACATCCCATTAACTGTGGGGATTATATCTGATTCATTTGGAAGTGATCAAAAGATCACAAAAGTAATCAAAGATGCAACAAGCAAAAATAAATTGGAGATTGCAAGTCAGGGGATTGGAAATGCACCATTTTCTGATTTTTCTAAACAAGAACAAGATGATCTGATAAAGCAATCAATAACAAAAATCACAGAGAGTGTTGGAACAAGGCCCCAAATTTTTGTGCCTCCGCAAAACAAATACAATGAAGATACAAAACAGGTACTAATAGACAATAAATTCACACATATCAGCAGTAATATTTTGTTAGGCGAATCCTCACCGTTTCCATTAAAAGGAGAATCATTGTACAGGTTTCCGGAAACTGCCACTACTGGGAAATACAGCATTGAACAAAAGATGTTTGTAGGGTTACCAAGCAACAGTACGTATTCAGACGCAGTAGACTCGCTTAAAAAATATGGATTTGCAGTGATCACGTCACACCCACAAGAATTTGCAGTGATTCAAAATGGAACTTATACAAATCAAATAAACACTGACCAGATTAATGAATTAGAATCATTAATTCAAAAACTGCAATCAGACGGGATCAAAATTGTAAGTGTGGGAAAAATTAATTTGGATTCCACGACAGAGGTTATTCCTCAGTGGATAAAGAACAATGCGGGATGGTGGGCGCAAGGACAAATTGATGATAATTCATTTGTACAGGGAATACAATATTTGATTCAAAATGAGATTATGAAAATTCCGGAGACAGCACATGTGACAGATGGGGAAAATAAAGAGATTCCTCAGTGGATAAAGAACAATGCGGGATGGTGGGCGCAAGGACAAATAACGGATTCAGATTTTGTTAGCGGAATTGAGTATTTAGTGAAGCACAACATAATTACATATTGACTACTTTGAAATTTTTGCTAGTTTTCCATCTGCCTTCTTCCAGTTTGAATTTATTTTCGCATTTGAGACATAAATAATATGTAGAAATTTCTGGAAAGAACTCGGTACAATTATTGCAAATATAGTGATTTTGCAATAATCGATAATCAACACCTAGTGCCTTTATTTCTTTTTCACAGTTTGGGCATTTGTCATTTTTATACGTAGATTCTTCTGAAATATTACCACAATCATAGTGTTCAACAAGTTTTCCCAATCTGAAATTAGAGCTTTTACAAGAGGGGCAGTAAAAAATCTGCGTTGTTTTGACAGAATCACATTGATTACACGCAATTTCTTTTTTGTCACCCAATGTAATGATTTTACCCTGTTTTTCAAGTTCGGTCAGATGTGAAGTAATGGATTCATTAGAAGAGCCAATCAACTGTTCAAGAAAATTAAGACTGATTTGTTTTGCAGATTTTAATATGAAGTCAATATGATCATGAAGTTTGATCTGATCCTGCTCTACGACTTTCTTTAGTATCTTAACTTGTTCGGATTCTTTTGTAAAGAATGACTGTTCCTTTTCAATTGTTTCTATAATTGATTTTAGATTTTCAAATCGTATTGGTTTTTCTAAATACTGGTACACCCCTAATCGAATCAGCTCTTTGATTCCTTCATCGTCTTTCTCAGTGGCAGTTTCTAAGATTACTCTTGCATTGGGTTGAACTTCAAGCATCTGAGTTAGAATTGATCGTGCATCCATATCAGGCAACATATAATCAAGTAAAACAATAGGATGCTTTCCAAGAGTCACAAGCTCTTTGAATGTTTCAATGGAAGTAAGACCGTTAGTGCAAGTATGAATTTGTACATAGCCTAATTTTTCCAGATAATTTTTTAAGAGCATGCCTATTGCCGGGCTGTCTTCGACGATTAAGATATCATCTTTTGAATACATTATCAATTTCCCTCATAGAGTAGAATAAAAATTCCATGCATAATAACAATAAGTCATTCAATTTAATCAGAGACACAAAAATCGTTTATAACATAATCAAATCTTTATCATGATGAAATAGATGAATTCTAGTCAATTCGTAGTATTGGCGTTACTGGTTTCATTAGGCGTTACAGTATTTGAAACTGCAACAGCTCAATTAGATCCTATTAACGATATTGAGTTCATACAGACTGGGAAATTATTCACTGACAAAAAGGAATTTGCCATCAGTAATGAAATAAACGTTAGAGAATTTTTTGATGGAAAACTAATCAAAATAACAGGGCATACAGTTGAAGGTTATCCTTACATAACATATTCAAAAATCACTAATAATCAAATCACAACACATGGAAAAATTTTTACAGATGATAGATTTCTGACATTAGTTTTTGATCAACAAAAAATATCTCAAGTTGAGAAAATAGAAATAAAAGAAAAATCAGATAACATATCCATACTTACTCAACATACAGAAAGAGTGTATTCAGGCCAAACTGCAAAAATAAATATGAAAATATTTGACAGTAGTCAAAACAGGTTAAATATTTACAGTCAGAATTATGGATATATTTCAGATGTAAATATCAGCATAACGGTTTTAGACAAAACAGGAGAAGTGTTTTTCTTATCAGATGGCATTACTGATAAAAGAGGATTTTTTGGTACAGAGTTTTTCATTCCAAAAAATATGCAAAGCAACACATTTACTGTCATCATTAATGCTGAAAATGATAATTCTAAATCATCAAAAACAATACAGATTTTTAACTTGGGGGAAGTCCCAGACCATGACAGCTCACCATAAGTACAATAATGTACAAAAGACTAAATGTCTCAGAAAATTTTAATGGTTAATGATTCATGCTCCATCAATGGCAATAGGTGCAGGGATTGCATCAATTGCAATAATTGCGGCATTTTTAGCATTTAACACGTTAGGTAATGAACCAGAACTTGTAGTAGAACCAACACCTACAATCCAGGAATCAGGTCCTGCAAAAATCACAGCGGCCACATTTATGGAAAACGGCTCACCCATACTAGGGGATCCAAATGCGCCAGTAACATTGGTGGAGTTTGGGGACTATCAGTGCTATTTCTGTAACCAATTTTTTCACACTACCGAGGGTGAGCTTTTCAAAAACTATGTAGAAACAGGCAAGGTCAAAGTAATTTTTAAAGACTATACCATAATTGGTCCAGACTCGGTCACTGCAGCTCATGCAGCTCACTGTGCAGATGAACAGGGGCAATTTTGGAAATACCATGATACTTTGTACAATAATTGGAATGGAGAAAATAATGGGTGGGCATCATCAGAGAACCTACTCAGATTTGCATCAGATATAGGATTGGATATTGATCAATTCTCACAATGCATGATAGACTCAAAACACACACCGATTATAGTAAACAGTAATCAAGATGCAAAAGATTTGGGATTGACAGGAACGCCTGCATTTTTTGTCATCGGTCCAGACAACAAAGTGACAAAGATCGGTGGAGCCCAACCTTACGATGTTTTTGAAAGAATTTTTAATTCAGAGCTTAAAAAATAGAAAAATCATGGAATAGACGGAAAAAACTATATAAAAAATTGTAAAAATACCCTAATGAGTAAGATAGAATTAGCTCAATATCCTTATATGAGTATGGACGGAGGCAAGCTTGATGGCAGCTGGAATAGATGATATTGCAATTTACATACCAAGATTGTACATAGATGCAGCTGATTTTGCAAAAGCGAGGGGGCTAGACCCTGAAAAGCTCCAAAAAGGATTAGGGGTATCTCAGATGGCAATTGTTGATACAAACCAAGACCCAGCATGTCTTGCAGCAAACGCATGTCTTCAGATTATGCAAAAAAACAAGCTGTCCCCTGAAGACATAGGAAGATTGTATGTCTCAACTGAATCTTCGTTTGATGAGTCAAAGGCAATGAACTCTTATGTCATTGGAATGCTTGAGCAAGTTTACGGTCAAGGGGCTTTTGAGCACTGTGGCGGAGTAGAGACGAAATTTGCCTGCGTTAGCGGTTCTTATGCACTTTATGATAATACCAACTGGATTAGAGCAGGAGAAGCAGAAGGAAAACATGCACTAGTTGTAGTATCAGATATTGCAAAATACGATATGGGTTCTAGCGGAGAGATGACACAGGGAGCAGGTGCCGTAGTGATGCTGCTCAACGATGAGCCAAGACTCTTGGCATTTGATCCCAAAGTAACAGCAACATCAATTAAAGATGAATATGATTTTTACAGGCCATTTGGAAAAGAAACGCCGATTGTACATGGTCAGTATTCTAATCTTTTGTATATGATTCAGGTAAGAAAAGCACTTGAGATATACAAGAAAAAAGCTCTGACCACAGGATTGATGAAGTTAGAACCAGGTGAGACAATATTAGATCATATGGATTATCTTAACATGCACTTGCCATATAGCAACATGGGCAAAAAGGCTCTTGCATATTTAGTAAGACATGAATGGCGTCAGCTTCCAAGATGGAAAAAAATAATCCAAGAGATAGGAATGTCAGAGCCGGTACCAAAGGATCCACGTGGAACAATTGAATCGGTATTAGGAGATGAAGAGTTTATGGCAAAAGACCACGAATTTACCAAACTATTTACAAAGACACGAGAGTTTCAGGAAATTTACGAGTCAAAGCTTGCAAGTTCATTGATTGCATCAAAGATGATTGGAAATCTATACACCGCATCGCTATATCTTGGATTTAGGAGCTGTCTTGAATTTGAATATCAAAAGGGAATAGATTTGAACGGCAAACGGGTAGGATTTGGCTCATATGGTAGTGGAAGCAGTGCAATGGTCTTTAGTGGACTGATTCAACCACAGTATGAAGAGATTGTAAAAAACATGAATTTGGAAGCAGAGCTTGCCCCAAGAAGGAAGCTCACACTGCAAGAATATGAAATATTACATGAAAATAAGCGCTCGCCAGAAGAACCAATGCTTCACACTAAAAGAGAATTCATCTTAGTGGATGTAAATACCACTACAGAGTCAAGAGGCGAGAGACGCTACATATTCAACGAATAAACTAATGCAAGAAGAATCAAATCCAATTAAAGAATATCTTTTTGATTACCTAAAATCGGAAAGCATTCAAAAACTTACATCACAGTTACAGTTTGCAGAAATAATCGATGATGTTTTGGAGAATTGTTACGATAAAGTAATTTCGATGGGAGGAAAAGAAGAGGGTCTAGGGATTCTTGCCACAGTGCTGTTACATTATCTTTTAACAAATGCATTGTTATCAAGTCAAAGAAAGGTGGAATACAGTGGAATCCAAATTGATGTCATCATACCGGATTTGAAAACACTTGAAATTGATCCAAAAAAAACTCTGATAATATGCATCCCAAAAACAATTGATAGAAAAACAATAGAGCAAAAATTAGATCAATTACAAAAAATTCAGCCAATCAAAGAAAATATTTGGCTAGTAATTACAGAGAACCTAGATCTTCAAAATAAAACATATGTCATCAAAAAGAGAAATTCGTCATTTTCAAAAATAATTTACGATATTGCACAATTTGTAAATATTCAAGGTCAAAATAAATTCAAGATACTGCGAATTTGAAGATTAACTTAGTAGCGATTTAAAATCAATATTTTTTTTAAAGACACGGTAAAGCGATTTATCACTCATATCAGATATAAACGGAATTGAGCCTAGCACAGGCATATTTGTCAAGTTTTCTAAATCCCTTTTCAATTCATTTACCTTATAGCCATCAGTATCAAAATTATTTATCAGAATTCCTTTAACTGGAATTTTGTATTTTTCACACATTTCACAAGTCATTATAGTATGATTAACAGTTCCGACTTTTGTTCTTGTTACAATTATGGCAGGTAATTTCATGTCTTTGATCAAATTTGTTACAAAATAATCTTGCAGTATTGGAGTCATGATACCACCCATTCCCTCTACTAACATCATAGAGTGTAACTCAGATAGTTTTTTGAATCTGTTTAAAATCAGTTTAATGTTTGGTTTTATTTTCAAATTTTTTAATGCAGTGTAAGGAGACGCAGCAATCGGAAAAAATTGCGGATTTAGTAATGATTCAGGATCATCTACCTGTGCAGCATTTGATAAAATTTCGACATCTTCTGATTTGAATCCTTTTTTCTGTGCAGTTCCTGCAGCAAAAGGTTTCATCACACCTACATCAATTCCCATCATTCGAAGGGTCACTGCAAGACCAGCAGCAACATATGTTTTTCCAACATCAGTATCAGTTCCTGTGATGAATATTGAATTCAACAATGATTCATCAGAGTTTTACAGATTTATAGATAACATTTGATTTATCATTGGATTCTAATCTTTTTTGGATCATAAACTGTAAATTGGCTCATCCATGGGTATGTATCCTAGAGAAACTAATCATAACTCATGCAAGAAAAAACACGGGTATTGCTAAAACAAGATATTCTTACATATTGGGCAGATCTAGAGGCATGTGATTTTGAAAACAAGGATTTTTTAAAAGAACTTAATGCATGTATTGGATATTACAACGAGTATAAACGTGGACAGGCAGTAAAAACAACCGAAAAATGAAAACTGAGATATGTTTTGATTGTTATAAAATAATGAAAAAGCAAGAGGAGATCACAGATAACAAACATGATGTATTTTGGATTTGTGAATCATGCGGTAAAAGAAAATATGGAAATCATGATCAATTAAGAACAAACTAATGCTAATCACATATTTGATTTTCCAACGTGAAGATTTAACATGACATATTTATGAAAAACAGGTTGCTCAATTAATTACAACATATTAAAACAAACTATTTTTTGTAAGAGAGAATAAAACTATCAAACTATTCTTTATCATTAAAAATGAATTTTAGGAATTAGTTTAACGTAGATATGTGTCCATTAGCATCAAGTAGATTTCCACAAGATGGACATTCCCAGTCAGCATCAGGACTTGATTGATCAGTACCTGCTATCTTAGAAGCATTGCAGACTTTACAGCGAATCGACATACCTAATTTTACAAATTTACAATATCAGTCATAAGTCATTAAATTTTTTTCTTCAAGCATGCTATGAATTTGATGAACAGAACGATGGATGTCTTTTTCAAGTTTAGCACCAACACACACCAATTTACCTGATGCAAAAATTAGGATAACAGTTTTAGGGTCTAGCATTCTATGAATTAATCCTGGAAATTGTTCTGGCTCATACATACTTCTAGGAAGAGTTCTAGCTGCCTGTTCCAAATTGACTCGACCGCCCAGATTAATGGATGAAACAATGTTTTGTATTGTAACTAGAGCATCATTTTTAATTTTGATTTTACCATTTCTTAATATCTTAACTACTGCAGATACTGCAGTTTCTGCCAATTCTTGAGATTTGGCGCCTGTACATACCATTTTTCCTGAACTAAAAAGCAAAGTGGCAGTTTTTGGATTTTTTAATCTGAAAACAGCTCCTGGAAATTGCTCTGGATGATATTCTACGTCTGGAAATTTTTTTGTGATATCTACAAGATCTAATCTTTGATCAATTGTTGCAGAAGCCACTACGTTTACTATTGAAATTAGTGGTCGGGTTTGAGGCATGTGATTATTTCTTCAACCTATGAACCTGTATCTTGATCTAATCTTAGACCCTTGTATCTATTTCTTATTGTAACTTCTGTCACGCTTGCAGCTTCCGCAATATCACGTTGAGTCATATTTTCACAATTTTTTACACATGACAGATACAGTGCTGCTGCTGCAAGACCCATTGGATCCTTACCAGCTGATTCTTCATGCTCTTGTGCTACTTTGAGAACTTTAACTGCATAACGTTTTGTTTTTTCTGTAATTCCAAGCTTGCTTGCAATTCTTGCAACGCATTGAATTGGATCCACTACAGGCATCTTTAGATCTAATTCTCTATGTAATAACCTGTAGCATCTTGCAATATCTTTTTTCTTAATGTTGCCTGCATCTGAAACATCTTTTAGTGTTCTAGGAGTTTCGGTGTCTCTGCATGCAGCATAAAGTGCAGATGCAATCAATGCAGAAATTGAGCGCCCTCTTACGAGGCCTTTTTCTAACGCTTTTCTGTAAATATATGCAGCCTTTTCAATTACAGCATCAGATAATGCAAGTTTGTCTTTTAGTCGAGTTAACTCACTTAATGCTTGTCGTAAATTTCTGTCTGCTGATGCATGAACTTTACTACGACTATCCCATGTTCTGAGCCTTTCAATTGTACTTTTCATAGCAGATGTGAGTGGTTTTCCAGATGAATCTCGATTTATTGGATTAATAATAGTGGCAAGTCCTCTATCATGGATTGTAAGTGATGTTGGAGCACCAGTTCTTGTAGGATCAGACCCGCCTTCTTTTGAAAATGATCTCCATTCAGGCCCAGAGTCTTGTAATGTCTCAGAAATAACATATCCACATTTTCCGCAAAATCTTTCTCCGGTTACATTATCAGTCAACATAGCATTTTTGCCACAACGTCCACAGATAGTATTAGTATTGATAATTTGTAAAACCAAAAATAAGATCAATATTACTTAGTGTGATCACTATAAGAACCGGTTTATTTCGTGGTTTTTCATCGAAATACTCAAAATCAAGCAGTCTTAAACATTACAAATTCTATGCCTCATTTTCTAGTGGCATTCACATTACAAAAAACATAACGCCAAAATTAGATGTAGTTTGTTATCTTAGTGATATTGTAATAACAATTTAGCCAACAAAAATTCAATTTATGAAACATGCAGAATTGTCAGATTCAGCATTTGTATGGAGCACAAAATACCAGTTTTATAGAACATAAAAAATAGAAATGTAGTAAATACTAATCACAAGTTTTTATGAGAAAAACACTAAATAATATAAATCACAAAGTTAGATATTGATTGAATCTCTAAACTACATTGGTCGTACATTAATTCTTTTATTGACAGGAGTGGGATTAATTTTATTTTGGCGTGGGATATGGCAGATGTCAGAAAAATTGTTTTCTGAGCAAATCAGTTTGATTTTAGGTCTTGCGTTATTAATCGGTATTGCAATATTTGAAAAAAAACAAATTTTCAAAATTTTAGGCATA
>DASSYQ010000100.1:0-2630 GCA_035703205.1 Nitrosarchaeum sp.
TGCATGGCCAGTTTGGATTCCGCTCATTGTTGGATTGGCACCAGGATTAGTTTACTGGATAGCAATTACAGCAATGAAGAAAAGAAGATAAAATTTTACATCTCTTTTTAACTTTTTATTATTATTTATCAAGTGTAAACTGGGTTAAACGTTGTTACCTTTCTTGTTCACTATATCATATGTTGTACAAAATTAATCTCTAATCGATAAAATTTTGCATGGAAAAAGTTATTCTTTGTATGTTCTTGATTTTAATTCTATTTCCAATCTCTTCTGGATTTTCTCAAAAAACTGACACATTACCCACATTGTCTGTAGTCCTTACAAACGATACTCCGTTTGTTTACAAAGATGATGAAGGATACACTGTTGTTGTAGGCGCAGTTGAAAATACTAATGCCCTCACTTCAATTACGGATGTACGTGTACGTGTAATTTTTTATGATGATTATAACCCTCAACCAGTTGAAGTAATCGAAGGCAAAACTGTTCTGGAAGTGATTCCTCCACTTGGAAAATCACCATATGTGATCAAATCAAGCTCTTCAAATCCTGACATTACACAAGTATCTGTTTCTCTTGCAGAAGGATTTCACACATCCCCTTCAAAATCAAATCAACTATCTGTAGAATTAAGTGATATTGTATTGGATGACACTCTTCATTTTTCGGGAGTATTAAAAAATGGTGCAGCCCCAATAAATAACACTAATGTCTATCTTGCTTTCTATGATGTTTTTGATCCACCTAGAATAGTAGGTGTATCTACCATACCAATAGGTAATGCTGAAGCTAATGAAATAATTAATTTCAATTTCAATGAAAAAATTCAGACAAGTGCTATAGGATTTATTTTATTTTCTGAATCTGATGTATTTTATTCTAATCCAATCGACATAAAAATTCCTAAATCTGACGCATCTACAAGATTAGTTACTATTTCTAATGTATCTGTACTGGATTACCAAGGAAAAGCACTTTCAGAAATCAAAGTAGGTTCAACCGTACAAATTCAGAGCGAATCTTGGATTCAGTTTTCTGCAGATCAAAAATCCAACGAAACTCCATATACATACTATGTTCAAGTTAAGCAATCTGGCAAAACTCCATTTGTAGAATTTCTAGGAAAATATGATGGACGTTATATTGGAGCAGGTAAACAATTACAATCAATAGATTGGGTTCCTGAAAATAGTGGCCTGTTTTTTATTGAAACATTTGTTTGGGATAGGAACAATATTCCAATAGCTGATCAAGGACCTATAGTATTGATAGTTGTAAAATAGTAGATTTATTTTCATATATTTCTATTTGATGATATGTCTGAATTTGCTCTTGTTGCAATGGGAGGGACTTTCGATATTATTCATAAAGGTCATCTGGCATTACTTTCAAAGGCATTTTCAATTTCATCAAAAGTAATTATCGGCCTAACAAGTGACGAATTAGCAGAAAAAAGAGGAAAAACACTTCTGAATAACTATGAAAAAAGATTCGAGATGTTACTAAATACTATTAAAAAAAATTTTCCAAACCACGTCTTTCAAATTAGTAAATTGGATAATGATTTTGGCCCTGCTGTTTTAGAAGAAAATGTACAGGCTTTGGTTGTAAGTGATGAGACTGGTAATCAAGGAGAAATTTTAAATCGACTTCGTGCAGAACAAAATCTATCTCCAGTAAAAATAGTGATAGTTCCAATGGTTCTAGCACAAGATGGTAACAGGATTTCTACTACTAGGATAAAAAATTCAGAAATAGATGTAGAAGGTAACGTATCATCAATTGACTAGAAGATTGTCTATGTTTGAGTAATCGTTCTAAAACAATATTCTTGGATTTAGCCTCATGGCAATCATAAACAATATGATGAAAAAACTTGATAGTGATATTTCTAACTTAAAGGATGGACTTCAACCTGAAAATCTCTCATACTGGTATGATAAAATTATCAAAGAAACAATTGACATGGCTCCCCCATGGTTGCAAGATAAAATACGAGTTAAACAAGATCCTATACTCCCAATGAAATTCAATTTGGATATCTCAAAACGGGCAGTTCGTTATTTTATGATTGTAGTTGATAATAATTTAGATGATATGCCATATTCTACAAGACTCTATTTTCTTAAAGTTCAGGAAATAATGGGAACTGAAATGGACAAATCTCTAGTTTGATTCACTCTTTAATTTAGGCACAAATTTCAGCTCTAACTATCTATATCCAATAATGCTTACTCTATATGAGAAAAATGGATTTTTACAAAGCTAAATACTCTGACAAAAAATTTGATAGACATTCAAAACCTAATCCAACTTCAGGCAGATATTCTAGAGATGATGAACCTATACGCTCTTACAGAAATTCCAGAGATGAAAGATCTTCCCGAGATAGATATCCAAGAGATGAAAGAAAATCAGAAATGCATACTGTGACATGTAGTGATTGTGGCGATGAATGTCAAATACCATTTGAACCAAAATTTAACAGACCTGTTTATTGCAGTAAGTGTTTTCAAAAAAATAAACCACAAGAATCTAAAGATAGATATCCAAGAGATGAAAGATCTTCCAGAGATAGATATCCAAGAGATGAAAGATCTTCCAGAGATAGATATCCAAGAGATGAA
>DASSYQ010000019.1:0-7211 GCA_035703205.1 Nitrosarchaeum sp.
ATTACTTTTTGAGTAACATCGTATTTTTTTAACTGAGGTAATGTCAAACGCCGTGTCAATTAGATTAGAAAATAATACAGAGTTATTTAAATTACAGCACATCATTCTCGTTCCAGAGACTTAGAACAACTAATTAAAAGAGGGAGTGATTTCTTTATGAGGTTTATAACGAGTCCACAAAAAGCCCATTATAATACCCAATGAAAGCCAATACAGAGAAACTGTAAAAGCAGACATTATCCTAAAATTATTAACCAAATCCATAGGAGCAGTAATTTTATCGGGGTTTTCAGGCATTGCAACAAATACTAATCCAATAAATGCGGCATACCCTGCAATAGCAAGAAATTTTTTAGTTTTTAGTTTTTGAGATAGTTTGTAAAATCCAACAGCGCCAAATCCTGAAATTGCAATAAATGTCAAGTATAGGATACCACGTAAGACAACAGTTTCAGGATCACCTACTGTTGGAGGATTTGCAGGGTATTTTAAAAAAGGTATAATGTAGATTGTTAACCACATAATTCCTGCCAGAATTAGAGTTTTTTTGAGATCTGTTTTTCCAGGAAGCGAGTTTCTTGAAAGCGCAAAAACAATTCCAAATAATGCCCCGATAGAAATTCCTAGTATGCCACCGGCTAAAACCTGTCCACTTTTTTGCCATGTCCTATAGCCCTCATATTTTATCCAAAATTCAGGAGTATCTTTTTCTTCGCCTGATGCAAATAGATGTTGATTTTCAATGCCAATTGCTTGATCAAGAGATGGTTCAACAAATATAAGATTTGCACCACCATGAATAAGCCCAGCAGATATACCAGATGCTATAACAATAAGGATAAAAAGAAATGTTTTCATCAGATTAACTCACTAGTGGCAAGGAAAACCAGCAGCGTGTCTCATATCGTGAGTAAGTTCGTGGATGTAAAGATCTTGAAATGCTTCTTCACCATAAACTAGACTAAAGATATGTCCCTGGTCAAATCCAACAACAAATAATCCTGCCACAAAAATTAGAGCTAATGCAATAATTGCGGTGACTGGAACGCCATTCTTAGATACATTGATTTGTCTTGATTGAGACATGTAATTTTTCTAGATTGAACGTATTTAAATTCTTGGACAATTTATCCAATTAATAAAGAAAAATAATTCACGCTCAAAGTACTGATGTTATTCTTAGATCTAACACACTGTTGCTTTTGTCATAATTAACAGTATGAAAGTCATAAAATGAGCAATTCCAAGTTTGATCATGGAAGATATGAAAATCAGATATCGCAGATTATCGAAACATCATTAATAGATCTGTATGGGACAAATGGTTACAAATCAATTATTCAGACAATGATAAAAGAATGTGGAAAATCTGAAAAGGAAATTACTGGAAATTACGAATTATTTGCAGAGATGATACAAGAGATTTTTGGAAGAATCGGAGATTCGAAAATTCTCGATCCGATAAAAATGGAAATCAATAGAATTGGAATGGATAAGACAAATCACATAAAGACAGAATCAATTCCAAACATTCAGACAAAACAGGTGAGATTGCTCATTGCAGATGATGAACCGCATTTATTAGAATTGTATCAAGATTGGTTAAAGTTGGATAACAGACATGTGATAACAGCTGAAAACGGGCAAAAGTGTTTAGAAATTTATCAAAAAGAGCATAGTCATTCAAAGACAAATCAACTGGAGAATTATTTTGATGTTGTAATATTAGATCATAACATGCCTGTATTAAGTGGATTACAAACCGCAATTGAAATTCTAAAAATAAACCCAAGTCAACGAATAATTTTTGCATCAGGCCATATTGAAAAAATAGTATCAGATTCACTAATGCAATTTAACAGAGCAATAGAAGTAATCAAAAAACCATTTTCAATAGAAGCGTTAGATGACATGATAAATAATAAAACATTATTAAACAAATTAGAAAAGATCAACATAAATCAAAAAGAAGAAACTATTTCTGAAAGATTTTCTAACGTAATAACAATTCTAAATAATTATCATTGTAAAAGTTAATTCAAACAATATATAGAATTACAAACAAGGAAAATTCTGCGCAAAAACATCCAAGCATTACAAGACATAGTATCAAGAAAGGGCTCAAGCAAAGTTCTCACATTTAGCATTCCGCATGTTCTAAAGGCATTACAATTGTTAGATAAAGAAAGATTTGTCAGTAGAGCCATGTTTGGAAAAGAGATTCATTTGGGAGAAGGAGCAGTCAAGACACTAATTTTACATCTAAAAGAAGCAGGGATTGTAGATTCAACAAAATCAGGAACTTTTCTTACTCAAAAAGGGATCAAATTAACAAATCAGATACAAAATACAATTCCCAAAGAATGTAAAATTAAAAAAGGTAGCATTATTCAAGGCAAATACAACCATGCAATTATTCTCAAAAACTATTCAAATACAGTCAAAACAGGTTTAGAGCAAAGAGATTATGCAATTTTATACGGTTCTTCAGGATGCACTACAATGATATACAAAAATAAAAAACTAATTTTTCCAGGAGATGAAAAAGAATGTTTTATCAAAGATATGAAAACCAGAGATTATCTTTTAGAAAATTTATCTCCTGAAGAAGGAGATGTAATAATAATTTCGTCATCAGATGATCCATTTGTAGCAGAGATATCTGCAAAAAACTCTGCGTTATGGACTTTGGCATCTGTTTAATGTAAGGAAACTATTTACTAGAAAAAAAAATCACAGAATCAATGAAAAAGATCTACTTGTTTGCAGTCCCAATAGCCATAGGTATTGTAACAGGTATGTTTTTAGCATTTTATCCACAATCAGAAGGTGATTCAAAACTATTTACTAAATCAAGATTAATTCAAAATGGATCACCAATTATGGGTGACCCATCAGCACCAATTACAATTTTAGAATGGGGCGATTACCAGTGTACCTTTTGTTACAAATTTCATCAAAATACGCTAGATACAATCAAGCAAGATTTCATTGAAACAGGAAAAGCAAAACTAGTCTTCAAAGATTTTCCATTAAACGGTCCCGATTCTATATTAGCCGCCGAAGCAGCATATTGTGCTCAAGATCAAGAAAAATATTGGCAATATCATGATGAAATATACAAGAATTGGAAAGGAGAGAGAACAGGTTGGATTACTCGTGAATCATTAGATAGATTTGCTACAACAGTAAATCTAGATTTAGATAAATTCAACATATGTCTTGATGAACATAAACATCTAGAAAGAGTAAATCAATTACATGAATTTGGCAAAGAAATCGGAATTGATGCAACACCGTCTTTTTTGGTTTTCAACAATGAAAAAATTATCAAAATAAGAGGCAATCAACCACTGGAAGTATTTCTAAAATCCCTTGATGAATTATAGTTTTAGTGAGATATAGAATTGAATCAACCAAACTTAATATTCGCATAACAGGAAGAAAATACAAATGGAAAAGATCAACATAGAGAAAGTAGATTCTGTTAAACTTTACAAAATTAGAAAAATGCTAGAGGAATTATCACAGAAATCAGGCAGAGGAACTGAACTAATCAGCGTATACATTCCAAAAGGAAAACAACTACACGAGGTAATTAGCACGCTGCAGCAAGAACAGGGAACTGCTGACAACATAAAGTCAGATTTAACAAGATCACATGTTGTAGATTCATTAGGCAAAGTAATTCAGAGATTGAAATTATTCAAAAAAACTCCTGAAAGAGGACTGGTCATGTTTTGCGGGGCATTGCCACCAGAAGGAGGGGGTCCACTAGGAAGCGAAGTAGTGAAAGTTTGGGAGATTGATCCTCCAAAAGATCTAAAACAATACTTGTACAGATGCGATGATCATTTTCATGTAGACATTCTAAAAGACATGCTAAAAGATGATAACCTAATCGGATTTTTGGCTATTGATGCAAAAGATGCAGGGTGGGGATTACTTCATGGAGATAAAATAGAAGTGTTATCACAGACAGGTTCAGGAGTTGCAGGAAAACATAGACAGGGAGGACAGTCTGCAAAAAGATTCCAGAAATTAAGGGAGATGGAGCTTTCATATTATTACAACAGAGTAGCTGAAACTACTAGAGAGTATTTTATCGATATTTATCCTGTAAAAGGATTGATTATTTCGGGGCCAGGTCCTACAAAAGAAGATTTCATCAATGGTGGATATCTAGAGTATAGATTACAAAATATGATCATAAACACAATAGATGCATCATATTCAGGAGCTGAGGGAATTAGAGAAGCATTTGCAAAATCTGCAGAACTTTTATCGGATTTTAGAATGGTTGAAGAAAAGAAAATAATTGAAGATTTATTCAGAGAGATAAACTCTCACTCAGGATTGGGAGTGTATGGACTTCGAGATGTTATTGAGCTTCTCAAAAATAATGTAGTAAAAATACTAATCATCACAGATGATACAAACCTAAATCGAGTTGAAGGGAAGTGTCGTAGATGTCAACACATACAAGAAGAGATTGTCGAAAGAAGAGATGTCATTCCAAAAAAGACAAAATTTACCAACAGCCCTTGCCCAGGTTGTAATTCAATGGAAGTAGAAGCAAATGAACAAGATATTGTAGACTATCTAGAGTTGCTTGCTGCAAAAACAGGAAGTAGATTAGAAGTGGTATCAGGGAGCGCAGAACACGGTGTCATGTTGTCAAGCTTGGGCAAAGTAGGAGCAATATTACGATATAATCCAGGTCATGCTAAATAAGTAATTCTTTAATTTTTTTTGCCAGGGTGAAAAGTTCTTCATCATTTGAAATTGAACGCTTTGTCCAAATTGTTCCTTTGTGATTATATCTTGGAATAATGTGGATATGAACATGTGGGATGATTTGTTTTGCAGCTCGGCCATTGTTTTGTCCAAGACTAAATGCATCAGCTCCGGTAGCAGTTAAAATAGCATTTGCAATTTTTGGAACTATTGAAAACAAATCACCAACTGCTTTAGAATCCATATCAGTTATTCTTTCATGATGTTCTTTTGGAACTACCAAGCTATGACCAACATCAATTGGGTACTTGTCCAAAAATGCAACATGTGATGCATCCTCATATAGAATATGACCAGGTCTAGAACCAGACAATATATCGCAAAAAATACAACTCATAATAGAACTAGAATTTTTGATTTTATTTATCTTAGCCTTTAGAAAAAAGTAATACTCTTGATTTGTTCGTAAAGAATACTGTACTCAGAAATTTAAAGCATAAACTCTTTTTCTAAATCCTTAAGTTTCTGGAAAATTCAGAAATAGCATGTCAGATAAACCTAATGAAGCATCGCTGAATACCAAAATTGCAAAACTGGATATTTCAATGAATGAACTTATCATGTTTTTTAGACGAAAATGCAAAAACTGCGGTCACCATAGAATCATGCATGATGAACTTGGAAAATGTGAGGGGGTAATGAATAAACCGTGTACGTCTGGTTGTGATGATTATAATCCAGAATAGATGTTAAAATGTCCCGTATTCTTGATTTCTAATTACGACATGTGAGTTATTTGTCAAGAATGAAAAAGAGGCATTAAAGTTTGAAAAAATAACTTGATAAAATAAAGAGCAGTTAAATCATCGAACAGTTAATTAGGGCAAATTTTTGAATCTGTTTAACCTATGGGTAGAAAGGAAAGAAAAGAACGTGAAGAAAAGCGTGATAGTTATGCGACAAAACGTTCCTCAGAAAAAAGACGAAACATGTTGATCACAATCGGAGTGTTGGGAGTAATTGCAGTAATTGTAGGATACTCAGCATGGATGTTCATGAACATGTCACAAACTGCTCCGGGGGGCCCAGAGGGTGCAGGCGCTTTAGGTAGTGATCATTCACATGCTGCAATTTTAGTCAAGGTTTTTGGCGACACATTTGATTTTTCATTACCAGCATATCAAATCAAAACAAGCTGGATTCACTTTGAGGGAGGGGATGGCACTACAGTTCACAAACATGCAACAGGGGTAAAAATGGGATACTTGTTTGACTCTCTAAGACTAGGATTAGATGACAAATGTTTTGTTTTCCAAGATGGAAGACAATTTTGTACAAATGAAGATTACACATTAAAATTCTATGTCAATGGTGAACAAGTAAATGATATTAGAAATTATGAGTTTATGGATAAGGACAGAATTCTAATTGTTTATGGTGCAGAAACACCGGAAGAAATCCAATCTCTTTTAGAACAATTAGAAAATCAAGAGATTATTGAGATTTAACTCTAAGTTAAGATTTATCAAAAGATTCTTCTTTTGCTGTAAATTGTGCCATTTTATCAAAAAACATGTAATAACCACATCGGGTACATCTAAGAACAGTTAAAGGAGTAGTCAAAAATTCCTTGTCTTGGAAATGCCCACTTAGTTTAACATCTTCTCCTGCAATTTCTGCTTTATTGCTTTGACATACAGGACATGAAAGAACTTTTTGTTCCAATATTTTTAATAGAAATGTTTAGAATTTAAACACTTTATGATGAAAAATATTTTTGTATTGATAATGTCAATAAAGTCTAAATTATAGCAAAATGCATTTGCAATATTATGGAAATTTCTAGTAGAAATGTAGTAGAAGGAACTGCCAGAGCACCTCATAGAGCAATGTACAAAGCTATGGGATTAACAGATAATGATTTAGCCAAACCATTTGTTGGAGTGTGTCATACTGGAAACGAGGCAACTCCTTGTAACATTCACCTTCCAAGATTAGCACTAAAAGCAAAAGAAGGAGTAAGTGATGGCGGAGCAACACCAAGAGAATTTTCAACTATTGCAGTAAGTGATGGAATTGCAATGGGTCATGAAGGAATGAAATCATCATTAATTTCAAGAGAAATAATTGCAGATTCAATAGAATTAATGGTTCGTGCACATCAATATGATGCACTAGTTGGAATCGCAGGATGTGATAAGAGTCTACCAGGAACTATGATGGCAATGGCACGATTGAATTTACCATCTATCTTTGTGTATGGAGGAACAATTATGCCAGGAATGCTAAACGGTCAAGAATTAACAGTAGTGGACGTCTACGAGGCAGTAGGCGCATATGATGCTGGTCAACTATCATTGGAAGGACTAAAAAATATAGAAAATACTGCATGCCCAAATGCTGGATCATGTGGGGGTATGTTTACTGCAAATACAATGGCATCAATTTCCGAAGCTATAGGGCTTGCTTTACCA
>DASSYQ010000107.1:0-3889 GCA_035703205.1 Nitrosarchaeum sp.
ATAATAAATCTATGTTGTAAGTTCAGGCTCAATCTGAGACAAAAGACTTTGAACAGATATGGGTTTCTGTCTTATTGCTCTAACACCTAGTTCTGTGAGAAAACGAGTTTGATATTCATCTAGTTCAAGTGAGCTAACAACGACAACTTTTTGAATTTCAGAGGATCTTTTATCTTTCAAATCTAACAAAAAATCAAGCCCACTGTAATTAGGCATGCACATGTCAAGCAAAATAAGATCATAATGATTGTTCAGTGCCAAATCAAGTCCTTTTTTCCCATCAATTGCGCTTTCAAAATCATGGTTTTTGGTCTTTAGAATCTCTGAAAATACCTCACTTACTTCAGGATTGTCTTCAATGTGAAGTATTTTCATGATATGGGGAACATGTTAATATTCATAAAAATTAGTTTGCGCATTTGGACAAACTAAAATTGGAACTAAAACAATAGAATTAAGATACTCAGGGCAACACGTTATGAAGAATAGTTTTCAGATAATTTACGAATGTGGCTGGTATCTTTTTGATATGCCATATCAAGTGCTTTTTGTATTTCAGCAAGATTCTTTTTTGTATTTGTTTGATTTCCTTTGATTATTTTGCATTCCTGAATAATTGGTAACGCACAAAAATTTTTGTATTGTTCATATGAAACAACACAGTAGTGTGTTTGTGCATCATCTTGAAATTTATATTGAATTTTAAATGGCATTTTAAATTATGACCATGTATAGTACTAATAACTTTTTAAGATCAATTACGCATGTTACCATTGTACTGGACAGGATTTTTAATGGATTTTAAAAGAGATACAAGTTTTTCAACAGGATATGGTTTTTCCAAGACAATTGTAGCATTTAATTGCATTATTTGTTGAGATATTGATTTATCACTATTTCCAGTGAGTATTATTATAATTGCATCTGGATTGAGTTTTTTTATTTTTTCCAACCCATAAAGGCCATCATAGTTAGGCATTGCAATATCCATTATTACAAAATCTGGCCTATGTTCTGCATACAAATTGACTGCCATTAATCCGTCAGTGCCACGACCTACAACATCAAAGTCTTCGAGTAAAAGATACTCTGTCAATAACTCCAAAATATCTTTATCATCGTCTACTATAATGACAGATCCGTTCATTATTGATGGTTTTTCCTTCATAAACAATAATCTGCTGTATGTTATTTTTTTAACAAACAACACATATTCATAAATTCACATATAAAAATATCCAAGATATGAAATTAAAAGAAAAAAATTTGGTTGTAAAATTAATAGTTTTATAATAGTTGTAATTTTTAATTTTTCTTTGTAATTTTATCAGTATTTTCGTTTATAGTTTTAACAATGTTGTTACAATGATTTTTGATATTTTTAAAATATCGCTTTGTATCTTTATTCATAGATTGTTTACAGCTTAATTCAAGCATTTCAGTAGATAATCCAATTACGGTCACATCATCTATTATCACATTCAGAGAGGATTGTAATTTTTCTGCTTTATCACCAATCATTCTAAATTATTGCTAAAACGGTAAGATATAACAAATATTTGCCAAATTTGGAAATGATAGCATAAGTAAAAAGCATAATTCATTTAAACATAATAAAAAAACAAAATGTATTGAAAATACAAATTATAAAAAGTACAGTTAATTTAGAAATTCATTAGTACTCATAAAAATGAATAATATCAATAGTGAAACACAGGACAATCAGGTGAAGATAGTCGTAATTTTTTAGATATGCCGGTTAAAAAATATTTTAACAATATTAATTAGTATGATCTTCATAATTATACCATGCCAGGATTTGATCATATTATTGCCAAATCATTAAGCGACACTATTGAAAAGAACCTAGGTAAAAAAACAGTCCAGAAGATTGAACAAAGATTGTTTGAAAAATATGGAATTTCATGGAGCCAATCGTTAGAAGAATTTGAAAAACTGGATTTTGTGTTAAAGGAACTTTTCGGAGATGTAGGTGCAAAAGGATTAGAACGTAGATTTTGTGAGAGTATATTTGATTCAAAATCAAAGAAGACAAATGAAGAATGGATCACAATATCTGATCCAAACATTAATTCAATTATAATTCAAACATTTGGAGATTTAGAAAAGAAAAAAATCATAGAATCAACCATTTCAACGTCAAAGATCAGCTATGAAATAATCAGAGAGTGTAATTTACCTCAAACATCAGGTTATAGAAAGATTAATGCGTTAATTGATGATGGATTCCTAATTCCAACAGAGTTTGAAGTTAAAGAGAACAAAAAAATCTTCAAGTATACGTGTATATTTAAAAATTTGAAAATAGACATTAACTCAAACAAGATAAAAGTAAGTGTGCAACTAAATGATTCTCAGCAAGAACAATGCTCATTTTTGCACATAATCAAAGCATAACCGATATAATCAAAAACAAATTGTGAATTAATAAAATAATTAATCTTTAATATTACCAAAAAAGTTGTTCATTGATAATATTTTGAGAGGGTTATTTACTTGCAAAATAAATAGAAAATGCCATGACAGAAGATAATCGAGTAGTTATCGTAGATGATAATGAAGACATCACTGGAGTATTTTCAGATATTTTAGAGATCGGTGGATTTAACGTAATTGGAATTGGACATAATGGAAAAGAAGCAGTGTCACTTTATAAAAAACACCAACCAGATGTCATTTTCTTAGATGTCATGATGCCAATAATGAACGGAATTCAGGCACTAAAAGAAATCAAAAAAGAAAACCCCAAAGCTAATGTAATTATGGTAACAGCAGATAATTCAACAGATACAATTAAAGAATTACAAAAACTCGGAGCAACTGCCATAATTGTTAAACCATTTAAAATCGAGACAGTTTATGAAACAATCAAAAAAATAATCAAATGACATACAAAAAGAGATAAAAAGACAAAATAATTTTAAAACATGCATGTCAAATAAAATAAAATGTTTTTATTGACTTTGGGGGTTTTATTTTAATCCATCAAGAGTAAAAGATCATTTTTTCTTGCAATATTCAATCAACCTATTTGCAAAATAATCCAAATCAAAAAATAAAAATGGATTAATCCCTATTGAAAGGGATCAATAAATGGACAGTTTACTATATGATCACTATCCATTGGTCTTGCCAGACCTACGTCAATCTTACCTGCCTGTTTGTATGCTGCAATGTCAGAAATGTTTTCAAGTAACGATGCATTGTTTGCATCCTTCCATCCAATCATGTTTATTCTCCACATTGGCGAATAGTTTGCGTCCCCTGGTGCTCCTGCTGCAATACCGGCTTGGAATCCCATAGGACCCGAGCCTTTGATTCCATTTCCAAACTGAAACAGATCAACTGCAGCTGAATTTGCAATCAGACTGGCAGAAGTTGGCGTATTGATCACACCCATCATCTCTGCTGGACCAGAAGGAGTTGCATCAGTGACAATATAGTAGATTGTTCTTCCGTCAGGACCCCAACCTCGGTGTGCAATAAATGTCACAGATTTTCCTTTGATGTCGATTTCAAGAACTTGTCCTCCCACATATGGTGTGTCATCAGATAATGTCTTGTCTTCTTTTACCATCATTTGTCCGTCAGGCCAAACTATCTGTGGCATGTTAATCACCACATCAACAGGACTGAGAGTTATCTCGCCTTTTTTCTCTGCATCTAGTATTGTTTTTTCTGAATCAAGTACTCTTGGTGCAGTTCCATCTTTCCATGTTACATGAACATGAGATGTCAGTGCGCTATACACATCTGGTTGTGCAGGAGTGCTAGTAAAGACCTCGCCCTGATATTTGTGGACGCCGTCACCGTTTACGCCGTTTGTAAACATGTATGTCTTTGATAGTGCTGAATCAGGTGCGTTCTT
>DASSYQ010000105.1:0-18781 GCA_035703205.1 Nitrosarchaeum sp.
AAGAGGATTAGCACCAAACACACTACATATTCCTGAAACTATAGGAGGTGTTACAGTAGCATACAATGTTCCTGAAATTCCAAAAAGTGGATTGAAATTAACTGGAAAAGCAGTTTCTGGTATCTTTATGGGAACCATTACTAAATGGAATGATCCTTTGATTAAAGAACTCAATCCAGGATTGAATCTTCCTAATCAAGACATTGTAGTTGCTCATCGTTCAGATGGTTCTGGAACTACCTTTGTCTTCACTGATTATCTTACAACTGTTGATCCTGAAGGTTGGGGTAAAACCGTAGGAAAAGGAAAATCCGTTCCATGGCCAACAGGATTGGCTGCAGCAGGAAACGAAGGTGTAGCAGGAATCATCAGATCTACTAAATACTCTGTGGGTTATGTTGAGCTTGCATATGCATTTCAAACTGGAATGACTTTTGCCCATGTTCAAAATGGTGATAGAAGTAAATTTGTTGAGCCAAGCATTGCTACTATTACTGCTGCAACAGCTGGAATTGCAAATAAACTTCCATCAGGAGACGCAGATTGGTCTGCTGTATCTGCAGTAAACGCACCTGGTTCTGACTCGTATCCAATCTCAAGTTTCTCGTATCTTCTTGTGTACAAGGATCTAAAGGAAACATCAAAGAACAAGGAAGAAGCAAAAGCGATGCTTCACATGATTCACTGGATGCTAACTGATGGACAAGCATTTGCACCTACTTTACTATATTCTCCATTGCCTGAGAATGTCGTAGAATTGGGCAAAAAAAGTTTGTCACAGGTAACGTATGACGGCGAAGTTCTTTGGAAGTATGACAGTCCTGTCAAAACTACAGAAACCAAAACAGAAACCAAAACAACTGAATATCAAATTCCAGACTGGATTCGAAACAATGCAAAATGGTGGGCAGATGGCTTGATCACTGATCAAGACTATATCAAAGGACTACAATATCTTATATCTCAAGGTATTCTCAAAGTCTAAATCTTTTTTTCTTTTTATTTTTTTAATTTATTTTAATTGAATTTGTTTTTATTTTATTTTTTCAAATTTCAATTTTTTATTTCGAAAAGAATTTTGAAATATTTTTATTCTATATAGTGCTACGAGAACTATCTATCATTATGTTCTATCAGTATAAAATAGTGATCCAGTTTATAGTAATTAAATTACTGATATGATTAATGAATTACAAAAACGCAATAACTATGACGACACTAAGTGTAATTGCAGTATTTGCAGTTGCATCTTTTGCAGGCTTTGAAATAGCTGATACAGATGCAGCTCCTGCAGCAGTACAACCATCCAAATACGTATTTGTGGAAGGTATTGCCCCGACTGCAGAGTTTGAATTTAGAACTGGAACTGAAATAACTCCGGTTCAACTATTTACTCAGACAGGTGGATTTGGAACTAGTACTATGGAATCAACATCTAGTACATCTGGTTCATCTGTTGGTGCACAAAGAGACGGTGGTGAAAAAACTGGTCGATCAAAACCTGCCTTTACATTGGAAAAGAACGTAGGTGGAACTCCACACCTTTACAAAGCAGCTGATGAGGCACAAAAATACATTCTCAATCCAGCGTTTGAATATATGTACAAATATTTTGATGTTACAGTATATTTGAGTGCAGGAGGCGAAACTCTCCGAGCTTTTGAGTATCGTGATTGTAAAGTAACAAACTATGTTGTGACTACAAGATCTGACAATGAAGAAGGTTACACTGGAAAAGGGTTTGTGTATGTAGACCAATTTGCTTTTGAATGTGACGGTTATACTCCACTCAATCCATCTCTTGAAAAATTGAGTAATGGTGAAAAAGCAAAGACAATCAGTTCAAGTGATCTAAGATCAACCGATAAATGGGAACCAGGATTTTCTGTAAAACCATAAACTCTTCCCATTTTTTTATTTTTTAATAAAAATATTTTTTGTGTATTTTATTCTTCAGAAATAACACTGTGAATGTTCTCATCTATTGCAACTTCGGCAATGTCACTTGAATATTCTGCAATTCTTCTCAAGTCTTCTAAGACAAATCTGATTATTGTGGAGTTTTTTTCATCCTCTTTGATCTTTGACATTATTTCTTTTTCTTCTTCAATTACTTTGCCAACTTTTTCTGCAACGTTTTCACCTTTTTGAAAATCATGATTCTGAACAGCGGTAATTGATTCCTCGAAAACCTCTAATGATTTTTCAGATAACTTTTTGATTTTAGTTATGATTTTTGGATCTATCTTCTCTTCAATGAATTTGATTCTTTTTGCAATTAGGCCTGCATGATCTCCGATTCTTTCTATTTTGCTTACTATTGTTCTGTATTCAAGACAATCTGATGGTCTTTTCAATCCCATGTCTTGAAGTATGTTTTCATTTCCAATTGCCAAAACCAAATTTCGTCTCATGTATAACCCAAATCTGTCTACCTCATCATCCATGTTAACAACCTCGTCAGCATGAGCCGTATCTACTTCTTCTAATGCCTCTATTGCCTCTTTTACCATGTTGGTTGCCATCAAGTACATTCTTTTTAATGCGGTCTCAAATGATAATTCTGGCAGTCTGGTTAAGATTTGAATTGTCATCGACTCTGAGCTAGACTCTACGATTTCCGTGCCTATCATAGATGAGCGAACTAATTCCCTTACACTCCTTGAATGCTCTGAAGGAATTTTCATCCCTCTTGTTTTTATCTGAATTGTTTTATATCCTGCAAGATATGCCGCAATGATTTTTCGCTTGACTGAATCTCCAGAATCTTTTTGACTGGAATATATCACGGCTGTATATTTTTTCTCATCGCTTTGTTCTCTTGGAAATAGAGTAAGTGATTGATTTGAATTTTTTACAATTGTTATGTTTTCACCAACTTTGATTTTTAATTCCTCAATCCAGTCTTTTGGCAATGATATGATGTATGTTGAACCACCACTAAGCTGTATTCTTCTTGTCTGCTTGGTGTTTTCAATAGTTTCCAATCGATCTATTATACTGAAAATTTCTTAATTACAATATAGCTGACGATCTATATAGAATAATGATCACCTCATAAAGTATAGTGAGATCTTAGATATGCTATTTTCACATCAAAAAAACAGTGGATAAGGTAAATCTTAATTTGAAAAAAAGAAGGGTTGTATCAGATAAAGTATTCAAAATAGGTGCAACTGTTGCTGGAACTTATGTCTTGGTGATAGTTGTATTAATTGCATTTCAGCTCGTATCTGAATCATATCCAATTTGGGAAAAAGAAGGACTTTCATTTATCACAAAAACTGATTGGAATGCAGTAGAAGATAGAGAATCATTTGGTGCATTGCCTTACATTTTGGGCACTTTGACTACCTCTGCAATTGCAATGATGATTGGTGTTCCACTAAGCATAGGAATTGCAATGTTTATCTCAGATGCTCCTCCAAGAATTGGCGCTCCTCTTGGATTTTTGGTAGAGCTTTTAGCTGCAGTTCCAAGTGTCATTTACGGATTATGGGGACTGTTTGTTTTTAGAATATACTTTAGAGATTGGATTGAAACTCCGTTACATGATGCATTTGGTGATAATATTTGGTTATTTTCTGGCAATCCATATGGATTGGATATTCTAACTGCAAGTGTTATTCTTGCAATTATGATTATTCCCACTGTTTCTGCAGTATCGCGTGAAATAATGAAGGCGGTTCCACAACAACAAAAAGAGGCAGCTTACATGCTTGGTGCAACTAAATGGGAAATGTTCAAGCTTGCCGTATTTCCTTATTCAAAAACTGGTCTGATAGGTGCATCTATCTTGGGTCTTGGAAGGGCAGTAGGTGAAACAATGGCAGTTACCATGTTGATTGGAAATGCAACAGGCATTGGCGCAATCCCTTCATCATTATTTGGACCTAGTCAGACAATGTCAAGTATTATTGCAAATGAATTTGTCGAAGCATCTCCTGCATCAGTGCACATGCCAGCATTAATTGGTATTGGATTGATTCTTCTCTTGATTGCTATTGTGATTAATGTTATAGCTCATTTACTTGTAACAAGAATGCTCAAAATAAAAGAAGGTGCAATAAATAATTGACTTCTATTCAGGATAGAAGACAAGAGTATCGTTCTTTATTCAAACAAAACGTACAAAAAAGATTACTTGTAGATAAAGCTGTAAGGATTGTTGTTTTCTCATGTGTGATCATTGCAATTATTCCATTAGGTAGTATCTTAGTTGAAGTATTCAAAAATGGATTGACTGCAATAAGCATTGAATTTTTAACAGAGACTCCGGGTTCTGCTGGTTCTGGCGAGGGTGGAATAGGTCCTGCAATTCAAGGAACACTGATAATCATAGGACTGTCAAGCATGATTGGCGTTCCAATTGGTGTAATGTCTGGCATTTTTCTGTCTGAATATGGGGATAACGTACTTGCAAGATTTGTTAGATTCTTCAATGACGTCTTTATGGAATTTCCATCAATCATTCTTGGAATCTTTGCATTTTTGATAATTGTGTTGGTGCTTGGTCATTTTTCAGTATGGGCAGGTGCATTTGCATTATCTTTGATTATGTTTCCTATTGTTGCAAGAACTACTGAAGAATCACTTAAGATGGTTCCTGTGACCTATAGAGAGGCAGGAACTGCATTGGGATTAAAAAAATGGGTTATCACATTTAGAATTGTAGTATCTGCGGCAAAGAGCGGCATGGTTACTGGAATACTCTTATCTGTATCTAGAATTGGTGGTGAGACTGCTCCATTAATAATGACTATTCTCGGAAGTAGTCAATTCTTTAGTAGTATGGATACCCCTATGGATGCACTTCCTTTGAGAATATGGCGTCTTTCTTTATTGCCTTATGATAGTGCCCAACTTCAGGGATGGGGAGCAGCATTGGTTTTGATCATGATTATACTTGGAATCAATTTGGGAGTCAAATATTATTTTATGAATAAAAAAAATGGATTCTTTGGACAATTAATTAAACAAAGGAGAAACGCTATAAAATGACAGCATTGACAACAAAACCAAATATCATGGAAGCATCACCGTTCACATCTCCCGAGCCTTCATCCGCTATTGATACTAAATACAAAATGATTGCAGAAAATGTTACGGTAAGCTATGGTGGAGTAGATGCTGTAAAAAACGTCACAATGAAATTCAAAGAAAAATCTGTCACTGCTTTAATTGGACCTTCTGGATGTGGTAAAACTACTTTTCTACGATGTCTTAATCGAATGCATGATATGACAAAAAATGCCAAAGTTACAGGCAAAGTTATGATTGATGATATAGATCTTTATTCAAAAGAAATTGATCCTATTTACCATAGAAGAAAAGTTGGAATGGTTTTCCAAAAACCAAATCCATTTCCTACCATGTCTATTTATGACAATGTAACAGCTGGTCTTAGACTAAATGGTGTTCGTGATAAAAAAATTCTTGATGAAATTGTTGAAGATTCTTTAAAGATGGCATATCTTTGGGATGAAGTAAAAAATGATCTAAAAAAATCCGCAATTGAATTGTCTGGTGGTCAACAACAACGACTATGCATTGCCAGGGCTCTTGCTATCCAACCTGAAGTATTATTAATGGACGAACCTGCATCAGCACTTGATCCAATTGCAACTCAAAAAATTGAAGAAACAATAATTGAGCTAAAAAATGATTATACTATTATCATTGTAACTCATAATATGCAACAAGCAATTCGTGTTTCTGATTATACTGGATTTATGTATCTTGGAGATTTAATTGAATTTAGAGAAACAAAAAAATTATTTACAGATCCAAAAGACGAACTTACGGCAAAATATGTGCAAGGTCACTTTGGATAAATGACTCGATTAATAGACCCCTCGCTACACAAGTTATCTTTTATCATGTCTGAAATGGGCGATATGGTGATAGAATCAATATCTTTAGCAATAGATTCGTATTTGACAGGAACAAATACTAAAGATAAAGTCCTAAAACTATCTGACGCAATTCGTGCAAAATACTTTGAAGTAGAAGATCTTACATTTGACATGTTGTTAAAATATCAACCAGTTGCTGATGATTTTAGATTAATTCGTTCCTCCACGGAGATCTCATATGCATTTTCTAGATTTGGCAGATATGCTTATGACATTACCCTTGTCAGAGATTTGTTTGGTGATGTATCTGAATGCACCAACGCATCACTTGTTGAATCTACAAAAAAAGTAAAACACATGATTAAATCTGCAGTTTTATCTTTCGCAGAGTTGGATGTTAGAAAAGCTGTTGAAATTCGTGAGGATGAAAAATATATTGATAGAATCTATCGTGAGAGATTGCCAAAATTGATCGAGTCTACAAATACTCGATGTGCTCTTGCTGAAGCATTATTGTTACGATATTTAGAAAGAATTGGTGATCATGCTGTGTTCATGAGTGATGCCATTAACTACATTGTAACTGGCAAACATCGTCCAAGCGAAGAACGTATAGCATCTCATACAAAAACAGAAAATTAATTATCTTGAAATTTTTCTGGCATTGCCCAATGTCATAAAAAACTGCTCCATTACTACATCTGTATATGGATAACAGTTTTAACATCCCTCCTGTACATTGAGTTCGTGGGATCTTTATTTTCTTGGGTAAAATCAACTGATAAAGAACTTTTAGGAATTATTGATAATCTAGCAAAAAAAGCGGTAGAGACCGCTGAGGCATTAGTTGTTTTATTTTCTGATCTTAGTAATACTGAACAGCATACAAAAATCAAACATCTTGAAAGCGAAGCTGATGTTCTTACACGCGATATTTTTGCTGAACTAAATAAAACATTCATTACTCCTTTCGATCGAGAAGACATGCAAAGAATTGCCTCAAAAATAGATGATGTTATTGATTTTATGGATGGAATTTCTGCACGAACACATAGTTACAAAATTACTACTGCACCTCCTTACACATTAGAAATTGCAAAAGAACTCGTTAATGCAACAAAAGAAGTACAATACATGGTATCAAAATTAAATAATATTAAGAATGCCGAAGATATGATTACTCATTGTAGAAACACGAGTAATATTGAACATGCTGTAGATGATCTATATAGAAAATCTATAGAAAAACTCTTTGAGAGCAATGATGCTATAACAATAATTAAACTAAAAGACATCTATGAAACAATGGAAACTGCATCTGATAGATGTGTTGATGTTGCAGATGTTATTGAAGATATAGTCTTGAAATACGGTTAGTGTTACTTATGTATGAACTAGCTATAGGCGCAATAATAGCAGCACTATTTTTTGATTTCATCAATGGATTTCACGATGCAGCAAATTCTATTGCGACAGTTGTCGGAACCAGAGTACTCAAACCACTTCAGGCAGTAACTCTTGCAGCTATTGCAAATTTTGTTGGTCCTTTTCTTTTTGGTGTGGCAGTTGCAACAACCATTGGAAAAGGAATAATCAATCCTGACTTTGTAACTATTCATATCGTCATAGGTGCATTATCTGGAGCAATAGTGTGGAATCTAATCACATGGTGGTGGGGATTTCCATCATCAAGTAGTCATGCGCTAATCGGTGGTATAATAGGAGCTGGCATTGCAGGTGCTGGAACACATGCAATAATTTTCGGTGGACTTGAAAAAGTAGTGACTGGCATAATCATTTCACCCGTAGTAGGATTAGTTAGTGCATTTTTAGTTGCAACCCTGATTATCAGAGTATTTGCAAACAAAAAACCTGCTAAAGTAAATTCTGTTTTTGGCAAACTACAACTTGTATCTTCAACTTATTTTTCATTAACACATGGAGCAAATGATGGCCAAAAAACAATGGGAATAATTGCACTGATTTTGTTAACTGAAGGTGTGATTACATCATTTGACGTACCGTTTTATGTTATAGTGATGGCAGCACTTGCAATAAGTCTTGGTACATTTTTTGGTGGTTGGAGAATAGTAAAAACAATGGCAGTAAGAATAACACAACTAAAACCTTATCAGGGATTTGCAGCAGAAACCAGTGGTGCTACAATTTTAGCTGTTTTGGCACACGCTGGAATTCCAGCAAGTACTACTCATGCAATTTCTGGTTCTATCATGGGAGCAGGTGCAGTAAGACGTATTTCTGCAGTCAGGTGGGGTATAGGCAAAAGAATTGTTTGGGCTTGGATTATCACCATTCCTGCAAGTGCAGGAGTTTCATATTTGGCAATGCTGCTGATCAAACTTTTTGTATGAATCCTTTCAAATTCTAAAACATGTTTAAAATCTAATCCAAAAATTCATTTTATCCTTGTTGAAAATATTGTTGGAAGTCAAATGGTTTAATGTTTATAAAAATATTCTATAATGAAGACTTGGAGCACTTAGAACTATTGGATGATTTGTAGGTGTGGATTGTTCTTATATTGTAATATTTCCTTGTTTTCTATTTTGAAATGATTCATACCTAAAACAAACGTCAATAAATTATTACGAATAATAATGACCGCAATCTATGTTGATTGTTGTCTAACTCCCAAAAATTATTCAATAATGCTAAAAAAGTAATTCCATCAGGTGTAAACAGTCCTGTAAGATATTTTGAACCGTATCCATTCTTTACCAAAAAATCTGATGGTGCTTACATTTGGGATGAAGACAAAAACAAATACATTGATTTTTGTAATGGTTATGGTGCACTGCTTTTAGGACATAGACGAAAAGAAATTCTCAATGCTGTATCAAAACAATTAACACAAGGAACTCTATTTTGCACTCCGACTGAATCTGAAATAGAACTCTCAAAATTAATTATCCGAAATTTTCATTCAATTGACAAAGTTAGACTAGTAAATACTGGGGGCGAAGCTACTATGACTGCCATTAGATTAGCTCGTGGTTTTACAAAAAAGAAAAAAATCATAAAATTTGAAGGCTGCTATCATGGAGCTCATGATTCTGTCTTGGTAAAAGCAGGTTCTGGTTCTGCGCATAATGGAATTTCAGTATCTGATGGTGGGTTGGATGAAGTTTCAAAAAACACTCTTGTTGTACAGTATAACAATCCTGAAGAACTGGAAAAAATTATTACAAAAAACAAAGATGTTGCTGGAGTCATAATTGAACCAATCATGGCAAATATGGGGTTGATTTTACCTGAAAATAATTTCCTCTCTGAGGTGAGAAAGATCACAAAGGACAATGATGTTCCTCTAATTTTTGATGAGGTTGTAACTGGCTTTAGAGTATCACCTGGCGGTGCACAACAACATTTTGGGATTAAACCTGATATTACCACTTTGGCAAAAGCACTGGGAAATGGATTTACAGTTGCAGCTGTAGGGGGCAAAAAAGAGATAATGGATTTGCTTTCACCTGGTGGCAGAGTCTACCAAGCAAGCACATATGCAGGAAATCCAATTTCTGTAAGTGCTGCAATAGCCTCCATAAAAACAATAAACAAAATAAAAAACAAACTGTATTCAAAACTTGAACAGTATACCTCTGTACTTACTCATGCCATAGGTGATATGGCAACTGACATGAAAATCCAACACCAAATAAATTTTACATCTTCCATGTTCCAAATCTTCTTTACTGACAAACCTGTCACGGACTATAGATCATCAAAGAATGCAGATGCAAAAAAATTCCAAAAAATGTTCTCTGCTTTATTAAAAAAAGGTGTTTTTATTGCACCATCTCAATTCGAAGTTGTCTTTTTGTCTGATGCTCACACAAAAACTGATCTGAATCATACTATTACTGCATATGATACTGCATTAAAATCGGTGAAGAATTGAATTATGTAATTGGTGCAAGGGGTAGTCAATTATCGCTTGCACAAACTAATTGGGTAATATCAGAACTTAAAAAAATAAATCATGATGTGGAATTTGAAATCAAAACAATAAAGACTAAAGGTGATACAGATGCAAGACCGTTATTTACAATTGATCAAAAAGGAATATTTGAAAAAGAAATTGATAGGGCAGTTGCAGATAAAGAAGTAGATTTTGCGGTGCATAGCCTTAAGGATGTTCCTTCCCCATTAATTGAGAATTTGACCTTGTCTTGTATTCCAAAAAGGGAAATTGTAAACGATGTTTTCATTTCATCTGATGGTTCTGATCTTGATTCTATAAAATCAGGCGCTGTAATTGGTACAAGCTCACTGCGTCGTGCCGTACAAATAACAAGAAAAAGATCTGATGTTACAGTTCGTCCAATAAGAGGAAACATTGAAACAAGAATCAAAAAAGTATTTGCAAAAGAATTTGATGCGGTTGTTCTTGCACAAGCAGGAATTACACGATTAGGTATTGATGTTAAATTTACACAACTACCTATTGAAGATTTTTCTCCATCTCCTGGACAAGGTGCATTAGCTATAGTTTCAAGAAAAGATAACTTTGATACCATCTCAATGCTAAAAAAAATTGAAGATGCTGATTCTAGATTGGAAATTGAGGCAGAGCGAGCCCTTTCTGACTTTGTTGATTCTGGATGTAGATTTCCAATTGGGGCATATGCAAAATCACATGGAAACCAAATGACTTTGAGCGTATCTGCTTTTTCAGTTGATGGAGAAAAATCACTATCTGTTCATAAATCTGGAAGCAAAAATGATCCAACATCTCTTGGTAAGAGTGTAGGTGAGGAACTACGTGAGAAAGGAGTAAATGACCTTGCAATAAATTGGAGAAAAAAAGTGGAGGAATGGAATAAACAATGACAGGTAAGGTGTATCTTGTTGGAGCAGGCCCAGGCGATAGTAAACTAATTACTTTGAGGGCAGTTGAACTCTTGCAAAAAGCAGATGTTGTATTGTATGATAGGCTTGTAAGCAAAAAAATACTCTCGATGATTCCAAAGTCTGCCGAAAAAGTATACGTTGGAAGGGAAGTGGGTGACGATACTGCTCACCAAAATAACACCAATGATCTAATGGTAAAGTTTGCAAAATCTAAGAAAAATATAGTTCGACTAAAGGGAGGAGATCCAATAATTTTTGGTAGAGGTGGGGAAGAAGCAGAATATCTTAAGGAAAATCATGTAAAGTACGAAATAGTTCCAGGAATCACATCTGGAATTGGTTCTGCAACATATGCTGGAATTCCACTGACTCATCGAAAATATGCATCATCTGTTGTATTTGTAACAGGCCATGAAGATCCTGAAAAGAAAAATGAATCAGTCAAATGGAAACGTCTTGCAAAATCTGTTGATACTATTGTAATTATGATGGGACTTTCAAGAATTGATGTAATATGTAAACAGCTCATCGCAGGTGGAATGGATAGCAAAACACCAGTTGCTGTAATTCAAAATGGCACAACTCCACAACAAAAAATGATAATTGGAACAGTATCCAATATTGCAAAACTTGTAAAAACAAATAAAATAAAACCTCCTACTAATATTATAATTGGCAAAGTTGTAGATTTATCTACTATCATAGGATGGAGAAAAAATGCTTGAAGGAAAAACTATTGCAATTACTCGTTCAAAAGATGACTCTTCTGAATTCATAGATCTAGTGACAAAAGATAATGCTAGACCTCTTTCATTGCCTACTATTGAGCTAGTAAGTAAGGGAGAAAAAATAGTAGACGAGTTTTTGGATTCAGTTAAACAATACGATCCCGATTATTCTGTCTTTATGAGTTCAAAGGCTGTGACGCTTCTTTTTGATACCGCAAAAAAAGTTTCCAAGTTTGAAAAATTGCAACTTGCAGTAGCAAATACTATGGTTATGGCAGTAGGTCCAAAAACAAAAACTGCATTAGAAAACCAAGGAATCAAAGTAGCATACATGCCAAATATCTATTCATCTGTTGGTGTGGGTGAATTATTTACAAAATTACACGCTGTTGGAAAAAAGGTAATTGTACCTAGAAGCGGAGCATCCACACCTTTTTTGAAAGAATTATTGGAGAAAATAGGAATTGATGTAAAAGAAATTCATCTCTATGATGTTTGTGCATTTAGAGATACCACTCAGTGGAATGAATTCAGAGACCTATTCTCCAAAAATAAAATAGATGGAATTGTATTTACAAGCGCTTCATCTGTTAGGGCGTTTTTTGAAATAATGTCAAAAGACTATGATGAAACTTCCTTGTTAAATAATTTAGAGAAATTACCTGTTGTTGCAATTGGACCATTTACATCTGATGAATTAAAAAAATTCCATGTAAAAAATACTATTTCTCAAGTCCATACAGTCCCTGGGGCTTTTGATACTATCAAGAACATCTTTTCAATTGCCTAGTTTTTCTGAACTGATTTTTGGCTTGTATTTTGGGTGTGTGTTTTAGTTGATTTTATTGACTACAAAACAATTGCGATATCTCGCATTTTGGCGATCACAAAGTTCTCTTTTTCACAGTACTCGATCTACGTTTCTTTTTACGATCTTCTGACTTCATAGAAGTTATCTGCATAGTTAATATATCACAAATATTTTAGACTCAATCAGTGAAATCACAAATTCTTTTACTTTCATTAGTTTTTAGTCTATTTTCAGTCGGTGCCTTATCTTACTCTTTTGCTGAAAGCAATTCTATTGAAGTACTTGAAAATCTACCTGTTACATTAGTCGGTGTAGGAGTTGATCCTGATGATGATGCTTTAACATTCAAATGGGTACAAATTGATGGCGAACCAGTTGCTTTATCCTCATATGATGTAGCAGAGCCAACATTCATGGCACCAGATGTAGTTAATGGACAAATCAAAGTTCTAACCTTTACTCTTACTGTAACTGATCCATTAGGTGCAAGCAGCTCTGATACAGTCGAAGTTGTTGTAAATCCTGTTAATCATGACCCAATGGTTAGTGCAGGAAGAGACCAAGTCACTTTTAAAACAATTAATGTAATTACTCTAGTTAGTAGTGCTTTAGATCCTGATGGGGATGCATTAACTTATAGCTGGACTCAAGTAGGAGGTCAACCATTAGAATTATCTTCTACTCATGGAAAATACCTGACAATCCTTCCAATGTATATCGATTATTCTCAAACCAATCCACTAACTTTCCAATTGACTGTTGAAGATGGATTTGGCGGCTCTGCAAGTGATACTGTAAGCGTTTATCCATTAACTGGTCTTTTATCAAATAGATTAATTTCAATTGAAGCTGGTCCAATGCAAACTGTCAAAGAAGGACAAACAGTTACACTTAGTGCAACTGGACAAACCTCTAACGGACAACCAATCAGCTACTCTTGGGTTCAGCTAATCGGTACTGGTGTGGCATTGAATTCTTACACTGGTTCATCTGTACAATTTACTGCTCCTCAACTTCCAGATGAAACTGAAATGATTTTATCATTCCAAGTAACTGGTTATTCACCTGGAAATGGTTGGGCAAATGCGTTAGCATTAGTTAAAGTAATTCCAGCAAACGGTGCTCCTATAGCTGATGCGGGTCCAGATCAAAGCGTATCTGAAAATGCACATGTCAAATTAATTGGAACAGGTACTGATCCTGATGGTGATAAATTAAGATACTCTTGGACACAAAAATCTGGAATGAAGACTGATCTCTATGAACAGGCTACATTCTCTGTCTATTTCTTTACTCCTAACATTAGTACTCCTTCTGAAACATTAACTTTTGAACTCACAGTTACTGATTCACAAGGTAATTCTGATACAGATGATGTTAATGTAACAATTAGCACTGTCAACTTACCACCAAGAGCATCTGCTGGTCCTGATAGAAAAGTAATTGGAGGTTCCAATGTATCTATCACTGGTGTAGGAACTGATCCTGAGAATGGTCCAATAACCTACTCATGGAAACAACTTGCAGGTGAATCTGTTACCTTTGATACTACCCAACCATCATTCTCATTTAAGGCACCATCTGTAGTTTCTGGTGAAACTAAACGAATGGTATTCCAGTTAACTGTAAAGGACTCTGAAAATCAGAGTGGTTCTGATCAATTAATAATAATGGTAGTTCCAGCAAACAGTGCACCTATTGTAGATGCAGGTGTTGATCAAACTGCTAATGAAAATACTACCTTGAACTTACTATGTACTGCAACTGATCCTGATGGTGATATGATTAATGTTGCATGGTCTTCATCTAATAGTGAAGTTGTAATTGCTGATGCAGGTTCTCTAAGTACCACCGTACAGCTACCTGCAGTAGTAAAAGATCAAACTATTACAATGACTTGCAGTGCATCTGATGGTAAGTTGTCCTCTTCTGATAGCATGAAGATTAGTGTTGTAAACACATTGAATCTACCTATTGTGGCTGATGCAGGTGTTGATCAAATCGTAAATGAAAATGTCAAAGTTTCATTAGATGGCAGCAAGAGCAATGATCCTGAAGGTCAGGAACTCTCATACATGTGGACACAGATTTCTGGTGAACCAGTAATGTTGTCTTCAGTATCATCAGTAACCCCGTCATTCACATCTCCAATTGTAGCAAACAATGAAATCAAAGTATTAGTCTTTGAACTAAAAGTATTTGATGATAATGGTAGAGAATCTGCTGACACTGTAACAATTACAGTTGATCCAGTAAATGCACCACCACAAGCAACTGCATCTGCAAAACAATCTTAATTCTAAATTTATCTCTGATTTACTAGACTGAATTAATCTATTCTGTGATTGTAAATTATGGTAATTTTACATTGGATTTGATTTTAAGTTCTATTGTATGATTGTGGTGGACACTACTACTGAACTTGATTGGATTTGACGAAACTTCAATTGGATTTATTTTATCTGCCACATTTGCAAATAGTATAGTTTTTAACTTATTTTCTAGCTTTTTTGCAGATCCTATTAGAAGAAAAAACATTGATTATCTATGATGTTAGAATATATGCTAAATTTAGAAATACTACATCTTCACATGAAATTAAATAAAATATTTTGAAATTTCCTTTGAATCTTGCTGCTCAAAATTTGACTAACTCTTAGAATTTAGCTGAAGCTATTTAGCTGTGCCTATTTTTCCTCATGTATTTATAATATAACGATGTTATGTCAATCATGTCTACTGAAAATCTAAACATGGATTATTCAAAATATGATTTTAAAGATTCAACTGACTTGTATGTGCATCTCAGCAAGAAAGGCCTCTCAAAAGACACTGTAATTGCCATTAGTAAAATGAAAGATGAACCACAATGGATGCTTGATTTTAGATTACGATCTTATGAAATTTTCATGAAAAAACCAATGCCAACTTGGGGTGGTGATCTTAGTACTATTGATTTTCAAAATATTTACTATTATGCAAAGGCTACTGAAAAAACTGAAAAGAACTGGGATGATGTTCCAGCAGAGGTAAAAGCAACATTTGATAAATTGGGAATTCCGGAAGCGGAAAAGAAATTCTTGGCAGGTGTCGGTGCGCAATATGAATCCGAAGTTGTTTATCATAGTTTAAGAGAAGACTTGGCAAAACAAGGTGTTTTGTTTTTGGATACTGATTCTGCACTAAAAGAATATCCTGAAATTTTCAAAAAATATTTCGGTAAAATAATTCCTCCAGAAGATAATAAATTTGCAGCCCTGAATAGTGCAGTTTGGAGTGGCGGTTCATTTATCTATATTCCACCAGGAGTCAAAGTTGACATGCCATTACAAGCATACTTTAGAATTAATGCTGAAAACATTGGACAATTTGAAAGAACACTGATCATAGCTGATGAAGGATCTGAAGTTCATTATATTGAAGGATGTACAGCTCCTGTATATTCATCCGAATCACTCCATTCAGCAGTTGTTGAATTGGTTGCTCATAAAGATGCAAAATTACGATACACGACAATTCAAAATTGGAGTAGTGATGTGTACAATTTAGTTACAAAACGTGCTTATGCGTATGAAGGTGCAACAGTAGAATGGATTGATGGCAACATCGGTAGTAAACTCACAATGAAATATCCTGGAATCTATTTGCTAGGTGAAAGAGCATATGGTGAAACACTATCAATTGCTTTTGCAGGAAAAGGACAACATCAAGACACTGGTGCTAAAATGGTTCATCTTGCACCAAACACTACATCAAAAATTACCTCAAAATCTGTCAGTAGATTAGATGGACGTTCCACTTACAGAGGATTGCTTAATGTTGCAAAAGGTGCTACTAACGTAAAATCCACCGTAAGATGCGATGCGTTATTGCTAGATGATACATCAAAAACTGATACTTATCCTTACATGGAAATTAATCAAGAAGATGCTACAATTACTCATGAGGCAACTGTAGGAAAAATTGGAGATGAACAAATTTTCTATCTTATGACTAGAGGTTTCACTGAAGAAGAAGCATTATCTCTAATTGTTAATGGATTCATGGAGCCATTTACAAAAGAATTACCTATGGAATACGCTGTAGAACTAAACCGACTCATCAAGCTAGAGATGGATGATTCCGTAGGTTAAACCACCGCATTTCGATCTAGGTTAATCATGTCTCAAACACTTTCAAAAATTAACTCTCATGACGTTGAAGAGATTTCCTCATCACGACATGAGCCTGATTGGCTAAAGCAATACAGACAAAGTTCATTATCTGTCTATGATACTTTGCCAATTGAAACATCACCATTATACAACAAATACACTGATGCAAAAAGAATGGACCCACAACAAGTTTCTTTTTCAGCATCTACTGCTAAGACAGTACCTGCCTTTCTTCAAAAAAGATTACATGAATTAGAAAAAGAGACATGTATTATTCAAATAGGAAGTAATATCCACAAAATCAATCTCTCTGATGAGTTAAAATCAAAGGGGCTAGTCATATCTTCAATTGATGATGCAATAAAAAATAATCCAGAACTGGTAAAAAAAGCACTAGAAGCATCAAATTCAAAAGAAGATAAATTTACTGCACTAAATAATGCTGCATTTAATTCTGGAATTTTCATTCACATACCACGTAATTTGGTATTGGAAAAACCAATTCATGTCTTATCGTGTTTGTCTGATGATGGTATCTCTACTATTGCTAGAAATGTGATCTTTGCAGATGAAAGCAGCAAGGCAACAATTGTTCAGGAACTGTATTCTTCTAAAGCGGAAAAACAGCAAGCGTATCTTGAATTGCTAAACACAAACATTGCCCAAAACGCACAACTTGATTTTACCACATTACAAATGATGGACCAAACCACTGTTAACTTCTCCACAAGAAGAACAGATTTAGCTCAGGATTCCAAAGTTAATTGGTATTCTGGCTTGTTTGGTTCTATGTTATCTAGATACAAAATAGAATATTTCCTTAATGGAACTGGCGCATCCGCAAATGATTCTGAAGTAATATTTGGAAACAATGAACAATCTTTTGATATCCAAACAAACGTAAATCATGAAAGTCCTTCCACAGATGGCAGAGTTGTGGAAAAATCAATTCTGAGAAATAAATCAAAATCTCTTTTCAAGGGAATGATCAGAATAAAAGAAAAAGCCACAAAATCAAACTCCTTTTTGTCAGGCCGCTCCATTTTGCTTGATAAGGATGCAAAATCTGATGCCATCCCTGGATTGGAGATTTTCACCAATGATGTCAAAGCAACACATTCCGCATCTGTAGCCCAAATTGACGAGGAACAGATTTTTTATCTTAGAACAAGATGTCTGACTAAAGAGGAGGCCGAAAGAACAATTGTTGAAGGATTTCTGGAACCACTTTCAAGAAAAATGTCCTATCAGGTAAGAGCATGGATTGCATACCTGATTGAATCCAAATGGGATGCACGTGAATTGACAATTAACACCGATGAAGAACTGACAAAATTTGTCGAAATTGAAGAAACACGTTATAACGAAGACTCTGAAATTGAGCAACATTACAAGTATCGGTGATAAACGTGACTCAATGGATTAAAGCTTGTAAACTGGATCAAGTAAAGGCTGGTCAATTATTTGGATTTTCTCATGATAACAAAAAAATTCTTTTGGCAAATCAGAAAGGAAAAATCTATGCAACTGATCTAATTTGTACACATGCTGAAGCTGATCTTTCGACAGGATTTCTTAGTGAAGAAGGAGTAAGATGTCCGTTGCATCTCTCTGTTTTTAATTTACAAAATGGCAAACCACAAAATCTTCCTGCAGAAATACCATTGAAAACATACAATGTTAAAATAGATCAAAACGAGATCTACGTCGAGGTTTAGAAATGCAAAGCGCGCAAATATCTTTTGAAACTTTACGAAAGGATTTTCCTATTTTACAAAGAACCGTAAGGGACAACAAAAAACTTGTGTATTTAGATAATGCCTCTACCACACAGAAACCAAATCAAGTAATTGATGCAATCAACGACTATTATCGAAACCACAATGCAAACATTCACAGAGCAGTTTATGCGTTGGCAGAAGAAGCAACTGAACTTTACGAGGCAACAAGAGACAAGATTGCAAACTTTATCAATGTAAAAAACAGAGAAGAAATTATTTTTGTTAGAGGAACCACAGAGGCAATTAATCTGGTTGCATATGCGTGGGGAAGAACCCATGTAAAAAAAGATGACATTATAATTACAACTGAATATGAACATCATAGTAACATTGTACCTTGGCAGCTTTTGACTCAGGAAAAAGGCGCCAAACTAGAATACATTAGAATGGATGATAACGGCGAATTAATCCTAGATGATCTTGATAAATATCTTGCAACAGGTAAAGTCAAGCTTGTCACATTTAGTTTGATGTCTAATGTTCTTGGCACCATTACTGATGCTGAAAAAATAATCTCAAAATGTAAAGAATACGGTGTATTGACTTTGATTGATGGCGCCCAAGCTGTTCCTCATATGCC
>DASSYQ010000125.1:0-2276 GCA_035703205.1 Nitrosarchaeum sp.
ATTGGCAGAAGTTCAAAACAAAATAAAAAAATACGATGCAGAGAGAACAAAAATCATCAACATGTTTCCTGAAAATTTTTTTGATAGTTATTCACTAGAGGAATAAATAAAAAATAAAGGATAGAATTAATTTTTTAGCTAACCATGATCATGGCCGCAGCCACACTCATGGTCATCGCCTTTTAAGGAAATTAATTTTTCAACCATGTCGTCACGAATTTTTAGCAAGTCACCGACTTGTTGTTTTAGGGTGCCAGAATCCCAGTTGCCTTCTTGCAATGCCCTAACAGAATCAATTATCTCAAGATCAATATTGAGTAAGTTATCCATTAGTTGTTCTTGTTCACTCATAATCAATCAACATTGCACTATAAAAAAAACTATTCTAATTGAGACAATAAAATAATGCTCATGATTGCCCACTCAGGCTTCCATGTGTTCTTTAAGAAGGTTCTTTCGAACCAGGATTGGGATGTTATACAATGCGCCCAAAGCCATGGCATCGGATGCACGATAGTTTCTTAACACCATGTCTTTTTTGCCAGTAAAATACAGGTTAGCACGCAATACTTCGCCGCTTTCATAAATTTTGACTTTAACTAAAACCAGTTCATTTTCCTCACATATCTCTTCCATCATTTTGTAAATTGATGGGACTGACTCTCCTGCACTCTCAACAAAACTGGATATGTGCCTTGCAACTTCGCCAGAAAATGCCCTCATGTGAAATTCTTTACCGTCGTCTCCTTTTAGAACCAACATTCCTTCAACTGCGTATGGATCAACAAATCCAACATAATCAATTTTTACCGATTCATAATCAGGCTCTTGTGCTTGATCAATTTCCATTATATCTACAAATAATCTTCCAGCTCTGTGCTTATAAAGATACTAAACGAAATAGGTCAAATCGGTGTTAATTTTTTTATAACAATATGAACATGTAGGCAACCCCAAATTATTTAATGTCAATAATTAAGTGAAGCTTGATGTCATTAAACCCAGAACGCTCTGTATCATATGTTCTTTCAAAACATGTTTCACCGTATATGAGCAAAGATTTCTTGTTACTAGATCAAAATACATTGGTTAGTGAATCAGCTAGAATGCTTCAAGATTCTGAAAGAGATGACATTATTGTAATTGACAAAGATCATTTACCAATTGGAATTGTCACAGATGAAGACATCATAAACAAAATGAGTGAGACGATGAGATATACAAAATCAGCTACCCTAAAAGACATCATGTCTGCGCCGCTGATCACAATCAGAGAGAAAACTACACTGCAAGAAGCACTTCATAAAATGAGAGATAATAAAATTAGAAAACTTCCAGTGGTTTCTAAAAAAAATGAGGTTGTTGGAATAATTTTCCAAGGAACGATTGCAAACGTCATAAGAGACGCCACGGCAACTGCGCCTCACCTGTTTAGTCCTCCCGTAAAGGCAATTCTGGGCAATCTTGGATTCGTATTACAATTTGCAGGGGTTTTGTTACTTGTTCCTGCAATACTATCAACAGTTTTAGGAGAGACATTAACTGCTGCAGGAGTTTATCTTACAACAGTACTTTTACTGGTAACGGGGTTTTTTCTTAACACATATGGGGAAAAAGCCACATTAAACATCCAACAAGCCTCAGTTCTCATACTATCAAGTTTGTTAATTTTGTCATTATTTGGCACGATTCCGTATCTGTATGTCATGCCAAGTCATGAATCAACAGTTGACGGGTTTGTCAATGCGTTCTTTTCAAGCGTATCAGGATTTACAACTTCAGGATTAACATTAATTGATGAGCCAGAAGATTTGCCTCAGAGCTTTACATTCTATCGAAGTTTCACGCAATTAGTTGGCGGAATGAGCTTTATTTATCTAGTAATTACTGCGTTGTATCCAGAATCAAAGATACAATCTATGCGGGGATTCATTTCAGGTAGATCACTGCATATGAAAGAGCTCTTCGGAACAATTACAATAATTTTTACAATATACATTGTGATTGTAGTGATTTTATTCTATTTGTTTGGAGAGACAGATATCGTAAATAATTTTTCATTGGCCATAAGCGGATTTGCAACTGGAGGATTTTTACCGGTATCTACAATGATAGATAGTCTTGGATGGGAAGCACAGATAATTTTAATGGGTGCGATGATATTTGGTGCATTACCGTTTACATTTCACTATTCATTTGTCAGGAAAAAATTTCTTTCGCCAAAACTTGGCAAGGAGGTTTTATCGTATTTCATAATTCTAGGCATTGCGATGATG
>DASSYQ010000134.1:0-2289 GCA_035703205.1 Nitrosarchaeum sp.
ATTGCAAACTTTAAATCCTTTATCAGAACTTTGTGGGTTAATGTTACTTCCAGCAGAAATTGAATCAAAAACCCTGATTCCTGCGTTAAGAGCAATTCTTGCTAAAAAACTAGCAGAGGATCATAGTATTCGTGAGGATGAAATATCAAAAATGCTCGGCGTCACACAAGCTGCTGTTAGTAATTACATCCGTGGAACTCGTGGTGATCCATCTTTGATTGCAAAACTTTTGGCAGAAAAACAAGTTTCCACACTTATTGATGAATTGACAGATAATCTCTCATCTGACATGGCATATACTCCATCCAGTCTTTCCAAATTCATTGGTCTTTGCAATTACATCAAATCAAGCTTGTTAATTTGCGAAATCCATCATAATCTTGAATCAAATATAGATGAAAAAGTTTGCAAGGAATGCGAGAACATGCTTCTAAAAGGTCCTGGAAGCGTTTACTAGCTTTTAATTAAAATAATTTCTATATTTGAAGTCATTCTGCCTATACCTGCGGCAGCTTCAGTATCAAGTTTGATTTTTTGAACTTTGGAATTTCCATGTAACATCTTTTCTGTTATGATGTTTGCTACTGCAACTGCATTTGGAATTGAATTGCCAACTGCTCTGAGGATTACCTTTTTTTTGTTTCCCAATATCGGCAAAAGATCTATCGCTGATTGCATGACTGGTTCGTTTCGAATGTAAATTATGGTATCTTCAGATTTGATCTGCTCTTGACCATTTTCTTGCTTAATCTCTTCCATGAGCATTATTCAATAATTCGCAATTTTGTGTTCTATTAAGTTTTATCGACGATTGATTCACTTAATCAAAGTAGTCAATTGGTATGTTTTGATAATCTCCGTTTGGGAGTACTCTTCTAATTGTAATTGGAATTACTCTTTGTTCCAATTCTTCCATTGCAATATCCAGTGATATTCTTGCCGTTTTTGGAATTGGAATGAATGGAGGTGCTCCAAGTGATAATTGTAATGCTCTTGCTCCCATGATTCTTGCTTTTTCAAATCTTGTTAATGTTGGTGGGCCAATTGTGATCTTGCCTTTCTCACAAGGAATTTCTACTGGTTCATGTTCTTCAATTGTCTCTACAACTTCACGTGCTTCTATCTCTTTGATTCTTTTTTCAAGTGCCTCTTGTTGTTTTTCAGTTAATGGTTCTAGGCCTTCATTTTTTTCAATTAATTTTCGATAAGTGTCTAATGCTTTGTTTAATCCAGTATTTACCTCTACGTCGCCTTCAAAAATCTCCTCTGTCTCTGGAGCTTCTACGTATTCTTCTGGTTCTTCTACAATTAGTTCAGCTTCGTTAGCATCCGACAAGTACACAAATTCTCTCAAAGCGTTATATAATCCAATAATTCTAAAGTACGAATTGAGTTCGCCTTCAGTCTCAAGAAAACAGTTAATCTTGGAAATAAAAGGAAAAGCAAAGATCCAATGTGATTTAAAACGACATTTATCGCCAAGAACTGTTGGTACAATAATGAGATCTTTGCCATTGGAAGGTCATGCTCATTTTTTGGGAAAAAGTATCGCGTATTTTGAAACTGCAGTTGATTCTGGAATTGAAAGATCCACAAAAGAATTCAAAAAAGGAGACATTGCATTTTTATCATCTGCTGGAAGCATTTGCTTTTTCATTGAAGATGCATCTCCTGGAAAAATAATGACTCCTATTGGAAAAATATTGGGAAACACTGATGCACTAAAAGATGTAAAATCCGGAGATGTTTTTTGTCTCTATGAGGAAACTGCTTGATATATGTGATGGCCGCTATATCCACCAACACGTTTTACGAGGCCTTTCTTTGTTGAATCTATCAAAAATTTGTTTGCTGCTGAAATCTTGACTCCTGTCTGTCTTGCAAGATCATGCACCGTTACAACTTTGGAATTTTGAATAATTTTTAGTGCTTCTTTTTCATTTACCATAACTGTGACTTCTGCTTTACGTGGACCGCTTTCTCCTTTGTCTTTTCTTCCCTTCTTTGAATCTTTTGAATCCTTTGATGCTTGAGCCTTATCTTGTTTTGCTGCGGTTACTTTTTTTGTTCCACCCATATTCACAGAAAAAAATATTCCTCTTATAAACGATGTATATACTTGAGTCTGATCATGTCTTGAAACTTTATGCCAAACAAAATTGTATTATGTCTGAAAAATTTTCAAATATAAATAACATCACGTTTATGGATAATCATGGGTATTGTTTCAAAAGGTGCCAAATGCAATGTTACGGGCTGTGAAAAGGAAGGTGCTCGTTCATTAAACAC
>DASSYQ010000027.1:0-12047 GCA_035703205.1 Nitrosarchaeum sp.
TGCCTGGTATGTTTGAGTTTGTGCAACGGATCCATCAACAGTTAATGGTTTACCACTAAAACTACCAAACATTTTGTCTGCTGGATGATATGCAAGTCTTGCTCTTGTTGCAAAGTATTGGTTTGATGGTTGTGTATAACCTGGAACTTTTGCTTTTTGGTCATTCCAATTTGTTGTTGGAACTTTACCTACGGGAGCGGTTCTTCTTACAAAGTATCTGTTTGGAGCTGGTGAATAACCAGTTACATGTGCCCTATACCAATGAAAATCAGTCATTTTGGCATTTTGGTAAGCATTCTCTAATGCTGCTTGTATAGTTGATGGTGGTTGTGCTGTTGTATCAGCCGTCTTTGGTGCTTCTGCTGGTTTTGTATCAAATCCTTTTGGTAGTGTACCTTTTGGTTTTGTAACCTCTGCAGGTTTTGCTTGGGCTGGTTTTACTTCAGCTGGCTTAACTTCGGCAGGTTTTGCTTGAGCTGGTTTTACTTCAGCTGGCTTTGGTGCTGCTGGTTTAGCTTCAAGGTCTGTTGCCAATTTATTTAATTTAGCTTCTAATTCTGCAATCTTGTTTTCAAGATCTTGTTTTGTTTGCTTTTTAGCAGCTGACATTTAATTTGGGTGAATTTCCGGGGTTTATTTACATTTGGGTCAATTACCAAGACAAAATTTGATCAAGTTTTATATGCATAAAGAACATACATGTATCAATGGATGATTTTGAGAAAGAATATCCTGGATTTGATTGGAAAAATACACCGGCATACAAGCATCCGGGTGGAAAAGATTGTCCATGTCCAAAACACGAATACATTAGAGAGCAGATCAATTTTACAAAACAAGTAAACCAAAAGGGGAAAGAACCATCAAAGATCACTCTAAAGTTTTGTCCCGATCATTATAGAGTATACACACAAGAAGTAATTCCTGCAATGCCACTAAAGTATAGAATTTTGACAAAAATTGCACTAAAACTTGGAGCCATACAGATAGAGCAGTTAAAGTACATGGAATCAGAATTATGCTTTTACTGTAAATTCGGTTCTGGCGGTCATGATAGGAAGAATGAACTTCCTCCAATGAGATAAAAATTTCTATTCAGGACTAAGTAAAATTTTTGGTTTGTTTGGAGTGTCATGATGGCATCTCTTACCACATAAGGGACATTGTTTTCTATCAAGAAAAATACATTGACAGATATGAGAATCAAGATATGATTTTGCAGGTTTGTTTGGTTCACCAGTTCCATTACAAAAGGGGCACGGAGAATCCAATAATTTGATAGTACCAGTTCCTTTGCATACAACGCATTTGTCTTCGGCCACAGCAGATTTCCTTATTGTTTGGAATTAAAATACATGTGTTAAAATTATTTCAAAGGATCATCTTTTACGCAAATCTAGTTAAGCTTATACTAGATCCATATTTAGGGAGATTGTGCCAATTGAAGACATTCATGAATTTGTAACAGAATTAGAAAAAAAAGGAGAGTTGAAGAGAGTCAAAACAGAAGTAGATTCGAATTTGGAGATTGCAGAAATTTTAAGACGAGAAATGTATTCAAAAGGTCCAGCTGTACTTTTTGAAAATGTAAAAAATTACAACATGCCAGTGTTAGGCAATGCGTTTGGTTCAATGAAAAGATTGGAGATAGGTCTTGAAATGGTAGATTTCACAGAGATTGGACAGAGAATTGTAGATATGACAAAGATGGATATTCCTTCAGGATTTTTAAATAAAATTAAAAAACTTCCAGAACTTTCAAAAATGGCAGAGTCTTTTCCCAAATTAGAAAATAGTGGCCCAGTAACAGAAATCACATCAAATTCTGCATCTTTTGATGATATGCCAATTTTAAAATCATGGCCAAATGATGCTGGACGTTTTATCACATTAGGATTGGTAGCTACAAAGCATCCAGAAACAGGAGTTAGAAATCTAGGAGTATACAGAATGCAAATTTTAGATAGCACACATGCGCTGATGCATTGGCAAAAGCATAAGCGCGGTGCACATCATGGCGATATCTCAAAGGAAAGGGGGGAGAAAATACCAACTGCAATAATAATCGGAAGTGAACCTGCGACAGTATTTTCATCCATAGCTCCAGTTCCAGAAGGGCTTGACAAGTATTTGTTTGCAGGAATTACAAGAAAGAAAGGAATCAAAACGGTCAAATGTAAAACTATCGATTTAGAAGTACCTGCAAATGCAGAAATTGTTTTAGAGGGATATGTAGATCCTCATGACATCAGAGACGAAGGGCCATTTGGAGATCATACAGGATATTACACTCCAGTTGAACCATATCCAACTTTTACATTGACGGGAATTATGAGGAGAAAAAATCCAATTTATGTAACAACAGTAGTAGGCAAACCAATTCTAGAAGACGCATATATTGGGAAAGTCATTGAACAGTCATTTTTACCATTGATACGAATGTTTCATCCAGAAGTAGTTGATTTTAGTATGCCAGCTGCAGGATGGTTTCAAGGTTTTGCAATAATATCAATCAAGAAAAGATACCCAGGCCAAGCAAAAAAAGTAATGATGGGGTTATGGGGAATGGGACAGCTTGCACTAACCAAGATGTTTGTGGTAGTTGATGAAGACATCAATGTTCATGACATTAACGATGTGATATGGGCAATAACAACAAGAGCAGACGCTGCACGAGATACCATCATAATCAACAACACACCTACAGATACACTCGATCCAGCATCACCAATTGTGAACTTGGGATCAAAGTTAGGAATTGATGCTACTCAAAAAACAAGAGAGGAAGGATATGAAAGAGAAATTCAGCAGCAAGTCAAAGTGGATGCAAATACAAAGAATTTAGTAGATTCAAAATGGTCCAGTTATGGGCTATAGTAAAGCAACAGGATTGTAAAAATTATCTCGTTCTTCTGCCTGATATCCTATTTGATGAATCGCATCTACAATTATTTTGCCAGTAAGTTCAGTTGAGCGTGCACCCGTACATGATACAACTTCTTCACCAATCAATGTTCCTCCAAAGTCATCAGCACCATATTGAAGTGCAAGTTGTGCCATTCCAATTCCATTTGTAAGCCATGAAGATTGAATGTGTGGAATCAGTCCATCAAAAACAAGTCTAGATATTGCGATCATCTTTAAAAGTTGAATTCCACCAGTACCGTATTGCACCAAATGTTCTTTTTGCATCAAAGTATTATTTGGTTCAAAATTCCAAGGAATGAAAGCCATGAATCCATTAGTTTTTTCTTGTAGTTTGACAATTTTAAAAAAGTGATCTACAATATCGTGATTATTTTCTACATGTCCATACATCATAGTTGCAGATGCCGGAATTCCAAGTGTGTGAGCTTCTTCCATAATTCTAATCCAATCAGCACTTGATATTTTTTTTGGACTGATTACATCTTTTACAGAGTCAACTAGTATTTCAGCTCCTGCACCAGGAATTGATTGGAGTCCAGCAGCTTTTAATCTTGACAAAACTTCTTTTGTAGAAGATTTTTCAATTCTAGCAATCATATCTATTTCGGATGTAGAAAGTCCATGAACACCTATATCTGGAAATTTTTGTCTGATCATTTTAAATGCATTTTCATAATATTCAATTTTCAGAGATGGGTTATGACCACCTTGAATCAAAACCTGTCTTATCTTAAACATCTCCCATGCAGTCTTTACTCTAGATTCAATCTGTTCGAGAGTAAGAGTGTATGAATCCGCAGAGCCAGGCGATCTGTAAAATGCACAGAATTTACAATCGGTGATACAAACATTTGTGTAATTCAAAATTATATTATTTACAAAAGAAGCTTTTTTCCCAAATTTTTTTCTTGTAAGATATCCAGAAACGAGTCCCATTAAATGAACATCGTTAGATTCCAATAATCGAAGACAATCATTAGGGGTAGGTCTATTTCCACTTAGTGAATTTTCAAGAATGTCTCCAATAGCACTTTGATTAATTTGTTCGGTAGTTTGACTCAATTAACTTGTTCAACAGCATCTGTGATTTCTATTTATTCCTTGATAGATAAAAGAAGAAAAGAGATCACAGACAAATTCATGCACAAACATGATATTTACAGTTCAAAGATTCACGTTATTTTTAAGTAGGGCACTAAAAACAGATTCAGCCATGGTATCAGGTCATCAGATTCGACTTAATCGAATTCTTAGGAAAGGAAAGATGTTGTGCATTCCAATGGATCATGGTATTTCTAATGGGCCTATTGAAGGCCTTACAGATCCGGCATCTACAATTTACAAATGTGAAGCACATGGACTTACTAGTGTCATAATTAACAAAGGAATTCTCAAAACATTACCAAAACCAACCAAAATTGGAGTTTTGGTTCATTTTTCAAGTAGCACATCATTATCAATGTCTCCTAATCGTAAAATGCTAACTGGTACAGTAAAAGAAGCAATTAGAATGGGTGCAGACGGGGTTTCACTTCACATCAACATAGGCGGAAAAGAAGAGCCAGAGATGTTAGAACAACTTGGAATGACTGCAGATCAATGTCACAAATGGGATATGCCACTTTTAGCAATGATGTATCCAAGAGGAGAAAATATCAAAGACCCACACGATCCTGAGATTGTGGCTCATGTTGCAAGAATAGGTGCAGAATGTGGAGCAGACATAGTAAAAACGGTGTATACGGGAGATGTGGATTCATTTGCAAAAATTGTAAAAAGCACTCCAGTTCCAATAGTTATTGCAGGAGGACCAAAAGCTAAAACAGATTTAGATATCCTTCAAATGACAGAAGATGCCATGACAGCAGGTGCAAAAGGAGTAACATATGGTAGAAATATTTTTGCACATAAAAGACCAGAAAAAATGGTAGAGGCATTAGCATCAATAATTTTCAAAAAAGAGTCCGCAAAGGAAGCAATGAAAAAAATTGAGTAAGACAAGAGAATTAATAATTTCACCCAAAGTGGCTCAAGCACAATTAACAAAATTTCTTTCACAATTAGAAGAAGAAGGAATCAGCATGGTATATCTAGATCCAAAGAAACTGGGTTCAAAAAAAACAAAGATGGAAACAGTATATCCTTCATCTGCTGCAAAATACATAGTAATTGAAAAAGAGGGTTCTGCAAAACCAAAGGGAAAAAAAACAGGTATGAAATTTGAAGTATTATCTAATACAGACATAGAAAAAATTTTAACAGTAGCAAAAAAAGGACTAGATTTTGTAATAGTAGAAGTAAAAGATTGGAAGATCATTCCACTTGAAAACATTATTGCAAAACTTCACAAAATCAACACCAAAATCTATGCAATTGCAAATACTCCTGAAGAGGTAAGAAAGATGTTCTCCATCTTAGAAGTGGGGGTAGATGGGGTGATTTTCAATACCACCTCGATTAATGAAGTAAGAGAGGCCATGATCTATTTGGGAACTAGAAGTTTTGATTTGAAACCAGCAAAAATTATCGAGATTAAAGAGGTAGGAGATGGTGAAAGAGTCTGTGTAGATACTGCATCTATGCTTCATAAAGGAGAAGGGATGCTAATTGGAAGCAGATCAAACTTTTTGTTTTTGGTTCATAATGAATCTGTAGGATCATCATTTACTTCACCTAGACCGTTTCGAGTTAATGCAGGTGCAGTGCATTGCTATACACTTTCTCCAGACGGTACAACGAGTTATCTTTCAGAAGTTGAGACAGGAACTGAAGTGCTAATAATAAATTCAAAAGGTAAAGCTAGAAGAGCTGTTGTCGGAAGATCAAAAATAGAACGACGTCCGATGTTAATGATAAAAGCGGAAGCGAGTGGTGAAATAGGAGGAATAATTGCACAGGATGCAGAAACAATTCGTTTTGTAAAACCGAATGGACAATTAGTATCAGTTACACATCTAAAGAAAGGAGACACAGTAATGGTACATGTAAAATCGGCTACAGGAAGACACTTTGGAATGGAAGTATCAGATGAATATATTTTAGAAAAATAAAGAAAATGAAATACAAAACATGTGTATCAATTGCAGAAAATTCATCAGAAAGAATCAGACAGAGGCTAAAAGAAGCATTAAAAAAGTCAGATTATGCAGAAATAAGATTTGATTTTTTAAAAATACATGAAATTCCTAAGACATTGGAAATGATAAAAAAAGATCTGAAAAGCATAGTATGTACATTAAGACCAAAATCAGAGGGAGGAAAATTCGAAGGAAGTGAGAAAGAAAGAATTGCAATTTTAAAATTAATTGCAGAATACAACCCGTTTTTATTAGATGTTGAATATAACACGATTAAAAAAAATAAAGAGTTAGCAAAATACCTAAAATCAACAGAAACAGAATTACTCATTTCATGGCACGATTTCAAAAAAACACCAAAATCATCAGAACTAGAAAATATGAGGAGACAGATGAGCAAATTTGCAAATAATGTGAAAATTGTTACTACAGCTAAATCAATAGATGATTCAACTAGAACACTCCAACTATACAACAAGAATAGAAAGAGCAACCTTATTGCATTTGCAATGGGAGACAGTGGGAGAATATCACGAATTCTGTGCCTATATTTGGGCAGTCCATATACTTATGTATCATTGGGAAAACCAGTGGCACCAGGACAATTCAGCGTAGATGAAGTAAAAAATATACTCAATCTTAAAACAAATTAAATGTCACAATGCCAAACAAAACAAAACCTGTAGATGTAGAATATATTGCAAAAACAGTGTCAATAAAACATATTTTCACATGCATCAACAACTCCAGTTGAGAGTTTAAATCAATCATGATAATTTAGAAAATAAGATGTCAAAAACATTTGCAGTGATCGGAGATCCAATTAATCATTCATTATCTCCCAACATTCATAGTGCAGCTTTTAGAGAATTAAATTTGGATTGTTCATATATTGCATATAGAATTCCAAAAGGAGAATTAGAAGAAGGAATTGAATCGTTAAAAAAAATCAAAATAGATGGATTCAATGTCACAATTCCACACAAAGTTGAAATGATGAAGTATTTGGATAAACTTGACGAATCATGCAGTGTTATCGGAGCAGTAAACACTGTTACAAACAATGATGGAATTTTAAAAGGATACAATACAGATATGGATGGATTTTTAGATCCATTTAAAAAAAGAAATCTCAGTCTTAAAGATTTGAAAATTCTTTTATTGGGAGCAGGTGGGGCTGCAAGAGCAATAGTTGCGGGATTTGCAAAAGAACATGCACAAAGTATCACTATTGCAAACAGAACTTTAGCAAATGCAAAAACCATGGCAGAATTTTCAAATAAAATCGGATTAAAGGCAAGTGCGATAAAGATAGATGAGGTTGGAAATACTGCAAAAAACTATGATGTAATTGTCAATGCTACATCAATTGGATTAAAAAATGAATCATGTCCAATATCATTGGAAGGAATTAATTCAAAAACAATCGTATACGATATCGTATACATGCCAATAAATACAGATTTTCTAAAAAAAGCAAAAGAAAAGGGAGCAATCATCATTTATGGTTATGAAATGTTGCTGGGCCAAGCAACTAGGGCGTTTGAGATATGGCATGGGATGGAAGCACCTTATAATGCCATGAAAAAAGCATTGTTAGGAGGAGTGTAATGGTAAAAGCAAAGGCTACAGTGCATGGTGCAATATCATTGGTAAACGCAATAGCAACTCAGAAAGGAGCAACATTGGGAATAGAGTTAAAGGTCGATGCAATTATCGAAGCAAATCCAGGAAAAGGAATCAACATACAATCGGAAAACAAGAGCCTAAGTTCGAGATTAATCAATAAGACAGTAGAAAAAATTCTTTCAAAAAAAGAGTTAGAAGAAAACAAAATTGAAGTTATTTTAGATTCAGAAATACCAACCGGGTATGGATTAAAAAGCTCCAGTGCAATTTCAACTGCCATATCTCTTGCATGTGCTAAAATTTTCAAACCAAAATTAACAGATAGACAAATCTTACTTGCAGGAGTTGAAGCATCGATAGAATCCAAAGTAAGCATAACAGGAGCATATGATGACGCATGTTCATGTTATTATGGAGGATTCAATGTGACAGATAATTTTAAGAGAAATATCATCAATTCAGAGAAAGCTCCAACAAATTTAATTGCAGTAATATTTATTCCAAAAAACAGAAAACGTGGAAATTTAAAAAATTTAAAAATTCTTTCGTCAGTATTTGAGAATGCATGGGAATTAGCTAAAAAAGGAGATTATTGGAATGCAATGAACATCAATGGATTAGCAACAGCTGCAATATTAAATTCAGATCCAAAAATAATCATAAATTTACTTGAAAAAGGTGCATATGGTGCATCTGTTTCAGGAAATGGGCCATCAATTGCTGCAATCACAAAAAAAGAAAACGAATCCAATATCAAAAAAGTATTTTCAGCATTGGAAGGAAATGTGATAGTTTCCAAAATCAACAACAAAAAGGCAGAAGTTCATGAGCTGTAAAGTTGAAAAATCAAAAATAACAGGACACATCATATGTCCACCAAATAAGAGTTATTCACATAGAGCAATTTTTCTTGCATCACTTGCAGGAAATAATAGTAAAATAGACAATGTATTATTTTCGGCAGATACAATTGCAACAATTGAGGCATGTAAAAATTTTGGTGCAGAAATTGAACAAGTAAATACAGCAGTCATCATCAGAAAATCCATAAAAACAGATAAAATCGTGCCTGAAATTGATGCAAAAAACTCAGGTACAACCATCAGAATTGCATCTGGGATTGCAAGTTTGTTTACACATGAAATTACATTGACAGGAGATGCTAGTCTTCAAAAAAGACCTATGCGCCCATTACTTGATGCACTTGAAAGTATAGGAGCTAAATGTAGTTCAACAAATGGAATGCCACCTATCAAAATAACTGGAAGAATTTTAGGAGGGGATGTTTCTATTCCAGGAAACTTTTCAAGTCAATTTATTTCTGCATTGTTAATTTGTGCACCATTAACAGAAAAAGGAATTAATTTAATCATAGAGGGAAATTTAGTTTCAAAACCATATCTTGATGCAACTATTGCAACTATGAGAAATTTTGGAGTTACAGTACAAACATTAATCCCATACAAGAAATACAACATTCCACCCCAAAGATACAAACCAGCCTCATTTACAGTTCCAATAGATTTTTCAAGTTTAGCATTACTTCTTTCAGCAGCGGTATTAAACGGCGAAAATTTTGTAATTCACGGAAAAATCGGAAACTTACCTCAAGGTGATGAAGTGTTCATAGACATCTTAGAACAGTTGGGCGTAAAAGTTTCAATTAATGAAGATCAAATAACAATACAATCTCCAGAAAAACTCAATGGAGGACGATTTGATTTAAGTAATTCTCCGGATTTACTTCCGCCACTTGCAATTCTAGCATTAAAAACAACAAATCCTATTGAAATTGTAAATGTAAAACATGCAAGATTAAAAGAAACAGACAGAATTTCAATTTTAGCGAGAGAATTAGTAAAAATTGGAATCAGAGTACAAGAAAAAGAAGACGGATTAATTTTAGAATCACCAGTAGAAGTAAGAGGTGCAATATTGAATTCTGAAAATGATCACAGATTATTCATGGCGTTTTGTATATCGGGAATGTATGTAGGGAATTGCATCGTAACAGACCATGAATCAGTAGCAGTATCGTATCCAAATTTCATCACTGAGATGAATAAACTCGGTGCAAAAATTACCATACAATAAAATATCAATTAAAAGGAAAAGGCGCGACCCTGTATAGGGTGAAAAGCATTCTCCTCACCCGCAACGCCTTGTGCGAAGATAACATGTATTTTTCGCAGGGCCGCGCAAATTATTTGTTAGAATTTGCACGTTTTTGCATGTTTTGTATACGTTATCATAATATTTAAGATTTATTTACAATTATTTCAATTAATTCTAATAAAAAATATAATTTTCAAGCAAATGTAAAAAACAAACAAAACCAGATTAATTGAGGAAAAAAATTAGGATTTTACATAATGAGGAATTATAAGCATCAGTTTATTCACATAATATGTTGCCGGGAAGTTCAATTGGTCAGCGTCTTGTGTTAACCAGTTTTGGTGAAAGTCACGGTAAATCAATAGGAGCTGTTTTAGACGGTTGTCCGGCAGGATTAGAAATTGATGAAAAAGAAATTCAAAAAATGCTAGATCTTAGAAAACCGGGTCAATCGTTGATTTCTACACAACGAAAAGAAGGAGATATTGTAGAGATTGTGTCAGGAGTGTTTAGAGGATACACAACAGGAGCGCCAATAACAATGATAGTTTGGAATAGTGATCAAAAATCAACAGATTATGAAAATCTAAAAACAAAACTTAGACCAGGTCATTCAGATTATCCTGCCATGATAAAATACAATCATTTTAATGATTATAGAGGAGGAGGTAGATTTTCTGGAAGATTAACCGCTACTCATGTAATGGGAGGTGCAATTGCAAGAAAATTATTAAAAGTTGCATTAGGTGTTGAAACGAATTCATTTACAACACAAATTGGAAAAATAAAAATGAAAAAGAAATTCGATGGAAAAATGATCAATTCAATTTATAAAAATGAAGTAAGATGTCCTGAAGAAAACACAGCAAATGAAATGAAAGAGGCAATATTAGATGCAAGAAAAAAAGGAGATTCATTGGGAGGAATTATAGAATCAATAACTACCAATGTACCAGTTGGGATAGGAGAACCAATTTTTAGTTCATTGGAATCTGATTTAAGTAAAGCAATATTTTCAATTCCATCTGTAAAAGGGATAGAGTTTGGTTCTGGTTTTGGAGGTTCTGAGCTTTACGGTTCAGAAAATAATGATCTATATACCATAAAAAAAGGAAAGATAGTTACAGAAACTAACAATTCAGGCGGAATTTTAGGAGGAATATCAAATGGCATGCCAATAACAATTAGAATTGCATTCAAACCTGCATCATCAATAGCACAGAAACAGAGTACCGTGGATATTAAAACAAAAAAAATCACAACATTGCAAGTAAAAGGAAGACATGATCCATGTGTAGTTCCAAGAGCACCACCAGTAGTAGATTCGTTAGTATCTCTGACTTTGGCAGATCACGCTCTTTTATCTGGAGCAATTAAGCCTGTACTATAACGATATGTCTGACATCAATCAACTTCGCAACAGAATGGATGAGATCACTATTGAAATGATCAGGATGCTCAAAACCAGAACAGACATTGCTAAAGAAATAGGAGAGATCAAAAAAAACATAGGAAAGGGAGTCACAGATGAAACTAGAGAAGACAATCTACGTACAAAAGTAATCACATTGTGTAATGAGTTGAATTTTGACCAATCAATAGCAACAAAATTTTTAAATTTTTTACTTAATGAATCAATTAAAGTACAATCAGATAACAAACAGACGCATTTATCAATTTTTCTTAAAGCAAAATCAATGGAACTAGAAGGTAAGAAAATTATCCACATGGAAGTTGGTGAACCCGATTTTCTACCGCCACCAATTGTAAGAAAAGCACTTGGAGAAGTTTTTGATAAAGGGTTTTTAAAATATGGTCAAGCAAAAGGCATACCATCATTTAGAGAGGCACTGGCAAAATATTCATCTAAAAAATTTGGCGTTAATGTTTTGCAAGACAACATAATAGTCAGTCCGGGTGCACGTTTTTCAATTTTTGCTGCAATTACTACATTACTAAATCCTGGAGACGAGTTGATAGTAATAGAGCCCGCATGGCCTGCATACAAAGATTGTGCATTAAATGCAGGGATTAAAGTTAGAACTATCACTACAACATTAGAAGGAAAATGGGAACCTACAATAGAACAAATTGAAAAAGTGATCAACACAAATACAAAAATGATTGTATTAAACTATCCAAATAACCCAACAGGAAAAATTCTTCCAGAGAAATTACAAGATGAAATTGTAAATATAGCAATGAAAAACAACATGTACATTCTTAGTGATGAAATTTATTCGCAATATGCATTTAAGAAATGGAAAAGCATACTTTGCTATAATTATGATAAAAGTA
>DASSYQ010000045.1:0-5464 GCA_035703205.1 Nitrosarchaeum sp.
ATGGCAGGATTTGCCATAGAAAACATACTAAAAGATGATGAAGATTTTCAGAATTATCTCACTACCTTTATGGGCACAGATTTCTCATCATATCAGGTTCGAAAAAGTATGGGAAGAGATTTTACAAAAATAATCTATGAAAAGCTAGGAAAAAGTGCATTCAGACAGTTAATTGAAAACCCACCTAATACAAGAGAAATAAAAGAACCACAGTTATACCTGAACAGGATTAAACAATAAAAATTGCAAGAAAAATTTGATCCACTAGTTGCAGAATGGCTTTCATTTGTGAAAAATCCAAACTTCAATCTAGTTGAGAAATGCCTCAAATTTGCTCAAATCCTGGAATATCCTGATCTAAATATTGATGAATATATTCAAAAAATTGCCATTATCGGAAAATCACTAAAGGAATCCATCAGTGATATAAAAAATCCCACGTATTTGATTTCGATTTTAAATGAACATCTTTTTCAGAATTTAGGTTTTGGTGGGGATGCTGATGATTACTATAATCCAAAAAATAATTTTTTAAATGAAGTAATAGATAAGAAGTCAGGACTGCCAATAACAATTTCCATACTATATGTGGAGATTGCAAAATTCATAGGACTTGATCTTAAGATAGTTGGGTTCCCAAGCCACATATTGGTAAAATATAATGAAGAAATGATTTTAGATCCATTCAATGATGGAATATTATTAGACGTTGATGATCTTCAAGAAATTTTAGATGAGAATTTTGGAGGAGAGTTAGAATTCAAACCAGAGTTTCTTGATGACATAGGGCATGAGCAAATTCTTGTCAGACTAGCTAGGAATTTAAAAAATTCCTATGTTCAATCTTTTGTTTATGACAAAGCATTAAGATGCACAAATATGGTTTTAGCTATTGAACCTGATTCTCCAGAAGACATAAGAGATAAAGGAATACTAGAAGAGAGATTATTGAATTCAGATATCGCATTAGAATACTTGAATAGATATTTGGAGATTAACCCAAACGCAGAAGATGTTGATTTTATTTTGGAATTAATAAGAAGTATAAAGACAAAAAATTAATCAATAATAGAACTGATATCTTGTCCTTTCTTGATCATCGATATCTCGTGTCGGGCAATCTTGTTTCTTAGTGCTCTTTTAAGAATATCAACTTCACTTCTAAGTAATGCAATCTCATCTTCAAGTTTTGCTACTCTTTCATAGATTGTTTCAGCTTCTGAACTCATGATTATCTATCATAAAAAAATTGTCTTAAAAAGTTATGGGTAAATATTTTGATGAGCTAGTTAGTTTTTTGGAACTATAATTCAAATTCCTGGCGACATTTCTCGCATTTTCCTCTCTCTTGACCAGGTGGACCAAGAAGGAAAACCTTACCAATTGTCTTACAAAGTGGGCACATTCCAGTCGTTGCGTTCTTTGGACCAGTTCGTATAATTTTTTGAGTCTTTCTACGTCCCATTGTAATTTCACCTAAAATCGGTCTATTAAGTTTAATTTTTCAATGGCGTATAAAGAGAGAATCAAGGCTAGAATTTTGAACTAAAATGAATCAGGTTTTCATATACCTACCTGACAATCAGATATACAAAACGATCAGAAAAAGGATTGTTTTAGAACAAAGAGCACAATATCAAGACATTATTTTTTGAGTCATTGATCGATTATATTGTGAGAGTGTTTTGGCGTACGAATCCATCAGAACATGTGCAAAATTTTCAAAAGATTGCATGGATGAGATTCTTATCTTAAATTGATCATCAAGAAATTTTGAAGTAATTTCAATATTTTCAAGGTATCTGTTCTTTATTAGTTCAGAATTCATCTTAAGTTGTTTTAGCAATGTTTCATCTATGTTTAATTTCTCAAAAAATTCTTTTTCATGGATATAACAAGTACCAAAAAAATCATCAAACACGTGAAGATATGCAGTGTAAAGGTTAGAATAATTTTGAAGTAATGACGGAATCTGAGATTCAAATTTTCTGATTATTTCTGAGGTGTTTCCTTTTAGTATATCACATACAGAAATGTGATTATGGTTATTTTGAGTAGACATGTCAGTATTATCCACAATACACAATAAGATCACTTGAATTTAACTGAATTCATTGAATTTCCAGATTGGAAATTACAAAGTACTATAAACATTGTATATTGTTTTTTATTTTCTTGTCACATCAAGATTGAATTCTTTTCTCAAGACAGATTTTAGGTTATTGTTTGCAAATACGTCCAATGTTATCTTAAATGTCATTTTATTAAGAGGAATGTTAAATGGGGTTATTGTTATTTTATGATCACCTGTATTTCTATTAGGAAAATCCAAAGATGGAAGATGTAATGACGGTTTATCTATTTTTAGATATTCATTATTTAGATCATCAGTCTTTGTAGTTATCAAGATATTATCAAATTTTTCTTCGTGGTTTTTTAGATTAAGTGTTATAATAGTGGATTTATTTGAAGTGATTTTTGAATTTGATAGTTTTAATTTCTCAAATGTTAGACCTTTTTTACCAAATAATCCCAAAATTTAAAACCCAACAAACAGTGTAAATTTGGAAGATAAGAACTTTATTTTATGTGTGAGATGAAAAATTATTTGCAGAAAAACAAGTTATGCAATCAACTTTACTTTTTGATAGTAAAAAAAGTCTAGCAGTGGATTGCAAACAAAACACTTGATACAGATTCTACCTGTACTAGTAACAACCTTGTTGAAATGATTGATTTTGAACTAAATCATTCTAGAAAGATTGTAGAAAATATCAAATTTTTTTGAAGAAATTTGATGAAATTATACAATAATTAGAACCATTGATCCATGTTATATGTGATAAACACGTAACATCATATGATATGATAGAAGCAGAACAATCACCTCATCATGAAACAACACAAAGTATCACATTCAGATTACCAAAACGAATTCTAGAACAGATTGAACTGGAAGCAAAGCAAAACAATGTTTCTGAGAATGTTCTAGTCAAGCAAATCCTTACAAACTATGTAGACTGGTTTAGACTCTCAAAAGGAATCGGAATGATACCAATCACAAAAGAATCACTTCAAAAATTTAGCAAGTATATCGATAGCACGTCAATAAACAGTGTTGTTGAAAATATCGCCTCTATGATCAAAACTTTTAGCATCATAAAGTATGGAAAATATGATCTAAGCACAACTCTTGATTCACTATCGCTGTACATACAGATGTCAAACTCTCAAATGGTTCACTTGAAGGAAAGAAATAATCATAGACTTCTAATCAACCATAATCTTGGAATGACGTGGTCGCTTATTTTAGAAGAATTATTCAAAACAATGTTTAAAGAATTTATTCATGATACTCACATCAAATTTAAAACTACTGATGATTCTATAATTGCATCATTGGTACTTGAAACACTTCAAGAATGCAAATAGTTTTTCAGAGATTTTATCAAATTAACACTCTACAAAAAGAAGTTTTGCACAACTTCACTGAAATATGTAAAAAATCAAATATGACCATAAAAAATAGTAATTAAGAAAATTTCTCCATACGAATAACTCCAACATCGCTTACGTATGTTATTATGGCATAATCGGAAAAAAGTGTCCTTGCTATTTCTTCTAGTATATCAGATAGTTTCTCTTCTTGTAGTATTACTTCTATTTTGATATTTTTTTCACTTTGAAATCCTTGTCCACGAATACCTTTTGCACCACTGCCACCAACTTCATAAAATGTATATCCTGAGATATGATGTTTATGAAGAATATCTATGACATTTTTTTGTGCAAGAATCTCGCAAGTAATTGTCAATAGTTTCACATGATAAAGTTTCATTTCAGACCCTCAACAAGATAACCAAAGTCAGGCGTTCCCACAGTATGAAGAATCGTTGAAAGTATGAACATTACTGGAAGTAACACGATCATATTGAATGGAAATGTTATCCCAAGTGCAGATGTGATGTAGAGTCCAGGATTTGCCTTTCTTATAGCGGTCCTCAACACAGATGGTGCTGCAATAAAAGATGCACTGGCAAGAAGCAGACCAAATAACACTGCTCCTCCAACACTCAAACCAAGATATGTCGATACCACTACTCCTATGATTCCATTTAATGTTGGTATGACAATTGCAAATATTATTAGAAATACACCTGCTTTTTTTATGTCTCCTAGTTTTTGTCCGGTTATTATTCCCATTTCGATTAAAAATATTACCAATGCTGCAAAAAACATATCTTCAAATCCTATCTTTATTGATTGAAATCCACTTTCTCCGATAAGATATCCAATAACTATTGCACCAAGTAAAATCACAATTGCTTTTCCTGCAATGGTATCTTGTAAAACTTGTTTCATTGATACTTCGTTGTGTACTTCACCAACTTCAGCTGCAATGGCATCTTTTTGAGAATCATGTTTTGTCTCTTCAAAAATTTTTGTTTCATATTGTTTTGATTTTTTTTGTGTTTTTGATACGGACAAGTTTACTAAAAAAACACACAAAATCAGGCTCACAGGTTCCAATACTGCCAATATTGCAGCCATGAATCCCTCTGATTGCTCATTTTGAGTTCTCAAAAATGACAATCCAACTGAAAAACTTGTCGCACCAACAGAACCATATGCTGCTGCAATAGCATAAGAATCAAAGATGTTGAATTTGCCAAGACGTTTTAGTATTTGATAATGATTCATAGTCATTACGATGGATAAACCTACAGCAACCAAAATGGGAATTACCATATTCTCAAATCCCATCTTTCTCATCTCTATTCCACCATGTAATCCAATTGCTGCAAGAAGATAGATAGATAGCAAGGAGGATATCTCGTCTGGGATTTTTAGATCAGATTTTATTCGCGTTGCAATAATGCCCAAAATAAAAAACAAGATAAGAGGAGTGAGAAGATTAGATTGAATAATTGCAATAACATCCATTTCTACTTCTCCTCCGTGTTTTTATGGAAAATTTCTACTGCCTATCTTCCATTTTTCTAATCTGAATTCATCATAATTTTTATCATATGTTGTTGAGTCATTTTTGTTTTTTCTACCTTGTATTTTGTTTTTAGATAGTGTGTTTGAGAAAAATCTTTTAGAATATTCTATTCCATGATTAAATTGTGCATGTTTTATGAAATTATCTATGGCAGCATCATATTCAGCACATACTGAAAAGTTACAGTCAAATCCAAAATCATGACAACTTAATTTGTACACATCTAAGAATTAAAAAACGTGAATATATTGAAGATGTATTCACTGTAGCACAATGTACCACAATATTTACACATTTTTATAAAATCTATTTATCATTACGTAAGACAAAATAATATCTACTTAATGGAGATTATTTTCTAATTCATCGGTTTTATGTTTAAAACAATTGAAAAAGTGATAAGGAAGGATTCCAGAAAGAGACAGTGCATCAGGGAACAAAAAAAAGAACAACTGAACA
>DASSYQ010000063.1:0-19200 GCA_035703205.1 Nitrosarchaeum sp.
GCACGTGCAGGTCTTATTGCACCCGATGAAAAAACCTTTGAATATCTTCGAGGCAGAAAATTCACTCCAAAAAATTATGAATCCCTAGTTGATTATTGGAGAGACAATCTAAAAACAGATAGTGATGCAAAATTTGAAAAAAATTACACATTGCACATTGATAACATTGCACCCCAAGTAAGCTGGGGCACCAATCCTGGTATGACCTGTGATGTTACAGAATCCATTCCATCTCCTGAAGACTTTTCAAAAGGTGATCTAAATCAAAAGAAAGGTGCTGAAAAGGCACTTGAATACATGGATCTTAACCCTGGAACTCCAATTACTGAAATCAAAATAGATAGAGTGTTTATTGGTTCATGTACAAATGCCAGATTAGAAGATCTAATAGAAGCATCCAAAGTTGTCAGGGGAAGAAAGTTATCTCCTCACGTTAAAGCTATGATAGTTCCTGGTTCTCAGATGGTAAAAAAACAAGCAGAAGAATTAGGTCTTGATAAAATTTTCACCGATGCAAATTTTGAATGGAGAGAATCCGGCTGTAGCATGTGTTTGGGAATGAACCCTGATATCTTATCTCCTGGTGAAAGATGTGCTAGCACTTCTAATAGAAATTTTGAAGGCAGGCAAGGAACTGGAGGAAGAACGCATTTGGTAAGTCCCGTTATGGCTGCCGCCGCAGCAATAGAAGGCCATTTTGTAGATGTTAGAGAGATGGATTTGAATTAAAATGCAGTCTTTCAAAAAAATAAAAACCATAATCACTCCATTAGATAAAGTAAATGTTGACACAGATCAAATCGTGCCAAAACAATTTCTAAAATTAATTCAGAGATCAGGCTTTGGAAAATTTCTATTCTATAATTGGAGGTACGACGATCAAGACCGCATAAAATCTGATTTTGTATTAAATGATCCTAAATACAAAAATTCCAAAATACTTGTCGCGGGTGATAATTTTGGTTGTGGTTCTAGTAGAGAACATGCAGTTTGGGCATTGCAGGATTATGGGTTCTCAGTAATTATATCTCCTTCATTTGCTGATATTTTTTATAGTAATTGTTTTAAAAACGGAATTTTGCCAATAGTCTTGGATGATAGAACAGTTGAAAAACTACAACAACAAACAGGAGAAATAGAAATAGATTTAGAAAATCAAATAATTAAAACTCCTGCCGAAGAAATTTCTTTTGATATAGATCCGCACAAGAAAAAAATTCTATTAGAAGGACTAGATGATATATCTCAAACTTTACTATATGAGAAGAAAATATCCGAATTTGAAAAACAGTCTAAAGTTCCATCTGTTTTATGATCTTTTTCACGGTTGTCTCATTTCTTTCTAAAATCATTGGTGATTCTGCATCTATCCACTCTTTATCTTCAATGTCATAAGCGCTGATCTTTCCTTCTTTTGATAACTGTTGTAAAATATCAAACGAAAGATTGATCTCTTTTTGTTTTGCTTTTGCTTTAATTCTTTTAATTATGTCTTTTCCTAAAATGTAAATTCCAAGGCATTCTGATAATTGTAATTTCATAGTTGGTTTTTCTTTGAATTCTTTGATTATTCCGTTTTCTACTATTGCAAATCCTGTCTCTTCTTTTCTTTTTGTTCTTGTTGCAATACATGCTAAGCTATTTTTTTCTTTGAATATTTTTCTCATCTTTGTTAGATCTATGGCACACAAATTATCTACAAACCATAATACAAACTCTGAATCTTCTTTGAGTTTGTCTTCTATATGTAACAGATCACCACCTGTTCCACTTTGAGTGTCTTGTACAAATGTAATTTTTTTTCTATTTTTTGTATTGCTGTAATAATTTTTAATCTGACCTCCTAGTCCGTTATAGTCCGAAATTATGATGATCTCTTTTATGAAATCAAATGAATTCAAATATCTTACAATGTAATCTATTAACGGCTTGTCATTTATTGGCGTCATTGCCTTTGGAAAATATTCTGTATATGGCTTTCCTCTAGTTCCTTTGCCACCAGCTAAAATTACAGCTTTCACAGTCTAACGATATGATTTCTGCTTTCTTCTTCTTGCGCCAGGTCCACCAAATTTCTTAGGTTCTTTTCTTCTGGCATCACCGCTAATCAGATATTTGTCAAACTCTGTAATTCTCTGTCTTAGGTCTTCTCTAGTTGATTTTGGAAATGGGTGATCTTTAGGATCTTTTTTAGATTTTGTCCAGCCAGTAAGTGCTCTTGATATTCCAGTTGCTGCTGCACCTGCCTGTCCCATAAATCCCCCGCCTCTTACTCTTACAGAAATGTCTATCTTGTCTCTCAAATCTCCTGTGATCTCCAACGGAGCTAAAATGACTTCACGAGCAGTCTCCTGTGGAATCATTTCTATAGGTACGTTGTTTATTCTGATTTTTCCTTTTCCTTTTGTAATGTAAACATGCGCGCTGGATGTCTTTCTAGTTGCAAAATAAATTTCTGTTTTTGGTGTTGTCATTCTGTCCACCCTATTATCTTTGCAACATCTCCAACTGTTGTATAGTTTGCTGAAGATCTTCTAATTTTAGCTTCTTTGAATTGAATTTTTTCAAATGAATTTAGTTCTTTAGGTGAACCAATGTATGTCCTTAATCTTTTATGAGCTAATATTCCGGATGGTTTCTTTCCATATGGTAACATTCCTCTAATCATTCTTTTCATAATTGTATCTGGTCTTCTTGGATGTACTGGACCGTGTCTTGGGTGAATTACACTTTTAACTTCTAAAAATCCTCTGTATTTGCTAATTACATTTGTCCTTGTTCCACTGATCATAATTTTTTCACAATTTACAACTGAAACTCTATTTCCATTTAACAATAATTTAGCCACGTGAGATGATAGTCTTCCTGCTATGTGATCTGTAGCATCTACTACAATTGGTTTGTCTGTTGATACTATGTTTTCTTGACTAGCCAAGTATTACAACTCCTTTTCCAGTTGGATGTTTTGTTATCAAATCTGAAAAGCTTACTATCTTCCCTCCTTTTTCTAAAATTTTTGTAGCTGCAGAATTTGAAATTGAAAATGAACAAAGAGTAATTTTATGATTAATATCGCCGGTTCCTAGTACTTTACCTGGAAAAACTACTACATCTGAATCCTTTGTTAATTGACCTATTCTATTTACATTGATGTGTCGTCTGGCAACGGATGGTTTCAATGCATATTCTGCCATTTTTGCCCAAATGGGGGCATCATTTTTAGTCGATGCTTTTTTTAGATCTTTTGCCATGCGTATGACGACTTGATTAGTCATGTGAAAAAACTGGTTTAAAACCCAAATATAATGTGTATGCTTAGTTTATTCTTTTAATTGACCAATCATTTCTTTAAACTCAGATAATCTATTGCTTAACTCATCTACTCCTGCAAGAATTATCTGTTCTGGTTTTAATGCACCAGTTGATTCTATTGTAAGTATTCTTTCGTCTTCTTTATTGGTCTCAGTTAAAACTGAAATGTTTGCTGAATTCCATTTTGCATGTTCAGTTCCGCGACCAAGTCTTGCATAACACTCTACTTTGACTCTTTGTCCTGCCGCAAGCTGAACAATTGGGATTTTATCTGATGTTGGCTTTACTGATTCGTCCTCCGATGTTAGTTCATTTGATAATATTGTTCTAGTAACGTCTGAATCTCCTGAATCTAAAACAAACATAACTTTACAATTAGAACAACCTGCCTCACTTTTACAATCACATTTTGACGGTTCATTGAATCTTGATAAATCAGTCTTTATTGGTATTAACCCAAGTCTATGTGCTAAACCTTCATCTGGTAATACTGATGAATTTTCTATAATATCCACAGTGTCTATTGCAAATACTGGGATGCCGTTAAGGCAAATACGTCTAAGTGCATTTGCATATTGTAAAGGAACTCCCTTTAGCTTTATTGACATTTTATGATTATCCTTGTTAATTACCTCTAAAGAAGACAAATCTTAGAAGAAAATTTCCAAAGTCCACATAAAAATCTAGCTAGTTTTACGTATAGATAAATACCAAATTATCATACACTACTTCAGAAATGGCCGATGTAACCGTGGTTAGGTATTCATATGAAGGCGAGAAATTTGAGATTTTAGTAAAGCCTGATCCTGCATTAGATTTCAAACTTGGAAAGAAAAAAGATATTTCTGCAGTCTTGGTTTCAGATGAGATCTATATTGATTCTAGTAAAGGGACTAAACCTTCAACAGAAAAACTACTCAAGGCTTTCAAAACTGAAGACGTCAATGAGATTGCTGAAATAATGCTTAGAAAAGGTGATCTAAATCTTACTACTGAACAAAGACGTAAAATGCTTGATGAGAAGAGAAAGCAAGTAATTTCATTTATTGCCAAGACTTACGTTGATCCTAGATCTCATTTACCCCATCCTCCACTAAGAATTGAACAAGCACTAAAGGATGGAAGAATCACAATAGAGCCACAAAAAAGTGTAGATGAGCAAGTCAAAGATATTGTAGAAAAATTACGTTCGATAATACCTTTGAAATCTGAAAACTTGGATCTTGAAATAACCATCCCTGCACAATACGCATCTCAATCTTATGCTGTTTTGAAATCTGTGGGAATTCTCAAAAAGGAAGAATGGCAAAATAATGGTTCTTTAAAAGCAATACTTGAAATACCCGCTGGGGCAAGGCCAAACGTGATTGATAGATTAGGTTCTATAACAAAAGGTTCTGCCACAGTTGAGGTTATGAAGTAATGGAGAACAAAAGAAAATATGTTATACCTGGTGATGTAATTACAACAGGACCTTACAGACCAGAACAAAATGTGATTCTTGATGGCAACAAAATTATTTCTACTGCTATAGGAATTTCTGAAATTTATGATGATTCAATTAAAGTAATCCCATTAACTGGAAAATACATTCCAAAGATCGATGACCTTGTAATTGGCAAAGTCATATCTCACACATCATTATCTTGGGAGTTGGATATCAATTCATGTTATGTGGGATTTTTACCTGCACAAGATGTTTTTGGCCGAGATTTTTCTGCACATGCCGATGAACTTTCATCAAAGTTGAAATCAGGTGACTTGGTTGCAGCTAGAATTGCTAATTTTGATAGAACTAGAGATCCACTTGTGACAATTGCTGATAGGGATCTTGGTAAGATTGACTCTGGACATTTAGTCAAGATTTCACCTAGCAAAGTCCCACGCCTAATCGGAAAAAGAGGAACTATGATTCAAACAATAGAAATGGCTACTGGTGCTGCTATCACCATTGGTCAAAATGGCTGGGTAGTAGTTTCATGTGAGACTCCCGAGGGATTATTAAAGGCTAAAAAAGCAATACAAATGGTAGATGAAAAGGCACATGTTGCCAATTTAACTGACCAAGTGAAAGAAATGTTAGAATCAAAAGGTGAATCATAATGGGCGGAAGAGATACAACCCTAGTGTTACTAGATGAAAATGGAATTCGTTGTGATGGTAGAAAAGTCGATGAACCCCGACGAATCATGATTAAAGCTGGAGGATTAAAAAACGCCGATGGCTCTGCGTATATTGAATTTGGTGATAATAAAATTTTAGTTGGAGTATTTGGTCCTAGAGATGTCCATCCAAAACACATGTCCAATACAGATACTGGTATTTTACGCGTTAGATATCATATGGAACCATTTTCTGTAACTGAGAGAAAAAATCCGGCACCATCTAGACGAGAAATTGAAATTTCCAAAGTTATCAAAGAAGCATTAGAACCTGCGGTAATGTTAGATAAATTTCCAAGAACTGCCGTTGATGTTTTTATCGAAGTTCTTCAAGCAGACGGTGGCACTCGTTGTGCTGCACTCTCAGCTGCATCTGTAGCTTTAGCTGATGCTGGAATTCCTATGCGAGATATGGTTGCAGCATGTGCTGCAGGAAAAGCAGCAGATACAATTATTCTTGATGTTAATAATGAAGAAGACCAAGCAGGACAAGCAGATATGCCTATTGGTTACATGCCAAGTCTCGAAAAAATCACATTATTGCAATTAGATGGTGTACTAACTCCTGCAGAATATAAGAAATGTGTTGAGACTGGAATTCATGGATGCAAAATCGTCTATGAATTACAAAGAAAAGCATTAACTGAAAAATATTTTGGAAACGGGGAAAAATAAATGACGTCTACATCTGTAATTGATGAACTAAAGAAATCTCAAATTCTTGAATTATTAGAACAAGGAAAAAGAGTTGATGGTAGAGCATTAGATGAACCAAGACAATTAATGATTGAAGTAAATGCAATTCCAAAAGCAAATGGGTCTGCACGAGTTAGATTAGGTGACAGTGAAGTAGTATGTGGTGTTAAGATTCAACCGGATAGACCTTTTCCAGATATGGGTGACAAAGGTATTTTCATTTGCACTGCTGAGCTTTTGCCACTTTCTCATCCAAGTGTTGAAACTGGACCTCCTGGTCCTGATGTTATTGAATTGGCAAGAGTAGTTGATAGAGGTATTAGAGAAAGTCATATGATTGATTTGTCTCAATTGGTGATTGAAAAAAATAAATCTGTTGTTGGAGTTTTTGCTGATAATGTTGTAGTTGATTATGATGGAAATCTGTTTGATACATGTGCTTATGCCGCAACAGCAGCAATACTTTCTTCAAAAACCCCGAAATGGGAAATGAAAGATGATGTGCCAACTTTAGTTGAAGGTGCAGAATCACCCATTCCAATTACAACCATTCCTGTGTCTGTTACTATGGGCAAAATAGGAAATTACATAATTGTTGATCCAAATGGCGATGAATGGGATAGTATGGATGCTAGAATTACAATAACTACTGATTCTAATGGAAACATATGTGCCTTACAAAAAGGAGGAAATGGCGGATTCACATTTGATGAGATAATAAAATGCGGTGAAATATCTGTTAAAGTAGGCTCAAAAATAAGAGAAAAGTTAAAACAAGCAAACAAAGGAGGACAATAAATTGGTAAAGCAAAAATCGCTAAAAGGACTGGGTGCAAGATTTGGTATTAAACATCGAAAACTATATTCCAAAATTCACTTTCAACTAAAAGAAAAGAGATCTTGTCCTGAATGTGGTTCTCAACAGTTTAATCGAGATGCAGTTGGTATCTGGTCTTGTAAAAAATGTAGTTTCAAAGTTGCTGGATCAGCATATGATATCAAACTTTAATGCAAAAATCATCGTTGATGCAAAAGAGAAAACAAAATCTATCTTCGATTCAATAAACACTGATAATGAATTTTACCCAGACAATCCTACAAAAACCCGTATGTCCTTAAATGACAAAATCACCATCTTGATAGAATCTGATCATATGCCACATCTACGAGCAAATCTTAATTCAACTTTGAGATTAATTCAGGCAAGTTACGATTCAATTGAATCGGTAAAGATATAATGAAATCAAGGACATTATTTTAACATGTCAGCAGGACAAATGCCACCTTGGCTTCAAGAGCAGCTCATGAAAATGCAACAATCTCAACAAAACCTTCAATCTATAATGACACAAAAACAGCATCTTGAGATGGAAAAAATTGAAACTGAAAAGGCACTTGAGGAATTAAAAAAAGCCACAGACGATGACACTGTATACAAACATGCAGGTTCAATCTTGATAAAATCTACTAAACAAGAACTAATTGATGAATTAGAAGAACGAAAAGAACTGGCAAAAACACGTTCGACAGTTCTTGAAAAACAAGAAATTAGAATTAAAGAATCCCTCAAAGAACAAGAAGCAAAGATCACTGAAATGATGCGAGGTCCTGCATCAGGAGGCGCACAAATGTCACAACCTCCACCATCTGATGATAATCCCAGAAAATAGTCAAATAATTGAGATTTCAAAAAGATATTAACAAATTAACGAAATTACATTTGGTGAAATTAGAAAATTTACGAATTATTGTAGATGAACGGGAACGTAAGAGTGGAATTCCTGATCTGCTCAAATCTGTTGGTCTTAATCTTGAAATGAAAACACTACCAATAGGTGATTATATTGTTGCACCTGAAACAGTTGTTGAACGTAAAAGCATACGGGATCTCATGTCTTCTGTTTTTGATGGCAGACTTTTTGATCAATGCTCTAGGCTAAAAGAACACTTTGAATTTCCTATAGTGCTCATGGAAGGAAATGTAGACGAAATTGAAGAAATAACTGATAATCCAATGATCTTCTATGGTGCTTTATCTACAGTTGTGATTGATTTTAAAATTCCAATAATTCCCACACCTAGTGCAATTCATACTGCAAAATTACTTGTCTCGTTATGTTCTAGAAATGAATCGATAAAAGGTCCATATCTGAAAAAAATAAAAAAATCAAATGATTTGGAAAAACAACAATTATCCTCCCTGTGTAGTCTGCCTGGAATTGGAGAAAAATTCGCAGTCAGAATGCTTGAAAAATTTGGAACTCCTTTGAAAGTTTTTACTGCTACTACTACTGAGCTTGCAAAAGTTGAAGGTCTTGGGGACGCCAGAGCTAAAAAAATTAAAAAAGTTCTTGAATCACAAAGCAAATACCTCAAAGAATCAAACCAAAAAACTTTGCATGATACATGATACTATTAAATAAATTAACAAATCTGTGTCATTAATGCTAGTTTCAATAGATTGGCTAAAAGATCATTACTCTGATCCAAATGTTATCGTTTTAGATACGCGGCCTAAGACTATGTTTTTGTATGGTCATATCTCACAATCTCAATCTCTTACAATAGAACAAATTATTCAATTTGATCAGTACGGTGCAAATCTAGTACTGGATGAAAAAAAAATAATTGATCTTTTTAGTTCTCTTGGAATCGACAGTTCTAAAATTGTTGTACTTATTGGTGATTCCATGGATCCATCTGCTGCTAGAATTGCATGGACATTTCTATATTTTGGACATGAAAAAACATATCTGCTTGATGCAAGTATTTTGGATTTGCAAAAAAATGGATTTGAATTAACAAAAAAACCATTCATTGTTGAATCGACAACATTTACTCCAAAAATCAAATCTGAAATTCGAATAGAATCTGATCATCTCAAAGAAAATCTAAATAATTTTGTAATATTGGACGCAAGAACACCTCAAGAGTTCATGGGAGGGCATCTACCCAACTCAAAGCTAATTCCATTTACTGAAGGAATAGCATATGATGGTAAATTATTTCAAAACAAAGATTTTTTACAAAATCTATTTTCCCAAAATCAAATATCCAAAGACAGTGAGATTGTTTGTTACTGTATGCATGGTCATCGGGCTTCTAGTTTATTTTTACAATTAAAAATTGCAGGCTATCAAAATGTAAAATTGTATGATGGGTCATTCGTTGATTGGTATGGACGGAGATTGCCCCTTGAGTAATTTTCTCTTAAGTGGTGTACCGCACATGGGGCATTCTTTTCCACTTGTATGATTTGTACGGCAACCAGGACAATAGTGAACCCATTTACCGACATCTTGAAAAGTATTTGTCATTATTGGTGATATTTTCAATCCTATGTTTTTTGCAACGTTTGTAATTGCAAAATCATCTGAAATGATCTCGCCCTTAAGATTGATGCATAGTGCAATTATTGAAATGTCTTGCTTTGATAATTGCGGAAAATCTCCAGTTTCTTTGGCCGATGCTATTGCGACATTGATTGATTCTTTGTCAGGATCCATTATTTTTAATCGATTAGTTTCTAGAAGTGTTCCTAGTGCATCCTGATTTTTTTTGATGTGTTTTATTTCTTCATACACAAGAGATGTTGTATAGCAATCATCGGCTGATCCAAATGGAACTCCTGCATAAAATGCACTTGCATCTAATATTCTAAAATCCAAGTTTGCTCATCTGTCTTAGTCCTCGTTTCTTCAATCTAACAAAGACTGCTGGTTTTCTATATTTCTTTATAATTATCGGTTCGCCATAGCCTGCCGATTTTACTACTTGTGCATCCATGACTATACTACAGTCATGCGATGATATTATTTCTATTTTTTCATCTGGTACAACAATTGATTCTAATCTATACACTGGTGCCACTGGAGTTATAATCAAAACATCTAGACTTTCATGAAGGATTGGACCCCCTAAGGAAAATGAATGTCCTGTTGAACCACTTGGAGTGGCAATTATCACTCCATCCATTTTTTGTTTGACTGTGTCGTTTTGAAATTTAATCTCAATCTCTGCTGTTTTTGTAAGATTTGTTCTACAGATGTATATCTCATTTAATGCTGGTGGAAATTCTTTACCACCACATGAAGCAACAACTCTAATTCTTTTATCTAAAAAGAATTTGCCCTTTAGAATTTTATTGATTGCATCATCTATCTCTTCAATAGTTATCTCAGCTAGTATGCCTCTATTTCCACCAACGTTAATTGTTAAAATCGGTGTATCATTTTCAAGATATCTAAAAACTCTAAGAGTTGTTCCATCCCCTCCTAATGTAACTACCAAATCTAGTTTCTCTTTTTTCAGCTCATCTAGTGTTTCTACTTTTTTTGCTCCTTCTACTTCTATTGGCGATATTGTGAATACTTTGGATTTTTTTGCTAGAAATTTTTTTGCAACATTTTTTGCTGCTTCCTCTGACTCTTTTGAACCTACTTTACTTACCACTGCCACTTTTTGAAGTTTCAACTAGTTCTACTAAATTTTATTTAGTTAAAAAGATATTTTTATTTAATTTGCTGTAAAAACAAATAAGTATGATTACAAATTTCTAAAATAACATGAATTACGCACATCCTGAAGTTTTAGTGGACACAGAATGGGTATCAAAAAATCCACCTAATGAAAATAGAAAATTAGTTGAAGTTGATTATGACCCGGTAAATGGGTATCAAAAAGGTCACATTAAAGGAGCCAGCTTAATTTGGTGGAAACGAGACATTAATGATCCTGTTACTAGGGACATCATTAATAAAAAACAATTTGAAACATTAATGTCTAAAAATGGAATACGTGAAAACACTGAAGTAATTCTTTATGGTGATTTTAATAATTGGTTTGCAGCGTTTGTATTTTGGGTTTTCAAATATTATGGACATGAAAATCTAAAAATTATGAATGGTGGTAGAAAAAAATGGGAATTAGAAAAAAAAGAATACACTACAGAAGAACCACAACTTAATCCAACTACATACAAAGCACAACCACCTGATGAAGGATTACGTGCTTACTTGTTTGATGTTAGCAGAGCATTAGGACGAGAAGACACTGTTATGGTTGATGTAAGATCTCCAAAAGAATTCTCTGGTGAAATTACTGCCCCGCCAGAATATCCAATGGAACATGCACAAAGAGGAGGGCATATTCCAAAAGCACACAACATTCCGTGGGCTACTGCTGTAAATGATGCTGATGGCACTTTCAAGTCAGCAGAAGAACTAAAACAAAACTATGAACCCAAAGGTGTTACTCCTGACAAAGATGTTATCTGTTATTGTAGGATTGGGGAAAGATCATCTCATAGTTGGTTTGTCCTAAAATATCTGCTTGGTTATTCCAAGGTTCGAAACTATGATGGCTCCTGGACTGAATGGGGCAACATGATAGGAAATCCAGTGGAAAAATAAGTTGTCACTAGACCTTCCCATATTGAAGAAAGGCTCATTTTATTACATTAAAGACGGCGGTGTTAATTTTATTTTGGAGGATAAAACAAAAAGAGGTCTTACCGTAAAAGACACGTCCATTGATGAAAAACTAAATGTCAGAGCCGATAAAGGGATGATTCATGATATGGATGGAATAGGACACTGGGTTCCAATTCGATGGTATTTTTCAAAAGAATTGTTTGATCTCAAAAAAATCTCAGAATATGCCGAAGATATGGAAAAAAAATACACTGAACTTCGTGAGCTTACATGTCCAGACGACAGTGACTGATAACCTTTTTAAATAAATTAAATCTACTCAAACCAAATGTCGTTACTTCTAAAAGATCGAGTTTGGACAATGGAAGCACCAACCGCAAAACGTGGTGTATATCCTCTTCATGGTTTCAAGCTTGGACTTTACAGATTACCAATAAAACTTGAAGATCCATTGGAAATTAAATCAGTACACGATGGCTTAAAAAAAGCATTTGAAATGGACGCATATGCTGATAGAATCTTTGCAACATATCGTTGGAAAGAACAGAACATGAAAGATCCTGATGCAAAAGGGTATGAGGAAGTAGAATTGTCCGTAACTGTTGAAATTGTTAGTGGAGAGGTAGTTGATATTATTTATCAAATTTTCCCAATTGAAAAATTCGGTGATCCTAACTGGGTTAAAGATTATAGAAAAAAGGCAGATCATTTTGCAAAAATGGTAATTGATACTATTCTACGTAATACCATTCTGGCAGATAAGATGATATCTTATCTTGCAAAAGCAGAGAAGCTTAATCATTCTGAAGCAATACAAAGACTCGAAGAGCTTACTCCTCTTGCAAAAATTGTTCTTAATGCTAAACCAAAACCATCTGAAGCTGCTGCAGATGAAGCTGTTGAAGATGAAGGAGGTGAAATCGAAATCCCAGATGGAGCAAAACCAGGACCAATTGATGTTGCTTACAAATCTAAGATGAAACCATCTGCTCCATATGATGCAAATGGACATACAATCAAAACTTGGGGTAGAAAGGGAACCAATAATGGAATTCTTGGTGTTTGGGGAGAATTTGTATCAGTTGATTATGATATTTGTATTGCAGATGGCGCATGCATTGAAGCATGTCCTGTTGGAGTTTACGAATGGTTTGATACACCTGGAAATCCAGCATCTGAGAAAAAACCTCTAATGTCAAAAGAACCTGATTGTATATTTTGTCTTGCATGCGAAGGTGTTTGTCCACCACAAGCAATCAAGATATTTGAGCAAAAATAAATAAATTATTTGCAAGTATAAATAGCGACTAAGCACTTTGGGAAACTAGACGATGGCGCTTAATCCGTTTACTCAATTTGTTTTTCATCTGTTTATTTTTGCCGCGATCATTATTACTGCTTACACTTGTAATTTCTATTATCTAACATATCTTTCAATAAAGAGAAAAGAAATAATCCCTACTGCCAATGTGGGAACTCCTTCAGTTACAATACAATTGCCAATTTACAATGAAAGATATGTTGCAAAGAGACTAGTTGATGCAGTATGTGCGATGGACTATCCAAAAGAAAAAATGAGAATAATGGTATTAGATGATTCTGATGATGAAACTGTTGATCTTTTATCTGATGTTGTAGCCACATACAAAAAACAAGGATTTCAAATTGAACATATCCGACGTGGTACTAGGAAAGGATACAAAGCAGGCGCTTTGAAATATGCAATGCAAACTACTAACACCGAGTTTGTGGCAATCTTTGATGCTGATTTTATTCCCCCAAGTTGGTTTTTAAAAAGAGCAATACCTCACTTTTCTAAACCTGATATTGGGTTAATTCAATGTCGTTGGGGACATGTAAATGAAAACTATTCTGCAATTACTCAAGCACAAGCGCTAAGTCTTGACTTTCATTTTTTGATTGAACAAAAGGCTAAAAGTAATTCTAATTTATTTATGAACTTTAATGGTACTGCAGGAATTTGGAAATGTGCTTGTATAGAAGATGCAGGTGGGTGGCATACTGCTACACTTGTTGAAGATCTTGATCTAAGCTATAGGGCACAAATGAAAGGATGGAAATGTATTTTTTTACCTGATATTGTAGTCGATGCTGAACTCCCTGTACAAATGAATGCAGCTAAGAGACAACAGTTTCGTTGGGCAAAGGGCTCTATCCAATGTGCAATTAAATTATTGACAGACATTGCAATAAAACGTAAAGTTGGTGTAGAAGCAAAAATTCAAGCATTTGTACAACTAACACGTCATATTGTTTATCCTCTTATACTAATGCAATTTCTTGCATTGCCTGTTCTTTTAGCTTCAAACATGAATCTTTATTTGGTTAGTTTTATTCCTGCATTGACAATTGCCACATATCTTGCCATGGGTCCTGGCGCGTATATTGTAATCATTCAAAGCATGTATCATAAATCTTGGAAATCAAAAGCAAAGATTTTGCCTGCATTGCTTGTTTACAATGCAGGAATGTCTGTAAATAACAGCGTAGCTGTATTTGATGCTGTTTTTGGAAAGAAAAATGAATTTCTGAGAACTCCAAAATATGGAATTGTCAATAAAGAAGACAACTGGCGAGATAAAGCATACAATTTGCCATTTACAAAAACCACATTGCTTGAGATCTTTTTTGGCATTTATGGTTTGATGGGAATTTTAATTTCCATATTTTCCAACAATCCTATTTTTGCTCCTATTATTGGGCTGCAAACTGTTGGCTTTTTTTATATTTCTTACATGAGCCTCTCTCATACAAGATTTAAAAGAATTAAATCCCGCAATATTCCTGTTTTAACCAAGACAGAAAAAATGGCTAAAAGAACATATCAACTTGCAATGGTTGGAGTAATTGCAATTATAATTTTTGGTGGATTCATGGCAATAAATGGTTATCATGCAGATGTATATCCTCTTGATAGAATACGTGGAAATCTAGATGGTATAATTGGTTCAGCTGATCCTGTTGCTATTAAAACACACTTGACTGCAATTAAACAGGATCTAGCAATCGTCATGGAAAAATTACCTGAAAGTAAAAACCCTGTCTGGGTATTTCCTACAGAATCTACAAATTTTCTTCGAATAGAGCGTGATGTTGATAACATGCTTGTAAATATTGAAACAATTTCAGGCGTATCTGAAGATAGTGCGGCATTTCAGACCGGAATGACTAACATAGGTGAACGCTCTTTGGCACTTCGTCAAAATATCATGGATGCCACTCCATACATGTTTGTCAGCGTATCTAATATTGTATTTAGTACAATGTGGATAGCTGCAATTTTGGGAATATTTGCAGCTTTGAAAAGAAAGAAAGATCAACTAACTGCATTTGATGAAGCAGCAGGCGTTTAGGAAATATTCAATTCATTTCGTATTTCATCTACAGCTCTAATCCCGTAAATGTCTCTGATTTGTTGAATTCTAATTGATTCTTTTAGCAAGTCTTTACCAATTGAATTTGTCAAAATCGTAAATATGTCACTAAATCTAATCTCCCATTTATCTGCACAGTCTAAAATTTTACTTATTGCCCATTGTCTGACTTCATGTGGCAGTGGGATTTTTTCTCCTGCCTCTATTGATAATTTATCAAACAAATTGACAATCTCTGCTGTTTGTGATGCCATTTTTTCTAAATCTTTTATGTCTCCATATTTTGATTCTGAATGCATTCTGATATTTGATTGATATTCCGATAACTTTAGCAATGCCATGATTTCTTTTGATGATTCTTTGGATACCTTACTTGTGGTATTTTTGACTGATTGCATCTCTTCAAATATTTTATCTGATTTTTTGTGAAATTCTGCCGTAGATGCGTCCTGTCGTTTTAAAATATCTGATACAGAAGAGATCTTTTGCTCTATATTGTCTGTCTTTTCAAAAACATTTTTTTTGAAATTTGAAAAATCTTCTTGAACTGATTTTAACCCCTCACCCACAAATGCGGTAGAGTCTGCCCTGTGTGCCAATGAATTTATCTCAGTTTCAATTTTGTCTATTTTTCCGGAAATTGCTTTGATTGAATTCATACTCAAATTTGAGGCCGAGTCTGCATTTACAGCAATTGTGGTAAACTGTTGTTTTAGTCCCTCGATTACTCCTCCTAAAGAATCAATTTTTGATGCTTTTCCAGCAATTGCGTCAATTGCAACTTTTATTGCATCTAGCTCTAATCTTAGTTTTGATGCGGAATTTACATCATCCTTAATTTTTCCGAGTTCTTGATTTAAGCTAGAAATCAACTGTGAACTTATTTCCACATTATCTGTTTTTTTGATTATTCCGTCAACACTGTTTTTTAAATTATCGATCTCTTTGCCTATGTCTAAAAATGAATCTGCTTTTCCAGATACTTTTCTAAGATCATCTCTTACCTCATCGATTCTTTGTGCTATTTTTATTATCATTTGTGAATTGTTTCTCATAGAATTCATGCTCTCTTCCACTCTATGTGATAATTCCTGAACTTTTGGAGATGATTTTTGTAATTCGTTTATTTTGTTTACTTCTTCTTGTAGTCTTAATGTTTGTTCATTAATTTTTGTAACTAGATCTGATTTAGCTCTTACATGATTTAATCCTGCATACAATTTCTGAGTATCATCTTCTAAAATGTTTATTTGCTTTGACTGTCTTTGTATGTTTTCTAATGTTGAAGTCAAAGCATCAATCATCTCTTTCATAGAAACAAGGACTTTTTGATTATCACCAAAAATCTTTGACATTACTTTGATTTCTTTTTGTAATGCTTTGCTAGAGTCTGATACTGATGCTACTTTTTTTAGTATTGCTGCTGGTGTAGGTTCTCTTTTTGTCGTCTTTTTTGTTTTCTCTAAATTTTTACCCGTCTTTGTTTCTTTGGTAGCCATATCTATTAACAATAAAATATGATGATAAAAAAGTTAGGTGTAAAATAAAAAATGTAAAGAGTTACTTGTTGACAACTTCTGGTTCGTGAAGTAACTCGTGAAAGGTCTTTTCAGCTAGTCCATTTGCGGTGTCTATGAACCCTCTTGGACAATATTCACATTGAATCATATAGTACGGTATGGTACCGTACTATTAATGTCTAGGTCATTGTGAAGTTACCAGTTATGCAGTCAGATACCCCAGGTCATTTTTCTACATTATTTTCAGTTGACCTACTCATCATTCTGCAATTAGATTGATGATAACCAGTCATAAAGAGATTCAAACCATTACAACTTTACAATTTTAAACTAAAAATCCATTTCAATGATGTGCATAACTGTTTTTAAACAAATTTGTTACAAGATAGCGTGGATAATTTTATACTTCAGATTAATTCTGCTGGAATTCTTGACAGTTTGAATCAAATATCGACAGGCTTAGTTGATCAGATTGCTCACGTTCATCATACCTCATTTGTTACTGATTTAGCTTTTATCATGATCATCGGTGCAATTGTGACTCTTGCCTTCTTTAAAATAAAACAGCCATTGATCATTGGATATCTTTTTGCAGGTATGTTGTTGGGGCCTCTGTCTCCTCTTTGGTCTTGGATACTTCCCCCTGGAAATCGTCCTTCTGACATGCTAGAAGGAGTAGGAATCTTAACCGATGTGTCTGCATTGCATCTATTTTCTGAAATAGGTGTCATCTTACTCCTCTTTGTAATTGGCATTGAATTTCCATATGCAAAAATCAAAAGTATTGGAAGAACGGCAATTGGTGTAGGTACCATTGGTCTGTTTATCACATTAGGTGCAATTTTTTATGCTGCAACTTCATTTGGACTAAATTCTATGGATTCTTTGTTTATTGCAGCAGCACTATCTATCTCTAGTACTGCTGTTATTGTAAAAATCTTAGAAGAGATGGGACGAATAAAAAGAGAATCAACAATTCTTGTATTGGGAATATTAATTGTAGAGGATGTGATTGCTGTTATCTTAATTTCATCTTTACAATCAATTGCACTGGTTGGAACTGTATCTGTAGAATCTATTTTGATTGTAGTTATTGTTGCAACAGGCTTGATTGTTGGCACATTCACCATTGGAACAAAGATTATCACGCCGTTAATTGATAGAGTTGCTGCATCTGAACATCATGAAATTTTGTTATTGAGCGTTCTTGGGGTGTGTTTTGGTTATGCTTTATTGGCAAACATTGTTGGATTATCTGTTGCCATAGGCGCATTTCTGGCAGGCGTCTTGGTTGCCGAATCTAAATCATCGGAAGTCTCCAAACTTTTAGCAAGCCCCATTAAGGATATGTTTGTAGCAATCTTCTTTATCTCCGTAGGCGCTTTGATGGATGTATCTCAACTTCAAAACTACATTGTTCTAGCTATTGCACTAATTGCAGTTGCAATTGGTATGAAGTTTGGTGGTAATCTGCTTGGCAACTTTTTATTCCGTCAAAAACGCGATAAAGCCATTCGCTCCGCATTTACATTATCTGCTCCAAGAGGCGAATTTTCAATTGTCATAATAAAAACCGGTGTTGATATTGGCGCGGTAAGTGCATTTCTGTTCCCATTGGTAGGTGTCATATCTATCATCACTGCATTTATTTCACCATTTATGATAAAAGCTGGCGATAAAGTGGTTCCAATGTTAGAAAAGAAAAATGTCTGACGAACTCAAAAAGCTATCCGAACAAGTTCACGATGGTGTAACTACATTTGATTTTGAGGGTAAGGACATCCCGTGTATTGTTTTAGATGAAAGAAAATACGATGAAATAATATCTCAAGTTGCTGGAAAGTCTCTTGCAATTAACACTGATCTTAACATATTGCAAGACGGACTCGGACATGTCTTTGTAGAAATTGTTTTGACATTTTCTCAAGGAGGAATTGTTGAAAAACTACTCATCAATGCAAACAAAGATCTACCCTTTTTTCAATCACTTGCAAAAAATTCAATGATTGCACTTTCATCACCCAAATCTCATTACGGAAAAGATAATGTCTTTATGATTCAGCTACCCAGACCTGAAAAAGCTGAAAAAGCATTAGAGATTATAGAACACGGATTAAAACAAAACAATCAAAAATAAATGGTGCAGTTACCGGGATTTGAACCCGGGTCACGAACTTGGCAAGCTCGAATATTAACCAAACTGTACTATAACTGCAACAACCATAATGAGCGAATTTGCATATTAAACTGTTTTTAACTATTACATCTAAGATAAACTATGGATAAAATACTTGAGGAGAAAATCAAGCAAAAAATTCATGAAACTATTTCAAACAAGAATGAAATACAGCAACTTATTCAATTACTTTCAAACATTGATGATTCTAAATCATTTGCACTTGGAATTGTAGTTGGAAGACTTTACAATGCCTTTTATTATCAAACAAAAAGAATTCTCAATCGAGAACCCACAGAATTTGAATTTGCAGAATTTTTAGAATTTGTTAAAAATAAGAAATCTGATCTAGAAAATTTATGGTGATGTTTGTCCCCAAGGAATAACTTTGATTGTTGCTGTTCCTGGTAGTTTCACACAAGCACTCTTGAGTGCTTTTTTTGCTTTTTCTAGGTGTGGTGCATTGACATAAAATTCCATAATGCATTGTCCACGCATTACTCTGGC
>DASSYQ010000114.1:0-8803 GCA_035703205.1 Nitrosarchaeum sp.
CACCATTGCTATTGCAAACATGATGATTGAATCAGAAGCTGCAGATATGGCTAGTCCTGCTGAAATGGTTATTGTAGCTGCAATCAACGTCTGGCTTGTCTTTCTTGAAAATCTGCCTGCCAATGCAAGTGATATTACTCTTGAAATTCCAAAAGCAAAATACAATAACAGAATATCTGTATCTGACATTCCGTTGTCATTTAAGAACGCAGGGTAAATTGATAAAATTATTCCAAAAGATGCGGTACTAAAAATTAACAATATTATCACCTCTGGAAATTTTTTCATCTCTTTTATTGATGAAAGTGAGAATCTCTCATGATGATTTGTAATGCTTTTTTTAGAAATCAAAATAGCAAAAATTATGGTACTGGCCAAAATAAACGAAGTAATTTGAAATAGAATTCTGTATGTGATGTCCAGTCCTTCAAGAAATACTGTACCTAATAAAGGTCCAATCATAAATCCTATCACGAAAAACATTGTAAACCAAGAGATGTTTTTGACCCTGGTTTGCTCATTGCTTTGATTGGAGATGATGGCTTGACATGGTGGCCAGAAAAATGCATGAGCCACTCCTGTCATTATTCTAAATCCCATTATTTCTGGAACAGATTGGGCTACAGAAAGAAGGTAGATTGATGCTGAATTGATTGCAGTACCTATTGCAAGAAGGTACCCGTTATTGAATTTGTCAAGAAGAATTCCTACAAAAATTGGAATGAACATGTAGGGAATGAAATTTGCTAGTCCGATAAAACCTAGCTCTGAATATGATGCCCCAATTACATTTTTTGCAAATATTGGTAATATTGGACCGTGTAGGCCATAAGAAATACCTATGATTAAACCGGTGATGTTTACAAGTGCCAGTATTTTGTTCATTTGTATGCGGCAACCATTATTGCTCCGCCCATAAGATCTTTCTCAAACTCTACTTTGGAAAATTTTTCCAGTAATAATTTTTCCAACTTTTTGTTTTGTGGCCACCTTTTGTATGTGCCATATAGAGTACCAAACTTCAAACCTAATCTTCCACCTGCAATCAATGCCAGTATTGGAAGAATGAATCTAAGATAAAATGACACACCCAATCTGATTATCATTTCATCTGGTTTTCCCAAGTCTACTATGACAAATCTCCCGTTGTTTTTTAACACTCTGTGAATTTCTGAAATCGCGATTCTCAAGTTGATGGCATCTCTAAGAGAATATCCACACAAAACTGCATCAAACTCTCCCTCTTTGAATGGGATGTGTTCAAAAACACCGTTTACCAAGTCCGGTGTTTTTTCAAAATGAGTGCCAGTGTTTTTCAACATTGGTACAAGAGGATCATAAAGTGTAATTGAAATTTTTCCATCACATAATTTTAATGCGGTTTTTGACATGTTTCCAAAACCTGATCCTGCATCAAGAATTTTGTTTCCTGGAAACACTCTGCCTGAAATTCCTCTGTTTCTATGCTCTCTATCCTTGCCTAGTGAAATGTATGAATTTACTTTGTCATAAACCGGTATGATTTCACGGAGTACTTCTATGACTTCTCCCCAGTAACTTCCTAATCCCATGTTTATCGTCTTATGGACTAGTTTGAATAGTTTTCAAATCTAAATTTGAATTTAGGATGTTGTAAATTTAGATGCATTTTTAGAATAATTTTGTAAATCTGATTCTGATACTTTTTCAAATATTTTTTTCTCTGTAGTAACTTTGGCCATTTTGATGTGATTCAACCCTTCTTTTTGCTCTGCTTTGAGATTGATTGCTGCAATGGCAAGTGCTGCTGCATCGCTCAAACTCATATTGGAATTGTAATGTTTTTCCAAAAATGCATTTACTTCATCAGAACCTGCACCTATTGCAATTGCTGCGTACTGTACATAAGTTCCACTAGGATCTGTAACATAGATTGATTCTCCCTTTTGATCAACTCCAGCTATTATCAAAGCAACTCCGTTTGGACGTACTCCTGAATATTGTGTAAATTGATGTGCTTGATCTGCTAAATGTTTGGCAACAGTTGCAACTTCTACTGATTCATCATAAGTCATTTTATTTCCTTGTGAAAAGAATCTAGCGTTATCTACTTGAACACGTGCATCTGGAATGTATCCTGCGGCTGCTACTCCAATATGGTAATCTACTTGAAAAATTTTCTGTGTAACGTTTGAAGTTTGTAATACACGTGGTTTTTCCTCCACTGCCATGATTACTCCTTCTTTACTACGAACACCTATTGCCAGTGTTCCTCTCTTTACTGTCTCAATAGCATACTCTACTTGGTAAATTCTACCATCAGGTGAATACATTGTAGGGGTCATATCGTACCCGCGTGATGCCATCATAATATGACAAGTTCTCTCTAAGTCAATTTAAGGGTAATTGTCCATCACCGTGTGATAGATGCAGGCTAGATCCAAGAATTCTGTTTTAAACAATTTTTCAGCCTGTAATGAAAATAAATGACTGAAATTTACATAGATCTAAATCTAAATAAAATCACACAAACAAATAAGTAAATTCTATTTGTATTTGCAAGTGGTTTTTACAACACTGTCTAATTTTTCTCATTAATCAATTCGTAATTGAATAATATGCGATCTGATATTTTGAACTAAACTTAATATAATATGATATTCCAAAATCGATCATCTTGGTAAAGCTAGATCCTTTTGCAAATGCAACAAAACAAGTCAACGATGCATGTGATGTTCTTGGAATTAAGGACAAAGGTCTACGTGAATACTTGGCAACACCAAACAAAGTTTTGAGAGTAAAAATTCCAGTGAAAATGGATAATGGACAAATTAGAATGTTTACTGGTTTTAGAAGTCAACACAATAATGATAGGGGTCCATACAAAGGTGGAATTAGATATTTCAACCCTGAAGGTGGGGTTGAATACATGGAACGTGAGGTCATGGCATTATCTTCTTGGATGACTTGGAAATGTGCAATTGTTGATATTCCATTGGGTGGTGGCAAAGGAGGAATCTATGTCAATCCAAAGACAGAAAAACTAAGTGAAGGTGAATTAGAAAGACTCACTAGAGGATTTGCATATAAAATATTTGAAATTATTGGACCTGGCAAAGATATTCCAGCTCCAGATGTTTACACAACTGGTAGAGAAATGACACAAATCATGGATACATTTAGCAAACTAAATGGAAATATCTACTCACCTGGTGTGATTACCGGAAAACCTATTTCAATGGGTGGTTCTCTGGCAAGAAATGTTGCTACGGGATTAGGTGTAGCATATTGTGTAAGAGAAGCTGCAAAAGCTTTGAAACTTAATCTAAAGGGTGCCAAAGTTGTCTTACAAGGGTTTGGAAATGCATCTACATTTGCTGGTGAATATTTGGAAAAAATGGGTTCCAAAGTTATCGCTGTAAGTGATTCTAAAGGTTCTATCTCAATTCCAAATGGCGCCAAAGTTAGTAAATTAATTGAATTTAAAGAAAAGACAGGTTCAGTTGTTGGATTCCCTGGAAGTAAGAAAATTTCTACTGAAGAGTTACTGACAACAAAATGTGATGTTTTGGTACCAGGTGCATTAGAGAATCAAATTGATGCAAAGATTGCAAAGAATCTAAAATGCAAAATCATTGCCGAAGCTGCAAATGGTCCAACATTACCTGAAGCAGATCCTATTATCTTCCAAAAGAAAATCTTGGTAATTCCAGATATTTTGGCAAACTCCGGTGGTGTGTGTATATCATATTTGGAATGGGTGCAAAATAACATGGGCTACTATTGGACTTTTGATGAAGTTGCAAATAAGATGGAAGGTAACATTACAAAAGGCTTCAAAGATGCATATGCTCTAGCCAATAAACACAAAATTGACATGAGACGAGCTACTATGGCTTTGGCAGTAGGTCGAGTTGTTGAAGCATTTAACCAAAAAGGCATCTGGCCATAAATTAGACTAGATACGATTCGTAACAAACTAGTTGTTCAACAAATCTTATCTTTCCCTTTGTTATTACTGTGAGTTTTCTTTTAAAAGAAAGATCAATTTTTGTTCTACGTTGTAAAAGTTGAATTGTTTTTCCTGTCAGATATCTTCCTTTTTTGTCTCTGTCAAAAAGAATGACCAGCCTCTCATATCTTGCAACAGAATCTGCAAAATTTACAATCCCTCCAAATTTATGAAATTCAATTACTTGGCCTGAAAATCCTAGTTTCTTTAATGCATGTGCATCTCTTTTTCCTTCCACTACAACTACACTGTCTTTCATTGAATTTAGTTGGAACACAAATTTTTTTATCTCTTGAATCTCTTGTTCTGTTACAAGCACACTGTAATGCTTGCTTTAACATATTAATCGCTTTTGCTAAAAATTAGTTGTGTCCAAAGTCTTAGTTGTGCAAAATACACGAATAGAAGGATCTGGATATCTTGGCGAACTTCTAAAACAGGATGGATTTGTTATTGATTCAGTTAATGCAAAACATGAAAAATTACCCGAAGAAAAATATGCACTCGTAGTGATTTTAGGAGCCCCTGAGAGTGCCAATGATGATCTGCCATATCTGCAAGCAGAGCAAAAATTAATTAAAAAATCTGTAGATGATAATACTCCAGTACTTGGAATTTGCTTGGGCTCACAATTGATTGCAAAAACTTTTGGTGGCAAAGTGTATCCTGGTGCAAAAAAAGAAATCGGATTTTATCATGATTTAAGAATTGATAACAGTTCCAAATTATTTTCTGGATTTACCGATCCTTTTACTGTATTTCATTGGCATGGTGATACTTTTGATTTACCTGAAAAAGCTACACGATTGGCGCATTCTGAGAATTATCAAAATCAGGCATTTCAAATTGGCAGTGCAGTTGGATTGCAATTCCACTTAGAAGTAAATGCGGAGATGGTTAATCTGTGGCTTGATAAAACACAGGAAAGATTACAAGAAATTCCATACATCGATCCTCAAAAAATTCGCTCTGATATTGATGAAAATATCTCAATTGTCAAAAATAACATGAATACTTTTTACAATAATTTCAAATCACTGTTTCATCTTTGACCAAAGTTTAATATACAGAGTTTTTGATTCATCGATCGAACCATGAACTCTGTAAAAAAAGTTTTTGAGGAGACAATTCAAACAGATCATAAAGTTATCACCGAAGAATTATCAAAATCAATTCTCAAAACTTATGGTGTCAAAGTTCCACCTTTTGCACTTGTTACTTCTGCTGAAGAAGCAGTCAAACAAGCAAAAAAGATTGGATTTCCACTCGTAATGAAAGTTGTATCGCCACAAATTTTACACAAAACTGATGTTGGCGGTGTTAAAGTTGGACTGGATAATGTCAATGATGTCAAAAAGACATTCAAAGACATGTATGGCAGACTATCTAAAAAGAAAGGAGTTGAAGTAAAAGGAATTCTTCTTGAAAAGATGGTTCCAAAAGGTGTTGAACTAATTGTTGGTATTCAAAACGATCCACAGTTTGGTCCGGTAATCATGGTTGGACTTGGTGGAATTATGACTGAAGTTATGAAAGATGTTGCATTCAGAATGCTGCCTATTTCAACTTCAGATGCAAAATCTATGCTCAGTGAACTAAAAGGTTCAGCACTTCTCAAAGGATTCAGAGGAAGTGAATCCATTGACACAAACATGATTGCAAAGATGCTTGTGCAAATTGGAAAGTTAGGCGTAGAAAATGCAGATTACATTAACAGCATTGACTTTAACCCAGTAGTTGTTTATCCAAAATCACACTTTGTAGTAGATGCAAAAATTCTTCTAAATAACGAAATCAAAAAGAATTCTATCTCAAAAGCTAAACCAAACATTGAATCAATGGAGACTTTCTTTACTCCAGAATCTGTTGCACTAGTAGGTGCATCTGCAACACCTGGAAAGATTGGCAATTCCGTATTAGTTGCACTTGGAAAACAGGACTACAAAGGTAAAGTATACCCGATTAATCCTAAACAAGAGTCAATTCTTGGAATCAAATGTTATCCATCACTAGATGCAATTAACGAAAAGGTTGACTTGGTTGTTGTTTGTATTGATCTTGCAGAATGCGGACCAATTATGAAGATTTGTGCAAACAAAGGAATTCACAATGTTGTAATCGTTTCAGGTGGAGGAAAAGAGCTTGGTGGTGACAGAGCTGCAATGGAGGCTGAAGTAAAAGAATTATCTCTAAAACACAAAATCCGTGTAATTGGTCCAAACTGTATTGGAATGTTTAATGCTGCAAATCGTCTTGATTGTGCATTCCAAGGACAAGAAAGAATGGTCCGTTCAAAATTAGGAAATGTTGCATTTTTCTCACAAAGTGGAACTATGGGAATTAGTATGTTGGAAAGCGCTGATGTATTTGGCTTATCTAAGATGATTAGTTTTGGTAATCGTTCTGATGTAGATGAAGCAGATATGATATGGTATGCCGCAAATGATCCTCAAACTAAAGTAATTGGATTGTACGTTGAGGGATTTGGTGATGGTAGAAAATTCATCAATACAGCCAAACGTGTAATGAAAGAGCAAAAGAAACCAATCGTAATTTGGAAGAGCGGAAGAACTGAAGCAGGTGCAAAACAAGCTGCATCACATACAGGCTCTCTAGGTGGTTCCAATGCAATTATTATGGGGGCATTCAAACAAGCAGGAATTATTTCAGTTGATAGTTATCAAGAACTAGTTGGAGTCTTAAAGGCACTAACATGGCAGCCTCCTGCAAAGGGAAATCGTGTTGCTATGACAAGTAACGGTGCTGGTCCAATGATTGGTGGAATTGATCAATTAGAAAGATTAGGTCTTACTCTTGGAAAGTTGTCACCAGAAATTCTCAAAAAAATGAAGGAACGTTTCCCACCGACTGTTCCAATTCACAATGGTAATCCTGCAGATGTAGGTGGTGGTGCAAATGCAGATGATTATAGATTTGTCATCCAGCAATTTCTTGACGAAAAGAATATTGATATCGCTATGCCTTGGTTTGTTTTCCAAGATGATCCGCTTGAAGAAACAATAGTTGAATATCTAGCTGAATTATCAAATAAAAAACAAAAACCAATTCTTGCTGGCGGCAATGGCGGTCCATACACTGAAAAAATGACAAAATTGATTGAGGCACATAATGTTCCAGTTTACAGTGATCTTCGAACTTGGGTTACAGCTGCATCTGCACTAGCTCAATGGGGCAAAGTACTAGGAAAATAGATAACATTTAAGTCCGGCACAACTTGGGAAAATATTATGTCTCTAGTTACCACATCTACTTCTGATGGCATATGTACTGTCAAAATAAACAGACCTGACAAACTCAATGCCATGAATAGTGATGTTGCAAAAGAACTCATCAAAACTTTTGAAGCCCTAGACAAAGATGACAGCGTTAAAGTGATCATCTTAACTGGTGAAGGGGAGAAAGCATTCTCTGCTGGTGCAGATATTGAATACATGTCAAAAATTTCTCCAGATGAATCAGTTGCATATGCAAAGACAGGACAGCTTGTAACTGCTACAGTTGAACTTGTAAGACAACCTACAATTGCAGCCATTAACGGTTTTGCACTTGGTGGAGGTTGTGAACTTGCAATGTCTTGTGATATTAGAATCGCAGCAGATACTGCAAAACTTGGTCAGCCGGAAGTTACAATAGGAATTCCTCCTGGTTGGGGCGGAACACAAAGATTGATGAGAATTGTGGGAATAGCAAAGGCAAAAGAACTAGTCTATACTGGCAAAATGATCAAAGCAGATGAAGCAAAGGAAATTGGTTTAGTGAACCAAGTAGTTCCACTTGCATCTCTACAAGAAGAAGCTTTGAAAATGGCCCAACAAATTGCTGCAAATTCTACAATGGGTGTTCAAATGTCAAAAGTTGCAATTAACAAAGGAAGAAATGCAGATCTTGACACTGGACTTGCAGTTGAACTCCTTGCTTGGAGAAACTGTTTTACTCATACTGATAGAGCAGAGCGAATGACAGCTTTTGTAAATAAATCAAAAAAATAAGCTATCCCTAATTTTCTTATTTTCTTGCATTACTAGTAGGTTCGGTGTGAAAAGCTTATTATAATTTAAATCGCAATTTGTATTATTATGGCATCTGAACAAACACAGAAAATGATCACTGTTACACCAAAAGCAGCTGAGAAAATCAAAGAATTCATGAAAGAAGAAGCCGATAATCCTCAATACCTTCGAGTTTATGTTCAAGGCGGTGGATGTTCTGGTCTATCTTATGGAATGGGCTTTGAAAAAGCACCAGAAGAAGATGACTTGGTCATGGAAGAGACTGGTATCAAGCTACTTGTAGACAGCTACAGTGTTGATCATCTAAAAGGTGCAAACGTAGACTATATTGAAAGCCTAATGGGATCTGGATTCAAAATCAACAATCCAAACGTTACAAAATCCTGTTCGTGCGGTCATTCATTTAGCACTGAATAAACAACATTATTTTTCATTTTTATCTTATCTAGTGTAAACTATATTTCTCAAGCACAATTTTTGAAAAATTTCTTTATTTTTTGAAAATCCTTGCGATACCCTCATATATCGAGAATCAAAACCAAAATTATGATCATTAAGGAGATGAAGAAAGTATGTCCAGTAAATCAGGAATTGTCAAATATCATGTTAAACTTTCCTTTGAAGTTGACGGACTTGTTGAACGAGCAGATATAATCGGGGCTATCTTCGGTCAAACCGAAGGATTACTAGGCCCAGAGATGAATCTGAACGAGCTACAACGAGTTTCTAAAGTCGGTCGTATAGAAGTAAATACAAAATCTACTTCAAATACAACAAACGG
>DASSYQ010000135.1:0-7754 GCA_035703205.1 Nitrosarchaeum sp.
CTTGAGGCGGTGACTGTCATGTTTGAAATACTTTACAATATTTTTAGCCTCAAGTTTTGTCATTGACTAAAACCTCCTGTAATTGGGAATTTGAATTTATGTCAAAGAAAATTCCTTCCAAATCATAACCATGTCTTCCCAGATAACCAAGTGAATCTGCTCTTTTAGCAAATGTGTGAATAGAACTAGCAATAGGATCAGAAGTGATTTCTAAATTAGATAATGCTTCATCAATTAATTTATCAGAAAGAGTCTTACCAGTTTCTTTTTTCATGAATTCAATGAAAATCACTCTAGTTTGTTCTGGATTAGAGTTTATCCAGTCTACTGTCTGGTGATGTGCCTCAAGCCATTTGTTTATCAATTCTGGATTTTGATTTACATATTCTTCTCTAGCAATTAGTAATACAGATGCAAATCGGTGATCAGGCCAAAGTTCTTCTTCATTGAATAATCTTTTACCATCTAACTGTTGCACCAATATTGTAGCAGTAGGTTCAGGAACCCATGCAGCATCAATATCTCCTTTTGCAAATAATGTGTAGATATCAGAATTAGACAAATTCAAAACAGTTACAGAGCCACCCTTTTCAGCTGGTTTTAGTCCGTTCTCAGAAAGATAGATTCTCAATGAAATATCCTGAGTGTTTCCAATTTGTGGTGCTGCAATTCTTTTTCCTTCAAAGTCAGCAACAGAATCAATTTTAGAATTAGGATGAACAATGAAACTAGCACCACCACTTGCAGCGCCAGATAATATTTTTACATTGTGAGATTCAGATTTTAAAAATCCGTTAATTGCAGGTCCTGGACCAACATATGCAATGTCAATCGAACCAGCAAAAAGAGATTCAATTACCTGAGGTCCTGCATCAAACAACACAGATTCAATCACAGTGCTGTTTCCAATTTGATTTTGAAATGTTCCTTTTTCCATTCCAATAATGGGGACGGCATGATTTATGTTTGGAAAATATGCTACTCTGATTTTGTTTTCATGCGTAGTTTCATTAGAATTTACTAAAACGCCAGCAATTATTATCAATATTACACCTGTAATTCCTGCAAAAACAGTTGATCGCATTTTCATAAAACAGCGTTATATTTTGGCGGTTAAATAATCATCGAATTTTAGCTCAAGCTAGTTAGATGAAATTTAGAAGAGATGTTTCAGTTTTTTGATGCATCACAAAAGATAAATTCCAAAATACGACGGGAAAATGTGTTTTATGACTGAAAGAGGAATTCTTGCATTTTCAGGCGGATTAGATACATCAGTTGTAATAAAATATCTTCAAGAAGAATACAACATGGATGTAATAACAGTAACCGTAGATGTTGGTCAAGGCGATGATCAAAAAAAGATAGAAGCAAAAGCAAAAAAGCTTGGAGTGGTAAAACACTACAACATAGATGCAAGAAAAGAGTTTGTTGAGAATTTTATTTTTCCGTCAATTAAAGCAAATGCGCTTTATCAAAAAAAATATTGCCTAGCAACTGCATTAGCTAGACCATTAATTGCAGAGAAAGTTTTAGAAATTGCAAAAAAAGAAAAAGTAACATCACTAGCTCACGGATGTTCAGGTAAAGGAAATGATCAAGTAAGATTTGACATTACATTACGTTCCGGTTCTGATTTACCAATCATTGCACCAATTCGAGACAAAAATTTAGACAGAGTAACAGAACTAGCATTTGCAAAAAAACATGGAATTGAAATTGATTCAGTAGCAAAAAGATTTAGCATTGATCAAAATTTGTGGGGACGTGCAATTGAAGGAGGAGTTTTAGAAGATCCTTACAATGAACCTCCTGAAGATGCATTCATTTGGGTAAAAACAAAAAATTTGCCAGACAAACCAACATACATGGAAATCAAATTCGAAAAAGGAATTCCAGTTGCAGTTGATGGAAAAGTTCTAGAGCCAATAAAATTAATCGAGTATGTAAATAAAAAAGCAGGGGATGCAGGAGTTGGAATTGTTGATCACATCGAAGACAGAGTGGTCGGAATAAAATCCCGTGAAGTTTACGAAACCCCTGGAGCCATATGCCTTATTGAAGCTCATTCAGATTTAGAAAAAATGGTCCACACAAAACATGAAAATAAATTTAAATCAATTATCGATGACGAGTGGGCATACCTTGCATACTCAGGATTATGGCAAGACCCACTAAAACAAGATCTTGATGCATTTATCCAAACATCACAAAAACCAGTATCTGGAACTGTAAAACTAAAACTCTTCAAAGGAAGCCTTCGTGTTGTAGGAAGAAAATCAGAATATTCACTGTATAGTCACAAGATCGCCACTTATGGTACGGAATCAACTTTTGATCAAAGATTGGCAAAAGGATTTGTAGAATTGTGGGGAATTCAATCAACAGAAGCTAATAAATTACAAAAGAAAAGGTCATCAAAAACATGAACTGTCAAGAATGTGATGCAACTCTTAACATCCCAGACGATGCCTCTGTTGGAGAAATCATCTCCTGTCCTGATTGTGGCGCCGACTTTGAGATCGCAAAGAAAAATGGATCTACTGTCGAGCTAAAACAAGCAGAAAGCGTAGGCGAAGACTGGGGAGAGTAATGTCAAAAATCTGTATTGTGTTTGACCGCCTAAGAACGGAAGAGAAGATGCTTGAAAAAGAGGCATCAGATCTAGGTCACGATGCAGTAATGCTAGATGCCAAAATTACCCAAGTCAATACAGATAGCAAAAGAAAAGATTTTGACTTTGGAGATGTTGTTTTAGAAAGATGTGTCAGTTATTTTAGAGGACTTCACTTTACAGCAAGCCTTGAATTTATGGATGTGCCAGTACTCAATAAATTTCAGGTGGCCAATCAATGTGGAAATAAAATGTTCATGACTTTACTTTTGAAAAAGAACAACGTCCCTACGCCAAAAACATATTTTTCATTTTCAAGTGAGAGTGCACTAGAAAACATAGAAAAAGTAGGGTACCCACTTGTAATCAAACCAGTCATAGGAAGCTGGGGCAGAGGTGTCATGCAGATAAAAGACAAAGATACTGCGGATGCATTATTTGAGATTAGAGATATTACAGATAGTCCGCATGATAGAATTTTCTATCTTCAGGAATTAATCGACAGACCACCAAGAGACATTCGCGTTATCACAATCGGTGATCAGCCAATAGCTGCCATGTATAGAAAATCATCAGGCGGCTTTAAAACAAACATAGCGTTGGGGGCAGATCCAGAACTATGTGAGATCACAAAAGAGATCGAAGACATATCTGCAAAAGCATCAAAAGCTATGGGGGGAGGAATTTTAGGGATCGACATTATGGAGGATGAAAAGCGTGGATTGGTAGTACATGAAGTTAACAATACGGTAGAGTTTAAGGGACTGGCAAGAGTTTCACGACGAAATATTCCAAAAGAAATGGTAGAATTTGCTTTAAACTATGTTAGGAAATAAATTACACTTCCTTACGGGAGAAGTATCATGAAAGTTGGTGTCGTAGGAGCATCAGGGTACGTCGGAGGAGAAACACTTCGACTCTTAGTGAATCATCCGGATGTAGAGATCACAATGGTCACATCACGACAGCATGTTGGCGAGTATCTTCACAGAATTCAACCAAGTTTGAAAGGATTTACCGATCTAACTTTTTCAGAATTAGACTATGATAAAATGACAGATAAATGCGATATTGTATTTACCGCAGTTCCACATGGAACAGCAACTGAAATTGTAAAAGCATTGTACGACAGAGGACTAAAAGTCATAGATTTGAGTGCAGATTACAGATTGCACAATCCTGCAGATTACGATAAATGGTATGGCTGGGTACATCCACATCCAGATTACTTGCCAAAATCAGTATTTGGGGTTCCAGAACTACACAGAGAGCAAATCAAAAAAGCACAACTAGTTTCTTGTCCAGGATGCATGGCAGTAACTTCTATGTTGGCTCTTGCACCACTAATTAGAAATGATCTAATTGATTTAGAGCACATCATTGTTGATTCCAAGATTGGTTCATCAGGCGCAGGTTCAGGTTCAGGAACTGCTCATGCAATGAGAGCAGGAGTAATCAGACCATACAAGCCAGCAAAACACAGACACACCGGAGAGATAGAACAGGAATTAAGCGAAATTGCAGGAAAGAAAATTCATGTATCAATGAGTCCACATGCAGTAGATGTAGTTCGTGGAATTTTATGTACAAATCACACATTTATGAAAAAAGATATGGATGAAAAAGAGATATGGAAAATATATCGTGAAACTTATGGTCAAGAAAGATTTATTCGATTAATTCGAGACAAAAAAGGATTGTACAAATTCCCAGATCCAAAATTCGTAGTCGGTTCAAACTTTTGTGATATAGGTTTTGACATAGATGAAGAAAATCACAGATTGATTGCAATTTCAGCATCCGATAATTTAATGAAAGGTGCAGCCGGCTCTGCCATACAAAACATGAATGTAATGTGTGGTTTTGATGAGATGGACGGCTTGAGATACACACCACTCACTCCAGTATAGAAATGATCACAATCAAAATTGGTGGGAGTGTAGTAGATAATTTACATCCATCAACTATTGCAGATATTAAAAAAGTTGCAGAGACAGAAGGATTAATCATAGTTCACGGTGGAGGAAAAGAAGTCACAAAAGTTTGCGAACAACTTGGAAAGGAACCAAGATTTGTAACATCACCTAGTGGAATAAAGAGCAGATACACTGACAAAGAAACAGCAGAAATTTTTACAATGGTAATATCTGGTCGAATCAGCAAAACAATTGTTCAGATGCTTCAAAAGCACGGAATAAATGCAATCGGTCTTTCTGGTGTTGATGCAAGAGTAATGGAAGCAGAAAGAAAAAAAACACTATTAATCATTAATGAAAAAGGACGAAAACAGGCAATTGACGGAGGATACACAGGTAAAATTACAAAAGTCAATGCAAGTTTTATCAAATCACTTTTGGCTCAAGGTTTGACGCCTGTAATTTCACCTATTGCAATTAGCGAAGAATCTGAATTTCTCAATGTTGATGGAGACAGAGCAGCAGCATATGTAGCAGGAAGTGTAGGTTGTGACAAAGTATTGTTCATAACAAATGTAGATGGATTATTAATGGATGACAAACTTGTAACTAAATTAACTTTAGCAGAAGCAAAGGAGATCAGACCAAAGATAGGTCCAGGTATGGAAAAGAAAATTCTTGCAGCTACTGAAGCATTAGATATGGGAGTGAAAGAAGCACTCATTGCAAACGGTCAAAGAGAAAATCCTATATCAGCGGCTATAGCACACGATAACTGTACGGTGATTCAACATGACTGAAGATGACTATATGGGAGGTCTGTATCAGAGATTCCCAGTTACAGTTGAGAAAGGAGTGGGAGCTCATGTTTGGGATATTGATGGAAAAGAGTACATCGATTGCATGGGAGGATATGGCGTAGCAATTGTCGGACATCAAAATAAAAGAGTTGCAAAAGCAATCAAAGATCAAGTAGACAAAATAATCACAGTGCACAGTTCACTGTACAATAAAACCAGAGAAGAATTTCTCAAAACACTAATCAGTCTTGCACCAAAAGGATTGACTCAAGTTCACCTAAACAATAGCGGTGCAGAAGCAATAGAAGCTGCAATAAAATTTGCAAGAAAGTTTACCGGCAAAAAAGGAATGGTTGCAATGAAAGGATCATATCATGGAAAATCACTCGGGGCATTATCATTAACATTTAATCCAAAATACAAAAAAGCATTTGAGCCATTAGTTGAAAAAGTTTCCTTTGCATCATTTGGAGATATTGAATCTCTTCGTTCTACAATTGATGAAGATACTGCATTTGTAATATTAGAACCAATTCAAGGTGAAAGTGGAATCAACGTTGCACCAGACGGATTCTTACAAGAAGTAAGAAAGGTCTGTGACGAAAAAGGAGTCCTTCTAATTTTTGACGAAATACAAGCTGGATTAGGCAGAACAGGACGACTATGGGCGTGTGATCATTGGAATACTGCACCAGACATCTTGTGTCTTGCAAAAGGAATTGCAGGTGGAGTTCCAATGGGTGCAACTCTAGTAAGACCAGACATTCTTGCTTCAATGAGCAAAGGAGAACACTCTTCAACGTTTGGAGGAAACCCTCTTTCTTGTGCAGCTGGCATAGCAACATTGCAAGCTCTTACACAGGATGGATTGATTGAAAATTCTGAAAAGATGGGAAAACTATTCAGAGACGGTTTGGAGAAACTAAAAGAAAAACACACTATAATCAGAGAGATAAGAGGAAAAGGACTGATGATAGGCGTAGAATTGAAATTCGAAGTCAAAGATATTTTGATGAACCTTATGAAAGAAGGAGTCCTTATGTTGTATTCAGGAAGAAACATTCTGAGAATCCTTCCTCCACTAGTAATAACTAAAGAAGACATAACGAAAGTTTTAGAAACCCTAGATGTGGTACTTACTAAAGAGGAGCAGAAAAATAGTGTATAAAGACAAAATAGATGAAAAAATAATTAGTTTTCTCAAAGAAGATTCTAGAGAATCTTTTGTAGATATTGGAAAGAAACTAAAACTATCAGAATCAGCTGTTAGAAGAAGAGTAAAAAATCTTGTAGACGGTGGAACCATCAAGAGATTCACTGTTGAGATAGGCGAAGAAAACGCCACAAGTGCCATAGTTCTGATATCCGTAGATTCTGCAACAGACACATCAAAAGTTTCAGAGAGACTAGCAAAATTAGAAGGAGTCAAGACAGTATACGAGATTACAGGTCAATACGACATTACTACAATAATCAGCGCTTCAAACATCTCAGAGATAAACAGTAGCATAGATGCATTAAGAAAAATTCCAGGGGTTATTGACACCAATACAGTAATAATTTTAAGAAAAGTAGCATAAAACGACTTTCGGTTTATAATTTCTATACTTGCCTAAATTAGGATCACGGTACTTCATTTTCAGCGAAAATAGTACGAATATACTTATATTCTCAATTTATGTTAACGGTTTCTGTAATGAAAGATCCGAATTACTATGCAGACATATACAATGCATATGAGAAAAATCCAAAGAAGATCAAGGTACTAGACAGTACTTTAAGAGAAGGAGAACAACATCCAGGAGTTTCATTTACAAACAAACAAAGAATACAGATTGCATGGATGTTAGATTATTTTGGAGTAGACCAAATTGAAATTTCACCAGTTGTATCCAAGGATCACAAGGAAGCTACTAAAACAATTATCAAACAAGGGTTAAAAGCAGATATTGTATCTCATGGAAGAGCTCTCAAAGAAGATATAGATATTTCATTAAGCTGTGATGCAAAATGGTGTGCTGCATATCTTGGAATTTCAGATATTCACCTAAAAGACAAACTACGAATCACAAGAGAAGAAGCCATGAACAGGGCTGTTGAAACAGTAGAATATGCAAAATCACACGGGCTAAAAATTAGATTTACAGTTGAAGATGGAAGCAGAGCAGAGCCAGAATTTTTGTTAAAGATTTGCAAGGCAATTGAAGAAGCAGGAGTGGACAGAATAAGTTTGCCAGATACTGTCGGAATTATGCGTCCAATTGGCATGTATAATTTTGTTAAAACAGTAAGAGATGCAATAGATGTTCCACTTGACGCACATGTTCATAATGATATAGGATTTGCAGTAGCTAACGCATTTTCTGCATGTGATGCAGGAGTAGATCAAATTCACACCACAATTGATGGAATAGGAGAAAGAAC
>DASSYQ010000012.1:0-3360 GCA_035703205.1 Nitrosarchaeum sp.
TTGCAGGCTTTTAGAAAATGAATAAAAACACATCTCTGAGATGTAATGGAAGGGCCGGTGGTTTAGTGGTATAATGCCTCGTTCGCAACGAGGATGTCGGGGGTTCAATTCCCCCCCGGTCCATTAATAATTTTTCCAGAAACTATTATACATAAACAAAGATTACAAATTTTTATGAAGGTTTTTGATGGAAAGAAAGCTGCGCAAGAATACATGTCAAAGCACACTCTTGCATTTTCTACTCCGGAACTCACACTGATGAGATTTGCATTTTGGCTAGGAGACACTGTTCCAGATCCAGAAAACAAGGAAAACTCTATTCCAAGAATGCTGACATTTATGGTAGAGCAAGACTTTGCACCAATTCTAATTGATGATGACAAGTATGAACCATCAGGTGCTGTCAAAAGTTCAAATGTTTATGGAAACGCATTTACAGAAACCAGTTCTGATGGAAAGTTTTGTTCTGAATGCGGTACAACTTTATCAAAGACAGCAAAATTCTGTCCTGAATGCGGTACAACACAGGATTAGTTTTAGAAAGAATTTTTAATTTTATGCTTTAGCGCCACATTTTGTGCAAAACTTTGCGTTTGGTCTTAATGATGCGCCACATGATGTACATCCACTTCCACCAGACGGAACCATTCTTCTTGGCATAAGGGCAGGATCAGGAGAAGGTAGAGTTCCAACATCACCAAATGCTTGTTGTGCAGACACGATTCCCGGAGGACCACCTACAGGGTTTTGTGCAGAACCAGATCTTGGCATTCCCATTCCACTCATCATTCCAGGTTGTCCCATTCCTGGCATCAATCCTGGAGATTGAGTATTGCCAGTACCAGAACCACGAGATTTTTTCAGCTCAAAGAGAACTTTGATTGCAAGAAATTCTAATGCAGAGTAGGCTACAACATAATCGCCTAATTTTTGAAAGAATTCTTTATCGGTTAGAAGGCCTTTTTTGTACATGTTATTGGTATCAAGAAATGATTCGTAGTATCCTTGAGAATCATCAAACAAACTTTGTAGTTTATCAAATAGCATGTTCAGTGTATCTACTTCGCCAAAGGACATACCCATGCTTTACTTTTGGAATATTAATTACTTTAGGATCAAAAAATGAAAAAATGTGTGTAATGGTTTATGCTTGTAATGCTCTATCAATCATATTTTTGTATGATTCTTTTGATGCTGCACCAACTTGTTGACTAATTATTTCGCCTTTGTTAAGGAGAATTAATGTTGGGATGCTAAAGACATTGTATTTTGATGCTAATTCGCCGGCCTCATCTACATTGACTTTAACAAATTTTACTTTGCCTTGATAGTCATTTGCCAGTTCTTCTACTACTGGTCCTACCATCCTACATGGACCACACCATTGGGCCCAAAAGTCAACAAATACTGGTATATCAGAGTTGATTACATTGATTTCCCAAGATTTTGCATCTGAAACTTCTGTTATTCCCATAATGTCTGTAATTTATTGAACGTACCTAAAAATGTTCACCAGAATTAGCACCATATTTTTTGTTGGAAAAAAAATCAAAAAACAGATTTAGTGATATATACTTAAATGTCGTTTCAGTAAAACGGAGATATGAGTACTGAACTTAGACTTAAAAAATTAAGAGGATCTGGCGGCTATGTGATGGCAACTGTAAATGACCAACAACAAATGAAAGGAAACCTAGGAGGTCCAGATCTATTTTTGGCACCTATTGGAAGATTAGATAGTCAAAAAATTACTAAATATTTTTGCAATACATGTGAAAAAGAATTTGAGGGTCCTCCAAAAATCGAATATGAAAATCCAAATGAAGAGGTTGCAGAAAATTTAGTTCTCGCAGAAAAAGGTCAGTACATTTGCAATTCATGCAGCGCAACAATAGCTGAATACAGAGAATTCAAAAAACAAAATGAAACAGTTGAAGTCGGAGTTGCAAAACCACTAGAAACTGCAAGTCAAACTATTGCACCACAAATCTCACAGCCTGAACCTGTACAAGTAAAACCAGAAACTACACAGTCAGCTACACAACCAGGTCCAGCTACGGCAGTTAGCTCAATTGAGGGATTGATAATATATGACGAAAATGCAAAAAAGGTAGGAAAAGCAAAACAAGTTGGAATAGATTCCAATCAATCAGTAGTGTTGTTAATTATAAAAAATGATGGGACTGAAGGCAGTATTCCATGGAATAGCATAAGAAAAGTAGGAGAAGTGATTCTTTTGGGGAGTCCAGCATCTGTACCTCAAACCATTCAGCCAGGAAAGTGCGCAAATTGTGGGTTTTCAAATAAGGAAGGCTCCAAATTCTGTGAAGAATGCGGTAGCAAGCTACAATAAGTGCGGATAAATTTAGTCAATCAAACTATAGGCGATGCAATGATGTTAAATAAAAAATCCATTTCAAAAGGGATACTCAAAGATATCATAATTGTTGCTATAGGAGTAATTGCAATTTGGGTTGGTCTGCAAGTTGCATTTGGGACGCAAAATCCATTTTATGTAGTGGCTAGTGGAAGTATGATTCCAGTTTTACAAGTGTATGATGTGTTGATTGTTCAAGGACATGAACCGTTTGAAGACATTCAAGTTGGAGATATAATTGTCTTTAATCGTCCATCAGGACATGACAGAGTAATTGTGCATAGAGTTGCGGCAATCATAGATGACGAACCTAAAACAATCAGAACAAAAGGAGATGCAAATCCAGCCTCAATTCCAGGAACAGACTTTCCAATTACCAAAGAAGAATACATTGGCAAAGTTGCATATGTAATTCCACAGGTAGGTTATGTCACTCAGTTATTGAAACCTCCGATAAATTACATCATAATTGTTATTGTCATAGGAATCATGGTGGTAAAGCAAATGTCTAAAAAGAAAAGTGAAAAGGAATTAAGTTTGCAGGATCCATTTATTCAAAAAGAGTCTGGTGTGGAATCATCTGTAAGTATTCCAGAATTAGACAAGTTGAAAAAAGATAACGAGTATTCAAAGCATGAAAGTAAATTCTCTAAAGAATCAGAAGAGTCTGAAAAAGATCAGAAATAATTTTTTCAGTCAATTAAAAAAAAGAAAACGTTAGAAAAGAACATCCAGTTTTCATATTCATATTACACAAAATAAGATAATGATTTTAAAGGACTGAATCTTTGGTTTTGAAAACACGTTTGAAATACTCAGAGTCTTCATTTGGTTTTTCAATATCGTTTGTAATTCCTGCAAGTTTTTTTGCAAGATTCTTTTTGTATCCAACTTGCATTTGTCTTTGGATTTGTATTCTCTGTGCTTGTGGTGAACCAGCTCCATGCATTGATTCTGTAAGATAACCTACGGCATTTCTTCCC
>DASSYQ010000038.1:0-7843 GCA_035703205.1 Nitrosarchaeum sp.
TACTGAAATTGTGGATTCTGAAGATTCATTGTTTATCTTGTATACTTCTGGAACTACAGGAAAACCAAAAGGCGTAGTCCATACACATGGTGGATTTTCTGTTTTTGCAGGATATCAGGCTGCATTTTTAATTGACATGCATGAAAATGATGTTCTTTTATGGCCTGCAGATATCGGATGGATTACGGGACTAGTTTGGAATGTTTATGGTCTTTTGATTAGGGGTGCAAGTGCAGTAATCTATGATGGTGCATTAGATTATCCAAATTTTGATAGGATTTGGAATATGTTGTATCATTACAATGCAACAATTTTTGGAATATCTCCAACTGCAGTAAGATTGTATAAAAAAAATAACGTTGAACCACTGAAATTACACACATTTGAAAAAATCAAAAACATTCCTACTACCGGAGAACCATTAGATGAAGATTCTTGGTGGTGGTTATTTGACAAAGTCGGCAACAAAAAAATCCCAATCATGAATTTATCTGGAGGAACAGAAATAGGTGGAGCAATGTTATCTGTCTTTCCTGGAATGAAACTAAAACCGTCAACGGTTGGAATCCCTTGCCCTGGAATGAATCTTGATGTTTTTGATGATCATGGAAAATCTGTTTCTGAAAAGAATGGATATCTTGTGATAAAATCTCCATGGCCTGCAATGACAAAAGGATTGCTAAATGACGAACAGCGTTACCTTCAAACTTATTGGTCACGGTTTGAAAATATTTGGTTTCATGGTGATTATGTTTTTGTTGATAATGATGGATTATGGTATATGAAGGGAAGAGCAGATGATGTCATCAATGTTTCTGGTCACAGAATGAGTACCGCTGAAATTGAACATGCTGTAATTTCACATAATAAAATTTCAGATGCTGCAACTATTGCAATTCCAGATGATATAACTGGTGAAGCAATAATTGTTTTTTTTGTAACAAAAAACAAGTCGGAAACTAGCTTGGAGGTTGAAATATCTGATTATATTGCCGAGAAAATCGGCAAAATATCTCGTCCAAAAATCGTCTACCAAATATCTGATCTTCCAAGAACTCGAACTGGAAAAATCATGCGTCGTCTATTGAAAGCAAAACTATTGGGTATGCCTCTTGGAGATCTGTCATCTCTTGAGAATCCTTTCATACTGGATGAAATTTCAAAATTACCCTGAATTTTGTCTACTTTCTGGGCTTATTTTTTACTATTGAGTCTGATTGGTTGTTTTGGAACCTCAAAGTAAAATATTGTTCCTACATTTTCTTTGCTTTCTACCCATATCTTGCCGCCTAAGCCTTCTATGATTCCTTTACAAATTGCCAAGCCCAACCCACTGCCATTTCTTTTTCTACTTGTAGATGTATCTATTTGATAAAATTTCTTAAAAATCTCTTTTTGATTATTTTCTGAAATCCCAACACCGTTATCTTTTACAAAAAACTTTACCATATTTTTCTCATTTTTTGCTCCAATTGTTATTTCTCCCTTTTCTAATTCTACAAAATCTATTGCATTTTTAATCAAATTAGAAAAAACTTGGTTTATCCTGTCTTTATCGCTAAAGATGACTGTGTTTTCTGGATTGTCTTTTGTTAAACGAACATTTTTTTGACTGGCAATAGGGTTAAAATCTTTTATTATGGAATTTAATAATTCTGAGACATCTATGTTTTCTTGATTGAATTCTAGTTTTCCAAGATCCAATTTTTGTGTAGTTAAAATATCTCCAACTAATCTTTGCAGTTTTAATGCTGATGAATAAATTTCATCTACTGCATCTAGTTGTTGTTTGTTTAATTCTCCCATTAATTCCTGTTTTTGTAACATCTGGACATATCCTAGGATTGGCACTAGTGGTGTTTTCAATTCATGTGATACCATGGATGAAAACTCTACTTTTTTTCTGTCAATCTCTTTTAGTTTCTCAACATATTCTTTTTGGACCGATATTGTTTTTTCAACTTTTTGTCCCATACTTTGAAAATTCTCATTTAGCTCGTGAATTTCTTTTATGTTTGTATTAATTGGTTTTTTGTTTGTAATCTTGTTTGTTTTGGAAAACTCTGTCATGTTTTGTGCAAGCTTTTCGATTGGTTTTGTAATGCTTTTGGAGATATATACTGTACTTAACAACGTTCCAGCTGCAACTGCAGTTGCAAAAATCAACAAAATAATTCCAGTAGAATTATCTACTGCAGTGAGATAGTTTACTAATCCCATGTAAAATATTATAAAACTAGATACTCCTGAAACTAGAAATAAAATATGTTTAATTGGAATCATTTTAACTAATACTCCCTAAATCTAGGAAGCTGCAGATTCGATAATTTTTGATAAAAGCAGATCAATGTCAATTGGCTTTAAAATATATGAAGTAACACCACGACTGACTAATTCATCTAATTCATCTTGAGTGATAGTAGATGCTGTAAACACAATTATTTTGTGGTTTTTTAACTGATCTTTACTCTCTAATGATTTTATGACTGAATATCCATCAAATTCCGGCATGGCCAAATCCAATAAAACAACATCGTGTTTGCCTTCTTGAATTAACTCTAATCCCTGTTTTCCATCGTTTGCAACTGTACAATTATGGTTTTTTAATTCTAAAAATGTTGTAAGCATTTTTGTTATCTGTTCGTTATCGTCGATTATCAAAATATTCAATTGACTTGCGTTTGTTTTATTGTCTTTTGTTATCAGATTTTTGCTCATTTCCTAACTCCTATTTTGTTTTCTGGCAATTTGAAATTCTTTTGTAAATAATTCAAAATAATTTTTTCTTGTTCGATTTCTCGTAATCGGTGTTCGTATGTGATTTCAGAACCTAACAACGATTCTGCATTTGTTTCGTCTATGCGATGTGCTTTTTTCCATATTAAACTAAATAATGATCTTAATGTGGTCACAAATGTTTTAGAGTCTGTCCAAAGTGCCATCATATCTTTTACCTCTGAATTGCTAACAAAGAAAATTACTTCACTGTCATCTTTGATTATGAAGCAAAAGTCTTCTCTATTTTTATCATCTAGCTTTTTAATTTTTTTAGATGGAATATCTTCAAAAATATGCGTGCCTTTATTGGAATAATCTGAAAGAACTCTTAATTCTGATTTTGTTTTTTTAAGAAGATTGGTAAATTCTGTATGATAAAATTTTTTAAAATCAGATTCAGTTCCTAACACTAGTATGTTTTCTGACGATTCTTTTATCATCTGTTCTAGTTTTACCAGTATTGAATTTCTCCCTTGCAGCGTCTGAAATTTATTTTCATCTGATTTTTCTTTGTTTCCTGAGTATTTTGGAACCATCTTCCATAATTTTATGATGTTCTCTTTTCCTGTTTCTAGTTCGTTTATTCTATTCTTTTCATTATTTATTAAAATTGCAATTGATTCATCAATTCCAACTGCATTAAATTTTGTTGGTTTGCCAAACACTGAAAAAATAATTCCTTTTTGCTGCAATGTGCTAAGTAAATGATATGTCTCAGTTCTTGGGATTTTAAGTGACTTTGATACCTCTGAGGCTGTTTTTATGCCCATTTTACTAAGATACAGATACACTTTGGCCTGATTTGGTGTCAGATCATATTTGATAAGCAATCTGTTTAGCTCATTTATTGGATTATCAAGTTCAAACATGTTCTCTACAAGAGATTCTATTGTCATTAGAAATTGTTACAACTTTTGAAACATAAGAGGATGTATGTTATTACATGTTACAGATTCAAACTTAGGCGTGATTCTGATTAATTTTGTTATCTACCTGATAAAGAAACTTAATAAAATATCTCCATATGTTAACTGCAGAATAAACCCTCCCGTAATTAATAGGAGATAAGGTATTCCCGGAGTAATCCATGTATTTGGAGTCGTACAATACTCTTGATTTTCAGCGTGATGAAATGTTAGGTTTATCTTTTTCTTGCCTTTTTCAATTTTTTCAATAGAGAAACAAAATTTTGGGTTTTTAGATCTATAACCAATTAACATGGCACAGATTTTTTTAATTTGACTTTCTTCAAATCCTTCAAAAATATTCTCATGTCTTGCAATGGATACAGTATTTCTAAGAATATTTACAAAAAATGGCATAACAAACAAAATTGCGGTGTTTGATAAAGATGTAAATGGCGTTACAGGATTTTCAGAAAATGTGGCCATTGGTGCAATTACTGCCAATGCAATTAGTGCAAATGCATCTGCACCTCCAAATAGTCCAATTCTCCAAATAAAAATCACAAACGGTGCTATGATTAATGCTATTCCAATATTGAGTAGATATGGTAAGATGTCTGAATTTATAAAAACTAATAAAACTCCAACAACTCCAAATCCAATCCAATAATAATCATGAATCTCTCTTTTCCAAATATCTATAATGGAACCAATAATTAACATAGCAAGGGCTAATCCAATTCCAATTGTATTGTAATTCAATAATGATTCAATCAATTGTTTTTCCATAGTTTTTGGATGTTTTGTATTCTATATTCTTTGATAAAATATTGTTACGACTGGCCATATCTTCAAAATTAATTTGAAATCAACGATTTCTTATGTTAGTGATCTTTTCTTTAATACTTTCAAATTTTTCTGCAATGCCTAGTTTTTCAGTTATCGTATCTAGTCTTTCAGTACGTTTTAAGATAAACAATACTGCCCCTATTGCAACTGGTATTATTATGTAAATCATATTTGAATTATCTATGCTGAATCCTTGGTTTGCCTCCTGGGGTGTTTCTACCGGCATGTTTAGTATTTGTGCTGTTTTTGAAACTGTTGATGAACTAAGCCCATTACCTGACACTGTTGCTGTAACCGTTACAGTTTCCTTGTCATTTGCAAGAATGTTTAATGTTGCAATGCCTTCACTATTTGTTGTATCTTCCTTATTTAGAACCTCGCCTCCCTCTGCAACCCATTCTACCTTAAATCCATTTAGTGATGTTTCTATCTCTGGTATTGTGACTGATAGTTTTGCTTCTATTCTTTCATTCCAATTCAAACCTCCAAGTAAATCTAGGGATATGACTGGACTGATATCTACTATGTTGATATCGTATTTTGATAAAGGCATGTCTTCAGATAATAATGAAAGTTCTATAACTCCTTCATTTTTTGATTCAAGTTCGAATGTGTTGAAATATTCTCCTTTTTTTATTGTTATTTCCTCTGGAATTTTTAAAACAGATTCATCGTTTGAGACTATTTTTATCAAAATGTCTTTTTTTGCATACACTGGATTTCCAACAGAATCCAATAATTGCATAGTAGCTAAACTTTCAGTGTTTGCCAAAAGATTTTTTGCAAATGATAGATGCATCTCTGCAGGCTCTGTGGTGTGACTAGTCATTGTCATAGTCCCTTCAAATTTGTCTACTTGAAAAGACAGTTCATTAGTTCCTACTTCTTTTGTTAATAAATTCAACAACGCATAAGGCTGATTCTTTTTTATTGTCTTAGGTTCTGAATCAACATAATCATTTGCGGTTAAAGTTAGAACTGAGTCTTTGATGAATGGAGTTACTCCCAATCTTGCATCCTCTCCTTCGCTATCTGTAGTTTCTGTTTCAGTAGTTTCTGTTTCAGTAGTTTCTGTTGCAGTATTATCTGATAAATATACTAGGACTGGAAATTCATTCTCTGATAAAATTACCGGTATCAATGGCTCTACTATTAAATTTAAATCGTTTTCTGTTGAACCTCTAGGATCTCCCGTTACTGTTTTTACTCCTTCATTATCTGTAATGTAAAATAACACCGAATCATCAGGAGCAACAGTCCCAGTATCTCCGAAAACTAATACTATGTTTTCTCCTTTTTTCATAATTGGGTTAATTGGATCAACTACATCTGATTCTGATGATGCAAAGTTAATCGGATAGTCTTGTTTGGCAGTAACCGGAACTGTTACTGTAACAAGTTCTCTACTTGATGTCCCTAATACACTAGATCCTGTCTGTCTTGAAATCTCAATATCTGTTTCAAAATATGTTACTGCAATGATTTCTTCTTCACCTGTTGTTAAAAATGGAAGTGCTGTTGTAAATGATGGGCCTTCGCCCTCTAAACCACCAACTTGATCATAAGTTACAGTAAATGAATCTCCTGTTGTCAGATAATCATTAGTTGAAATAAACATGTTAAATGTCTGTGCAGTGTCCTCAGTAAATTCTCCAAGATCTGGCCTGGGTGTAAATGTAGTATATGCTGTGTATTCTCCTTTTTTAATTATGAGTTCTTTATTGCTAAATTGAATTTCTTCAAAGTCATGACTTGTGTTAACTGACACATTTGGATTTTCTACTCCTAATTTCATGCTAATATCTTCTTCAGCTTTAACAGGAATACCTTCACCGTCAATTAATTGTACTATTGCATAACCTTTAGAACCGCTGTTACTGTAATGTTCTGGAATGACCAATAAATTAAGACTCAACGGATCTACGGGTTTACGTATATGAACAAACTCACTAACTTTTTTCATGTTTTCGGCACCTGCAAAAATAATTGCGTCTCCTGAATTTATTATGTCAAATTCTGTTATGGCAAAGTATTCTCCTTTTTTAATTATTAATTCTTGATTTTTTAGATTGACTACATCTTCATTTGGAGTTTCTAAATGTATTGTAATATCGTCTGGCGCAATTGTTGGTAATCCACCTGTAGTTCCTAATTCAACAGTTACATATCCAAATTTTGGTCCATCTATTGGAAAGTCGTTAGGTGTAATTTTCATCAAAATCTGAGTAGGATGATTATTGTTATTGAATACTTCTAATGTTATTTCTTTTGATGAAAATCCAGGTGCTGCCAATGCAATATTTGTGATTCCTGGTTTGATTGCCTTGATTTGCACATTCTTTGTATATCCATTATTGTTTTCTTCAATACCAATTACTTGAATTATTGAATTATCTGAACTTATTACTTTGAGATCATTTATTGTTCTTGGTACCATCATTTCATTTGAAGTCACAAAAATCTGTAATGTTCCAACTGTGTTTTCTAATAATTTCTCAGGATGTAACTGATATCCAAATTCTGCTGTTGTCTGAGCATAAACAGGCATGACAAACATACTGCAAACCACAATCAGTAACAAAAAAGTGACTTTCAACCTATTAAAAATTAGTACATTTTGTTATATCAAGCAGTATGAAACATTACAATACATACTCTTTTTGACCAACTATTAATGTGATGAATATTTTTGGATAAGTACAAAAAACACCTTATCCTGTGTTTGTTTTTCCTTCTACTGTTGCGCTTTGAGGTGCACCTGTTTTACCAGCAAATATGTTGACACTTGCATCTTCTCCAGAGTCCAATGTAGTCAAAGTTGCATTATTTAACTTGAAGTAGATAATTGCTGAAGCACCTGGTGCGAGTGAAACTGGATCTGTACCTGCATCTGCCACAATAGTTTCTGTGTTTGCCCCACTTGCATCATAATCAACACACAAATAATTTGTATCCCCTAAACAACTTCCTACCTTTGTTATTGAAGGAGACGGAGCCCCAGCCCAACCTGTAAAGTTAAGTGCTTGCTGGAATAATGTACCTGACACTGATGCATCTGTATACCACTATGAAAATGGAACATCTGTACCTCGTACTTGGATCTTGTCTATTGAGACTACTTTATCTCCTGAGTTTCTAACTCCTGCTGCACCCCAAGCTAAACCTGTTGAGTCTGTGCCGTGTACCCATACTTTTACTCCTGATACTGAAATTGACTCTGTCTGGGTACCGCCTTGGAAAAGACTGGCACCATACAAAACAACTCCTGAACCAAGTACAACTGAAGCCACCAAGATGATGACTGTTGTAAG
>DASSYQ010000092.1:0-29496 GCA_035703205.1 Nitrosarchaeum sp.
AAAAAGAAAATCTTTGATGCTTTGCGGAATTGGAACTCCTGTCTTGTAAGTTATCTCATCTTTTGTTGAAACTTTATCTCCTTTCACAAAACCATATGTTTCACTATTTTCATGGAACAATCGCGCTATTTTCATAATCTTCACTTATTTGTGGGTAAAAATTGCTTGATTTTGGGAATCTTTTCTACAATATCCAAATCTAACAAACTGAATTTCTTCACCCTCTTTTAATTGCAAGTAATGCGGTTCTGTATATCCTTCCAATTCCTCTAAACTATCTTCATTAAATTCTTCATCGATGAATAATTGTTTTGGAATAAGAATTTTGATTATATGTGCATTTTTTTGTGGAACCCACTGAATTTTTTGTATGTCTGTCATATCTCCACCTTCTATGAATTCGCCAACTAACTCTCCATTGTTTTTTAATATTGAAATATTACCTAATCCTAATAATCTGATCCGAGTCCCATCTTTGATGTTTTCAGCATCTTCTCCTGAAATGTAGATGTTTTCATCTAATTCGATTTTTCTTTTACCCATATCATTTATTGGATGATTTGAAATTTCTACAAACGAAAATGGTAATTTTTTAATTGTAAGTTTTTTTGGTCTGCTAACCATAAATAACCTGATGCTATCCGCATCAACAAATTTTCTATTAAATGATTCAAGTGCATCAAACGGTGCTAGTGTGTTTGCCTTAGTTAATCCTAAAGATAAAATGAATTTTTTTATTGCCTCTGGTTTGATCCCTCTTCTTCTGAGTGCTTCTAAAGTAGGTAATCTTGGATCATCATACCATGATACCTTTCCTTCCTCTATCAATGGTTTGAGTATTCTTTTAGAAATTGGCATTCCCTTGAATTCGAGCCTAGAAAAGAAATCCTGATATGGTTTTCTCATGTTAAGTGCGTCTAATATTGCATCAATTAGCTCTTTTCTCAATTCAAATTCCTTTGAACGAAATGCATGCGTAACTCCATCACTACTATCTTCAATTGCTACTGCAAAATCATAACTAGGCCAAACTCGATATTTGTTTCCTAATCTATAGTGTTTTTCATCGATTATCCTAAATAATACAGGATCACGCATTACTGCATTATCTGCTTTCATATCCCCGCGAAATCTTACAATCGCATCTCCCGGTTTAAATTTTTCAAACATTTTTTCCCATCCATGAGTATTTTGTTTAATGTCCCCTCTACTACATTTACATGATTTCCTTTCCTTTCTATTGTTGCTAATGTCTTCTCTTTTACAAGTGCAGACGTAAGCTTTTCCAGAGTTGATCAATTCCATTCCTTTTTTATAAAATAACTCCATATCGTCTGAAGTATTTTTTATAATATCAAATTTGATTCCTAACCAATCAAGCCCAACTTTAATTGCAGCATGGTATTCCATTCTTTCAGCTTCTGGATTTGTATCATCCATTCTCAAAATTAATTTACCTCCATACATCTTTGCATATTCTGCATTAATGATAGCTGCTTTAGCATGTCCTATATGCGGATATCCATTTGGTTCTGGTGGAAATCTTGTTATGACTTTTCCTTGTTCTGCTCCTTTTAATGGAGGTAATCCTTCTCTTTCCTCAATTTTTTCTTTTGGAATCAAAATTTCTGGAAAATTTTCTTCTATTTCCTTCATTTGCTCCTCAAATGAAATCTGATTTACTTCGGCAACAATTTCTGTAATGTCTCCGATAATTTCTTTTACCTTCGATCTGAACTCTGGTTTTGTTCCAAGTATTTTTGCTAATACTATTTTATCTTGAGTTTTCCCCTCATGCTCAAATGCATTTTGCAGAGCTATTCTTCGAATTTCTTTTCTTAAATCTATATCCAAGTTATAGACTCCTTTTTACCACAAAATCTAAGAGATCTATTAATTCTGTTTTGGCAGAACCTGAATATTTTGAAAGTGCCTTTTTTGCCCTCTCTGCGTATTCTAAAGCTTGACTTCTCACATCTTCCTCTATTCCAAGCGAACGTATCACAGATACCGCATTTGTGAGGTCATTTTTTGTTGCTTTTGTATTGCCGAAAACCTTGAGAATTGTTTTTTTGTCTTTTCCTTTTGCTGACTCAATTGCCATGAGAATTGGAAGTGATTTCTTTCCTTCTCTTAGATCGTTCCCAACTGGTTTTTTTGTAATTTTTGGATCACCCATAACTCCGATAAGATCATCTGTAATCTGAAACGCAATTCCCAAATTTCTCCCAAAATTTGATAAATTCAAAATGTCTTTTTTGTTACTTGTTGCACAAATTGCTCCCATCGAACATGATACATCAAATAACGCAGCAGTTTTCTTTCCAATCATTGTAATGTACTCTTTTTGTGAAGGAATTCTTTTCTCTTCTGCCATTTTTACATCTAATAATTGCCCTTCACATACATCTACACATGCTTTTGCTAATCTGGAAACTAATTGATTTGTTGCATCATTTGATAATTTTGAATCTGAAATTATTTGATATGCCTTTGAAAATAACACATCGCCAGCTAATATTGCAATAGGCATTCCAAATTTTTTATGAACAGTAGGTACACCATGACGCATTTCATCATTATCCATAATATCATCATGAACTAAAGTAAAATTATGTATCATTTCTACTGCACTTGCAGCCGGCATTGCAATTGATGCATTACCTCCCAAAATCTGGCAACTTTTAATCACCATGTGTGGTCTGAGTCTTTTTCCACCATGAATAATCAAATGTGCTGCTGCATCATAAAGTATTTTGGGGTTTCCCTTTAGTTTGGAATTTAGATATTTGTTTACACTATTAGCATTTTTTTCAATAGTTTTCATTTCACTAATCTCCATTTATCGTCTGGAAGATGAACTCTTATTGCTTTTTGCAATTCTTTCTGCAACTCTGGATTTATCCATGATGATAAAACATTATTGTATTTTTTTAACATTGATTTTTCAGATTTATCTAATAGTTCTAATGCAATTAACATCCAAGGACAATATATTTTTGGATTATTTTTCAATTCAGAAAGTAATTCATTCGCTGAAATCCATTTGATTTTATCTATCTCGCCTTCTACAACCTTAAATTGAATTGTTTCATTTACTATTCCAACAAGCGTACCGCAAATCTCATTCTCTGAGCCTATGTCTTTATACGGAACATGATATTCAAATTTGAATAAATAGTCTAACTTACACGAGATACCTAATTCTTCTGGCATCCTTCTTTCACCTGATGAGACATACGTTTCAGGCTCTCTTGGATGGCTAGCTACCGTTCCATCCCAGTCTCCAGGCCATAACATTTTCTCTTTGGCTCTTCTAGTTAGAACCAGTCTACCATTTTTATCAAATAATAACGCTGTAAATGCTCTATGTAGCTTGCCATTTGGTAAATGGCACTTTACTTTTTCTTCTGAGCCAATTGGATTGTCATCTTTATCAACTAAAACAAGATATTCTTTACCCATTTCTTTTTCCTCTAAACACAGTTCCCTCAAATTTCCTATTTTTAACCGCTTTCACAATTCTTTCAGGTTTGTTACCGTTTACAAAAAATACATCTATCCCCATCTTTGAAATTTTTGTTGCTTCATCTACTTTTCTAGTCATGCCTCCCGTAACATCCATATTATTTTTGGAAATAATTGGATTTTCTCCTTTTAACTCGTGAATTAATTTTTTTGATTTTAGATCAGAGTATAATCCGTCCTCATTTAGAGCAAAAATACTCAGTCTTGGTTTTAGAATTTTTGAAATATGCGTCATGATTTTATCTCCTGACAAAATGTATGTTTTTTTATGACCATACCAAAGTGCATCTCCAAAAGTAATTGGAATCAATCCTGCGTTTGCAATTTTTTTAATTTCTTTTACTTTGTTTGTAATAGGTTTGTCTCCTGACATAAAATCTGTTGGTGGAAGACAATATGGATTTAATTTATTTTTTAGAAATATGTCTAAAATTATTTTATTTAATTCAATCATTGAATTTTTAACAATAGATACACCATGTACGTTGTACCTCATTGGTTTTGTGTGCATATCATATTTTACAGACCAATAATGTCCAAAAGAACCACCACCATGAACAATTATTATTGGCTCGTCTATTTTCTTTAGATGTTTGGCAATGTTTTCAATCGTTTTTTTCCTTGGGGATAGTGGTTTTTCCTTATTAGTAATAATTGAACCCCCCATTTTTATTAGAATCATGTTGTCACCAAATATTCATTCCATTAAAAAGTATCCAATCCCCTGAAGTCAATTTCTGTAGAAAAACATTCATAGTTTTTCTTTTTAAATTGTTCAATTACATTCTCTAAATTTGATTCATCAGTTAATGCAATGATACATCCACCTCCACCTGCACCTGTTATCTTTGCTCCAAATGATGATTTTTGTGCTAATTCAATCATTGCACGTAATTCTTCATTGGATGTACCTATCATTTCCAAATATTCCTGATTTTTTAACATTTTTTTACCTAGACCAGCTAAATCATTATTTTTTAAAAGAATCAAAGCATCATTGATCAGATCTGATTCGTCTTTACATAGTCTGAAGAATTTTTCTTCATTTTTTTCTTTGAATTGTTTTACATTTGCAACTATTGTTTCTGTAGAATGCTCAATTTTTGAATTTGCAATTACAAGATGAAATATCGACTCTGAATTTATTTTTGAGAATCCGTTTTTTTTATCATATTCCATAATTCCTCCAAAAGTACAGACTGTACAATCTGCACCAGATGTATTTTGAAAAATAGTTCTTTCAGCTTCAATTGCCAACTCAAGAATCTCTTTCTTTGATGTTTCAGAAAATAATCTGGAAATAGCAGCTGCACCTGCAACACAACACGCAGAAGATGAACCTAAGCCTACCCCTAAAGGAATTTCTGACTTGACTATTATTTGTATTCCTGTTTTTTGTTTGTATTTTTCTATCATTTTATTTGCTAAAAAATAAAATGGCTTTAAAGGTGATTTTATTTCAATAATTGGTAGATTTGGTGGCATATTCAAATCTCCTATGTTTGATTTAATTGAAATAGTATTTTCTTGTATTTTACTGGCACTCACTGTAACTCGTTTGTTTATTGCACATAGTATTGCTTTTACTCCATAAACTACAAAATGCTCCCCAAAAAGAATTATCTTTCCAGGTGCAGAAGCATTCGATTTCAAGTAAACACTATTGATCCATATCCAACAACTGAACTTGTCTCGCCTGTAATATCGCCACTTGTAGCATATTTGAGCAATTCTCCTTTGGTAGCACCTAATTCTTTAGCTGCTATCATTGTGGTTGCAATGGCTCCGTATCCACAAGCACTTACGTTTCTTTCTTCTAAAATATCATAAAATTTTTTTACATCTAATTTCAATATCGGTTCAATCAAAGCCATATCCTGTTCATGTGCAAACTCGTTTTGTTCATAATGAGTAAAATCCGAAGAGCCAATGATCATGACCTTCTTTTTTTCTGCAATTCTTGCAATTGCTAATCCTAATTCTTTAGCGGCATCATTATTTTGATTAATCATAGCTATTGGTAATATTTTAAAATTTGAATACATTTCTTGCAGTATGGGTATCTGTACCTCTAAACTATGTTCTCGTATATGAGAAAAATAATCAATGTCAATTATTTCTGTTAGATGAGAAATTTCATCTACTGCTTCTGAATCCACTTCTACATCTCCCAATGGTGTATTCCATTTACAATTTTTCATTGTAGCAATGCTACTTCCAATTCCCCAGTGATTGGGTCCTATTATTATGAATAATTCTGGCATATCTGATGAGATTGCATAAAATGAATGACATGCTATTGGACCAGAGTACATGTATCCTGCATGTGGGCAAATCACTCCAAAAATTTTCTTTTTAATGTTAGATGGTGGGATTTTACCTGGACCAAATTTGTGTAAAAAACATTCTTTGATGGATTTTTTTAATTCTTTTTTTTCACCGGGATAGAACATTCCGGCTACTGCCGGTGTTCTAGTTTGCATTACTCTATTTCCTCTTCCGTTATCTTTGTTTCAAAGTCATCAATTTCGTATTTCATTGACTCTTCTTCTTTTAATTCTCCTCTTTCTATGAGAATTTGACGAACCAATAACCAATAAACTGTGGCAAGAGCTTTTCTTCCTCGATTGTTTGCTGGAATGATCAAATCTAATTTTGATGTAATGTTATCTGTGTTTGAAATTCCAATTACTGGAATGCCTGCATTAGTTGCCTCGGTAATTGCTTGTACATCTACTTGAGGATCAGAAATTAGGACCAATTTTGGTTCAATATAGTATGGTAATGAAGGATTTGTAAGAGTGCCTGGCATAAACCTGCCTAACAATTTTTTAGATCCTAACATTTCACAAAATTTCTCAATTGGTGTATTTGCATATTGTCTGGCAGAACAAACGATGAGTTTGTCAGTTCCAAGACGATTTATGAATTTGGCAGCTGTCTTAATTTTCTCTAAAGTTATATCGATATCTAACATGTATAGTCCTTCGGGACTAGCTTTTGTGATGAATGGTGTCATGAATTTTGTTTTAACTGGAGTTCCTACCCTGATTCCTGTGGATAGAATCTTCTTCTTGATCTCTGTGGTTTCTGCTTGTTCACTCATAGCGATTTTAAATCTCTGCCATACCGCGTATTAAATCATGCTCTGATAGTCGTATAAGTTCATTTAATTTTGCCACTCTTTCTCCACCAACTATGCCAACTTTGAGCATTTTTGACTTTGTTGCTAATCCTATATGAGAAATATGCGAATCTGTAGATTCACCAGATCTATGTGATGTGATTAATTTTATGTTATTTTGATTTGCTATTTTTGCAAACTCAAAGGCATCATAAAGACTACCTGCCTGATTGACTTTGAGAATTGCAGCGTTACAAGATTTTAAACTAATTGCCTTGGATAAAATGTCTTTATTGGTAACTGTTAGATCATCTCCTGTTACTAACGTATCTGGAAATTTTGCAGTCAATTCCGCCATATCCTCAAAAGCTTCTTCATGAACAGCATCTTCTGCATAAATTAATTTATATTTTTCAATAATATTTGCAGCAAATTCGATCTGTTGTTCTGAAGAATTGATAAATCCCGCTCTTTCATAAACATACTTTTGTTTTTCTTCATTCCATTGAGTAGATGATGCAAAGTCGACTCCTAAAGCAACTTCTTTTCCTAACGTAAATCCTAAATTTTCACAAGCTTTTGCTGAAAGTTCTAATGCTTTTTCGTTTTGTAATTTCGGTGCCCATCCTCCTTCATCTCCTCTACCGTTAGTAAAATCAGGATCCTCTTTTTCTAAAACACGACGTAATTCTTTATGAACTGATAAATTAGTTTCAATAGCATCTCTAATTGTTTTTGCTCCTATTGCACAAATCAAAATTTCTTGAATGTCTGGTGTTCCTGGTCCTGCATGAGCTCCCCCTCCTAAAATATTTCCTAATGGAAAAGGAAACTTAAAAGATGATTCAGACGATAATATTTGAAATAAAGGTTTGTCTAATGATTTTGAAGCCGATTCCATTGATGCAATAGTTACTGCAAATGCTAGAGCTCCTCCAATTTTTGAATAATTTACTGACTGATCAATATTTCTTAATGTTTCATGTATTGTCTTAAGATCCGATGCTTCTAATCCTATAAATTTTTTAGAATTTTCATTTAATATTTTTAGACACTCCTCTGGTTTTTCATTTGGGAAGCTAATTGCTTCATATTTTCCAACACTAGCTCCAGAAGGTGCACAAACTCTACCTAAAAATTTATTTTCTGATATGATGTCAACTTCGACAGTTTTACTCCCTCGACTGTTGTAAATGATACGTCCTTCAATGGATGTTATCTTTGACAAACTATTCTAACTCAGATTGGACTTCTTGTCGTCTTCTCTGTATTGCTTCATAAAATGGAATAACTTGTTGAATAGTTTCAACAGTAGTTAACAGCATTCTTCTGCAACAATATCTGTTTATTCCCAAAGAATCTAATCCTTTAGCTGGATCTTCTCCGGATCTTACTTTGTTTTGATAATCTTCAAACTTATCAGCAATCAAATTTCCACAAGTAAAACATCTTACAGGAATTAACATACGAACAAAAAAGTAATCAAGGATTATAAAAACCATGCAAGAAATTTTTATTGCGGGTGTCGCCCAGCCTGGCCAAAGGCGCTAGCTTGAGGGGTTAGTCTCTTAGGAGTTCATGGGTTCAAATCCCATCACCCGCATTTATTCATCTTCTGTCAATGTTTTACTTTTGTATTTTGTTTAATGCTTTGATTAATTCAGAACGTCTTTTTTCTTCTGTAATTGCACCTCTTACATCATCGACTAAAATACGATTTACGTCTATTTTTCTTCTAGCTTCTTTTATCACTTTATCATACATTGAAAATGGATATAGTTGTAAATACAAATTCTCCATTATTTCAAAAATTTTTGTAGCATTATCTATATCTCCAATTCTGATTTTATCAAAAATCATCCGTTTTAATTCCCCTACACAATCCATCAATCCTAAAACGTATGATTCTGGCATCACATCTAATTTCTTTTCAGAAGGAATTTCGTTTTTTTCAACAATAGCAATTAAAGATGCTGCCTCAACAAATTCTTGTTCTGGTGTAATCATATATTTCTGAAGATCAGGCGTAGCTTTTTTCTTGTATTTTTTTAGCAATATTTCTGCTTGTTTCAGATTGTTTTTTGCATATTTCATATCACCTTTATGAGTTGAGATAATTGATTTGCTACAAAGAATTATTATTTCTCTTGTATTTTTTAGTAAAAATTCTCTGGCATCTTGAACTTCTGATAATGATTTTGCAATTTTATTTAAAGATGGCTTTACATTTTTCAATGTCATATTCATGTATGAACAAAACCTAGGATAAATCATTTGCCAAAGCTCTTATTTTGCTTCTCTTTCTTCTAATCATGGAAATATCTGTAGAACAAATGATGCAAATAGAAAATAACGGACACAGAATGGGATTTTTAAAAAAATTCATGATGGAAAATGCTGGTGCAATAGCAGTTAAAAGATTGGCAGAAAAATTTGATACTCTTGAATTAAAGAACGTTTTGATCTTTGTTGGATTAGGAAATAATGGCGGAGATGGATTAGTTATGGCTAGACATCTTGCAGGATATGGTTCTAAAGTTGTAGTGGTTTTACTTGGAACTCCGGATAAAATCAAAACTGAAGAAAGTAAATGGAATTGGTCATTATTGGAAAAAATGAAATCTATTAAATTGACACTTGGTATGAACTCTGATCTAAATTTTACTCCTGACATAATTGTAGATGGAATATTAGGAACTGGAATTTCCGGAGAAATAAAAGAACCATATGCTAGTGCAATAAAATACATCAATGATTCAAATTGCTTTAAAATTGCAGTTGATATTCCCTCTGGAATAAATCCTGACAACGGTGAAACTGCAAATATCTTTGTACATAGTGATATGACAGTTACATTTCATAAAATGAAAAGAGGAATGCCAAAAAGAAGAGATCTGTGTGGTGAAATCTTTGTTGAAAAAATAGGAATTCCTCCAGAAGCTGAAGAAGGTGTACTATGAAAGTTCATCAAATTCAAGTTGGAAATATGCAGAATTTCACATATGTTGTAGAAGACGAAGATACTCCTGAAGGAATAATTATTGACCCCTCTTGGGATCTTGATCAAATTGAACAAATCATTAAACGAAATAATCTAAAAATAAAATACATAGTCAACACTCATCATCATTTTGATCATACTTTAGGCAATGAAGGAATTGTAAAATTAACACATGCAAAAATAATTCAACATGAAAAATCTGAATTAAAATATGACATTGCAGTCAAAGATGGTGATATAATTGAATTTGGAAATTCTAAATTGACTGTTTTACATACTCCTGGTCATTCTAAAGATAGCATGTGTTTGATTGGAGATGGAAAACTCTTTTCCGGTGACACTCTTTTTGTAGGAAATTGTGGTCGCATAGATCTTCCTGGAGGTAGTGCAAAAGAACTGTATCACAGTATTTTTGATGTTCTTTACTCATTAAATGATGACCTTATCCTTTATTCTGGTCATAATTATGGTCATTCTTTAACATCTACTATTGGGCAGGAAAAAATAACTAATTTTATTATGCAAAAACGAACTGAACAAGAGTTCGTTGATATGATGGGGCAATGACATATTTAGATAATTTCGAATTTTTTGGTAATACAAACAAAGTTGCTGATTTTATTGATACTATTAAATCTGGAAATCTTTTATTCTCACTTGTAATCTCTTACACTAAAACATGTGAAATATCAGGTATCACATTTGCTGGTGCCGATAAAGATTCAGTAAAGTTTACTCCTCCAGCTGATGCTGAATATCTCTACTATGGTTATTGTAAAACAATCGATAAAATTCCAATGACTCCTGATGGTAAGCCTACTCCCGCATTGCTTACAAAAACCGCATTAGAGTCATGTAGTATACCACATGTTGTAATTAATGCCGGAAGTAAAATTTCTCCACAATTGCCTTTCATCCAAACTGGTTTGTTACACGGACAAAATATTTTATCTGAATCTGCAATGAATGATTCTCAAGTATCTCAAGCAGTAGATTATGGAAGAATGGTGGGAAGAAATCTTGCATCTCTGACTAATTGTTTGATAATAGGAGAAAGTGTTCCTGGTGGCACAACCACCGCTCTTGCTGTATTACGAGGATTAGGTTTCAAAGCTAAAGTAAGTTCTAGCATTCCAAATAATCCTATTGAATTAAAAAATCAAATTGTTAATTCTGCATTAAGTAGACTTACTTCGGATAATCCATACCATGTAATATCTGAAGTTGGTGATCCTATGATTGCTTTTGTAACTGGTATGTTAAGCTCTGCATCTGAAATAACTAAAGTGATGTTGGCAGGTGGTACACAAATGGCGGCTGTTTTGGCATTTGCTTCAAAAATTGGATTCAATGAACAAAACACTGCTATTGGAACTACTTCTTATATCTCTGATGATGACAGTGCTAATTTTAAATCACTTGTTTCAGAAATTACAGATATTCCTGCAATAGCTGTTAATCCTGGACTTGAAAACTCAAAGTTTTCAGGACTAAAGGCATTCTCACAGGGATTTGCAAAAGAAGGTGTTGGTGCAGGTGGTAGTATCATTGCATCAATGATAAAAACCGGGAATACATCTGCTGATTTTCTAACCTTATCTGAAAAAGAATATCATCGACTCTTTACTTCACTGTAACTGATTTAGCCAAATTTCTTGGATAATCTGGATCAGCGTCTTTTTCAAGTGCAGCATAATATGAAAGCAATTGTATTGGAATTGTTTCTGAAATAGGATATACCAATTCGCTAGTTTTTGGAATTTCAATCCAATAATCATAGACATCACTTTTTTGATCTGATATGCCGATAATCTTCGCACCACGTGCTTTAATTTCTCTGGCGCTAGTTAGTGTATCTGAATATGTTGAATCATTTGGATTAATTATAATCACATATACATTAGAATCCATTAGTGCTAACGGACCATGTTTTAGTTCTCCGCCTGGTATTCCTTCTGCATGAATGTATGTCAATTCTTTTAATTTTAAAGCAGATTCAATAGCTATTGGATAGTGAATTCCTCTACCTAGAACATAGATATCTGAAATCTCTTTAATTTCTTTAGCTATGTGCCTGATTTGAGCATGATTTTCAAGAATTTTTGAAATTGATTCAGATATTTCTTTATAGCTAATCTCAAATTTCCCATTGCATAATTCTTCTGTGATTTTGTATATTACAATCATTTGTGATGTAAAACTTTTTGTTGCTGCAACTCCAATTTCCGGACCGCAATTCATCCCAATCACAACATCTGATTCTCTTGATAGGGATGATGTAAGTGAATTTACTATGGAAATAATCTTACAATTCACTTTTTTCGCAATATTTACTGCATCTAATACATCTGCACTTTCACCGCTTTGTGAAATTGCAATTAGTGTTGAATTTGGTTCAATTATGTCTGAGGAAAATTGTAATTCACTTGAAATTATTGCATCAGCTTTAATTTTTGCATATTTAGCTAAAACTTGCTTTGCAATTAATGCTGCATTGTAGCTAGTTCCACTCCCAGTTATGTAGATGTTATTTGAATTTCTAATGTAATTTGCTGCCTTTTTAATTGCATCTTTTGTATTTTCTCCTGATTTGAATACTGTATCTGGTTGCTCTGAAATTTCTTTTAATGTAAAATGTGCATAATCACCTTTGTATGCATCTGCAAATTCTTTTGATACTTTTGTAATTTGTTGTTTTATATTTTCCCCATTAAAATCTAAAATCTGTAATTTGTCTTTATCGATTATTACAAAATTTCCATTTTCAATGTAAATGGCATTATCTGTTTGTTCAATAAATCCCAAAACATCACTTGATAAAAAATAACCGTTTTTTCCAATTCCTACAATCAATGGCTCATGAAATCTCGCAGCTGCTAATTGCCCATTTTCAAACATTGCAACAAATGCATAGTGACCCTTTAATTCTGAAACTGTTTTGATTATTGTATTTTTAACATCCTTGGTAATCTCATAATTTTTTTGAAGAAGATTCGCTATTACCTCACTGTCTGTTTCACTTTTGAAAATATATCCGTCATTCTCTAATTCTTTCTTTAACTGTTCAAAATTTTCTATAATTCCATTGTGTACTATTGCTAGTTTCCCAGAATTGCTAGGATGTGGATGTGCATTAACATCTGTTACTTTTCCATGAGTTGCCCATCTGGTATGACCTATTCCAATTTTTCCAGGTAATGTATCAAGCTGAACCTTCGAATTCACTTCTTCTACTTTTCCAACTCCTTTTTTTAGTTCAATTTGACTATTTGATTCAGTTGCAACCCCTACACTATCGTATCCACGATACTCCATCCTCTTCAATCCTTTGACTATGATTGGAGCTGCTATCTCATTTCCATAATAACCAATAATTGAACACATGACTGATCTATCTGATGATATGAGGGGTTATTTACTGTTAAACTTATTCTTGTAATTAATCGATTAAGAACTTGTTATTCTGAATTTTAAGATTCTACTGCGGTTTCTACAGTTGCAGTGATTTCAGATTTTGATTCTGATTTAGTATTTTCTAACATGCTTGGAATCTTAGATTCTGGTGAAAAGCGTATGTTCTTTTCCTCTTCTAATGTTACAATATGCGATGGAATGTCTACCTTTCTATCTCCAATCATTATGTGTCCGTGAATAACTGCCTGTCTTGCTTGATATGGTGTCTTAAATCCAAACTTTCTTGATACTAATGTTTGTAATCTGCGTGAAAGTAAATCATTTACTTGAAGATTAAGCACATCATCTAATGTAGATTCATTGCTGACCAGTCCTATTCTTGATAACGACTTCATCAATATTGGTTCTTTTTCTAGTCTAATCTCTTGTCTCAAAGCAAGTAATGATCTTGCCTGATGTCTTACACGAGATAATTCTGTATGTGCTTTCCACAATTCTCTTTTTGATCTTAATCCAAATGTTCCAAGGATTTTTAATTCCTCCATTTTTAATTCATAATTAAGTGGTCTCTTTGGTTTTCTCCACATTCTTCTTGGATATTTAGGATCTCCCATTCAATTCACCTATTTCTTTTTCTCCGCAGGAGCTGCTTTCTTTTCTTCAGCGGGTTTTGCTGCTGCAGGTGCAGCTGCTGCAGGTGCAGCTGCTGCAGGTGCAGCTGCTGCTTGCGCAGGAGCAGCTTTACCAGCTTTGGCAACACCGACTGCTCCTCCTTTTCTGCCTGTAGTTCTTGTACATTGTCCTCTAACTTTTAATCCATACATGTGACGATAACCTCTCCAACTATTAGTGATTCTTTCTCTTTCAATATCATTTCTTAAAGTAAAAGGAATGTCTGATGTTAATAGATGCATATTTGCTCCTGTCTCTATGTCTTTTCTTCTATTAAGAAACCACACTGGAAAATTTCCTGCTATTGGGTTTGTAATTAATTTCTCAATTGATTGAACATCCGATTCCGATAGAAAACCGATATTTGTATTGGTGTTGATTTTTAGTGTGTCTAGAATTGCTGTAGCAAAATTATATCCTATCCCTTTAATCTGAGTTAATCCAACAATCGCCTTTTTAGCTCCTGGGATATCGTTTCCCACAATCCTAACAATGTGTCTAAATTCTTGTGTACTCAAGTATTCAAAAATTCTTAGTTACCCCGATAAAAACCATGCTAGGCGTCAATTAGACGTGTTTCACAAGGATTCTAAATATTATTGATATTGTCTTTTTGCCTTATTTTTCTTATTTCAGCCTCCGATCTTAACTATTGAGTTCAATTCATCTAAAGTCTGAATCTTTTGTCCAATCCTTACCTTGCACATTCCATTGGTTGCATTTACAGCACTTTTTTACTCCTCTTTGGACATCTATTTCAATACAGAAACAATGTTCTCCTTTTCCCGATGTATCTTTAACACATAATTTCTGCATTATTTACAATACTGATGTTTTACTAATTATCTTATTGGCGTAAATCAAATGTACTTATTGGAAAAGTTATAAACTCACATAAAGATTGATGATCGGAAATGGATGATGCTTTTGATAGAGAAAAAGTAATTGATTGCATGTTTGATCCTATTACATCGTCTATTTTAGCTGAATTAGAAGATGGTGAAAAAGAATGTTCCTTCTTGGCAGAAAAAACTACACTTTCTGAAAGCGAGGTTCTTGAAAGACTTTCATATTTAATAAAACATGAATTTATTTTTAAAAATACTGATAATGGAAAATCTATATTTTCTGCAAATACTGAAAAATTAACTCAAATCGTAGAAAATAATGATACATTTAGTGCAACTATTGAAGGATTGGAAAAGATGGATAGTTATCTTAACTGAAGGATTTCTTACGATTTTTTACTGCATAAATGGCAACTCCTACCATTCCGATCAAACCAATTATGAGAATGTATAAAGAAATGAATCCTAGTGATTTTTTACCTGCATCTGGTTCTGGTCCTATTACTCCAAACGCTGTTATTTCTTTCTCATCTGTGTTTTCTAAAACTAATTTGTATCTTCCTGGAACTGTAATGTCAAATCGTCCTTCAAAAACTTCTTCGTTGATTAATTCGGATTCTATTATGTTGTCAAATGGATCTAATATTTTCACTGTCATTCCTTCTTTAAAATTAATTAGTTGAACTGCATAAATTCCGGTTTGTGTTTCTTTGTTGTCTAATTCAACTGGGATTGTCAAATTTTCTCCAACTTTGACTTGATCTTCTCCTTTGATCAAATCCTCAAAAATTACTTGATTACCATAAAATGATAAAATTATTCCTGCGCCAACTATACTACCAACAATCACAAAAAGAATGCCTGTTCTTTGCATGTTTTTTTTGTTATATTCTTTAGTTTAAACCTAATTTTTCACTAAATGAAGTATTTTTACTTTGAATTTAGATTAGGCTAAAAAAGTTAGCCTAGGCTAACTTTTAAATAAACAAATAGCTTCTAGTGATTATCTTTGAAATTTAGTCGATCAACTGCTATGGTGTTGATGTTATTTGTAATTGTTGGCGGTTCAACAATTATTGTTTTTTCAGCATATTCTGAAGCTCAACTAGAGCAAAAAACATTTGTCACACATTCAGGTCAAGTAATTCAAACAACTGGAGATGTTTTAGATCCAGTTTATACTAGTTCTACTGTTGAATTTGATCCTGAAAAATATCTTAGACATTTTGATTATGGAAGAATTTCTGAATCAACAAATGGTCAAATAATTAGGGAATTTACAATAATTGCCGAGGATGATAAAATACAAGAAATATCCCCAGGTGTTTTTTATAATGTTTGGACTTTTAATGGAACCGTTCCAGGTCCTACAATTCGTGCAACTGAAGGTGATTTAGTTCGTATTCATTTTATCAACAATGGCTCAAAATCACATACAATGCATTTTCATGGAATTCATCAAGCTGAAATGGATGGTGTATTTGAAATTGTTGGTCCTGGTGGTGGACGATTTACTTATGAATTTGAAGCTGGACCTGTAGGTGTTCATCCATATCACTGTCATGTGATGCCGCTTGAAGAACATATTTCACATGGACTTTATGGTGTTTACATAGTAGATCCAAAAATACCTAGATCACAAGCTGATGAGATGGTCATGGTACTAAATGGATTTGATACTGATTTTGATACTGAAAATAATTTCTACGCTGCAAATTCAATTCCATTTTATTATCAACACCATCCAATCCAAATTAAAACAAATGAACTAATTCGTATCTATGTTGTAAATATGGTGGAGTTTGATCCGATAAATAATTTCCACTTGCATGGAAATTTGTACCAGTATTACCCCACAGGAACTAGTCTTGTGCCTTCAACTTTTACTGACATGATCACTTTGTCTCAAACTGAGCGTGGAATTATGGAATTTCAATACAATTACCCTGGAAAGTATCTATTTCATGCACATAAAGTTGAATTTTCTGAAAAAGGATGGGTTGGATTATTCTTAGTTCAAGAAACTAATTCTGGAGACTAAAATGGAAGAAATCAAAAAATCCAGAATACGTACAATCGCTAGTGGTCTAATCCCATTTGGTTTTCTTGTTGTTATGATCTTGTATCTTGTTGGTCCTAGTTCAGACCTCCTTGAATTTGGAGTGTCCCTGCCAGAGATAACCATTGAAAAAGTTGAATTTGTTGATTCTGAAATACATGTCACAGTTAGAAATACTGGTCCAATTCCTGTAAATATTGTCATGGCTGATGTTAATGACCGAATTCATCCAGCTGCAATAGAGCCTGATAAATCTCTAGAACGATTTGAAACCGCATTAGTACGAATTCCTTTTTCTTGGAATAAAGCAGAACCATATACAATTGGAATTACTCTTGATGACGGTGTAAGATTTGATAAATTCATTGAGGCAGCAACTCCTGCAATCACATCCGATTACAAATTGGCTGGATTTTTTGCTATTATTGGAACCTACGTAGGAATTATCCCTGTAATGATTGGATTATTGTGGTTGCCATTTATAAAAAGAATTGGAAAAAACAAATACAATTTTTTTCTAGCATTGACAGTTGGACTATTAATTTTTCTAGGCATCGACGCTATGGTGGAAGGATTTGAGGTTTCCAAAGAAAATCTTTCCGCTAATTTTCATGGTGAGTTACTTATCATAACCATTACTATGTTGTCATTTCTCGGATTGTATTATTCTGCTGAAAAATTAACTTCAAGAACTGGACTTACAGTGTCTTCCAAACCCTTTGCTATCGGATTAATGATTGCAATTGGAATAGGACTACATAATTTAGGTGAAGGATTGGCTATTGGGGCAGCGATTGGATTGGGACAAGTAGCTTTGAGCACTTTTCTAATTATTGGATTTGCACTTCATAATACCACTGAGGGAATTGCAATTGCCTCACCACTTGCCAAAACAAAATCCCCAATATTGAAAATAATTGGATTAGGATTAATTGCAGGAGCACCTGCTATATTGGGTACGTGGATTGGGGGATTTTTCTATTCCCCATATACTGCCATAATCTTCTTATCGATAGGAGCAGGAGCAATTTTTCAGGTTACATTGGTAATTTTGAAATGGATTTACCAAAGTGAACAAAAACTTGTACAGGGCTCAATTATATCTGGAATAGGAATTGGAATGTTTATCATGTATCTTACAAGTATTCTGGTTTAATTTTCTAAATTGGTTCAGGATGTATTGTTATTACTGCATTTTCAATCTGAGATCTTATGGCATGTTCGATTTCTGATGTTATGTCGTGAACTTTTTCAATAGATGATTCTTTATCAAATGAACAATCAATATCAATTTTAAGAATATTTTCAAAATTTAAAGAAATTATTCTGCCTATTCTTTTTATTTCTGGATATTTTTTTAAAATTTCTCTTATCTTCTCTTCAGTTACCTTGTCTTCCAAGTTTAAATTTGTTGGAACAGTAAGAAATGGTTCAAGATGAATAGTCACGTGTTCAATTTCAGGTATGTTTTCTTGAATTTTTTGTTCTATCTCCTCTGATATTTTATGTGCAGAATACAGATTGATCTCTCTATCTACCATCACATGTAGATTTGAGTATGTCTTTCCTTTGCTTTTATGAGATATTATATTGTGAACTCCTTTTACACCGTCTACACTTTTTGCAATATCGTTAATCTTTGCATCGAGAGGAACATTTTTCCAATCTGGCTCAAAATGAATAGTGATTGCTGCATTTGATATCTTGGTTTTGATATTATTTTCAACCATACTGCTAATCTCATGTGCTCTATCAAAACTTGTATCTCCTCTTAATGATATTGTAACATCTGTAAATATCGTATCTCCTGATCTTCTCATTAAAATTGCCCCTGCATCTATTACTCCTTCTGTATTCACAACAATTTCTTTTACTTTTTTTACAAGTTCTGGTGATATGATATCTGTTAAATCCAATGCTGTCTTGTGAATTAATTTCAAACTAAGAATTGCTAAAACTACTCCTAGGATTAATGCTGCAACAAAGTCTCCGTTATAGAATCCATATGATATTAGAACAATTCCTGAAATTGCAATTATTGTGGTGCCTAGATCCATAAATGCATGATAAAAATCAGCTTTGAGGGTTGTACCACCAATTTTTTTAATTGATCTTCGAAGAATAATAATCCTAAAAACATCTATCCCTATTGTATATAGTCCGCCAATTATTGCAAACATCCCTGGTAATGTATTTGGTAATGGATTTTGTAGTCTTACAATTGATTCATAAATAAAAAATCCTGCTATTAGAAAAATTGCAATTCCTCCAAGCATTCCTCCAAGTGACTCAATTTTTCCATGACCATAGGTGTGTTCTTCATCTGGAGGTTTGATTGCCATTCTTGCTGCTAAAAGTAGTATTGCTGTAACAACACTGTCTAGCAATGCATGAACACTATCTGTTATCAGACCTAGACTGTTAGAAATTAGACCAAAAATTAATTCTACAATAAATGCAGAAAATATGGCTAATAATGAAATCTGTAAAACCTTTGTCTTCTTAACAAATATTTCCATCTGTTTTAGTAATTATTCTCATATATTACAAGTATTCTGAAGAGAATTCATGCGACAAGATTATTTGTGATAACCGATATTTTTTGTTATGACACGCAAAAAGTCTATAATTTTACTGTCTATTGTCTTTTCTGTGTTATTAATTCCAACTGTGCAGGCAGAAGCTACTAATCCAAATCTGTTCGTTTCAGCTGAAAATTCTAGATTTGATAATACTTTCTCAGGTTCTATGGTAATTGAAGTTGTAATACGTGATTCGAATCTACAAGATACAGATGAAGGAAAGGGTGAACCTGATGTTACACTTAATGGTAAATCCTTACGAATGGTTCAATCTACTGATGGTAATTGGTATGCATATTTTGCAAATGTCGACAAGGCAAAAATAGCAGATTCCACACAATCTGCCACATCTGGTAAAGGTCTTGACTTTGGTGTTTTTTGCAGTAGAGATACTGCCTCATCTGTTTTTGGAATATCTCTTTCTGAAACTGATGGTTTTGCTGTTCCAAGAAATAATGGCTTATCTGGTTTTACAAATGGTGATACATCATTTAATCAATGTACAGGAACACCATCAAGTTCTACAAATCTCAATAATGTTGTAAGAAATGCAAAGTCCATTAACACCAATCCAAATATCCAATCTGGACAAATTGGATTGGATTCAGATGCATGGCCGTTAATCCAGCTCTTTTCTTTTGATGAGGTAACAATTCAATACAATGCAGGAGGAAATCCGCAAACCGTTGTTCTTGATTATGATGAGAGTGCAAATATTTCGCTAAACCTAGATAGAAATCTATATCCTCAGAACTCAGAAGTTTTTCTAACTGTAAATGATTTTCAATTAAATCAAGATCCAACCGATGAAGATTCTTGGACATTTAAAATTAATTCGCCTGTCGGAACTTTTTATCAGGCATATGATGATTCTGGTTCTAGTTCTGCTAACGGTAATGCGGGATTAGTAAATTTAATGCCATATCTTTCTAGTTTGGATTTTCAAGATAACGGAAAACTTTTGGTCACATTGGGAAATGTGATAGAATTAAAATCAAATGATGAACAACCCAACACTTCTATTAGTGATGGCTCAACTACCTTTTCACAAATTGTCACTTTGGTAGAAAGCGGTCCAAACTCTGGAGAATTTGATAGTGTTGATGATAATGACGAGTCTACTATTGCAATTCTTGATGATGCTCCAAGAGGTCAAGCTGGACAAATAGAATATGATCAGAAATCATTATCTGTACTCACAGGATCTTCTACTTCCTCTGTTTCAATAAGTGAACCTGTTTTGACAATTGGTGATTCTAAATCATTGAAACCGGGAACAAAATTTCCCGTATCTCTTTTTGATCCTGATCAAAATATCAATTCAGGCGCTAAAGATGACCTAGACGTCTTCAGAGATACGTCTCTTATCCCAACCATTAAAATTGGCAATCCTGTTACTCTGGGAAATGCATACGATGTGCAATTTCATTCCATATCTCCAGCATTAAATGCAGGGGATTCGGCAAATTCCTCAATTCCTGACAAAAATTCTGCAAGGCTATTTATCGACACATCAAATGTCGCCATTCCAACTTTTGAGCAAGTTTCTTTGAATCTCGGGATTTCAGCATCAGATCTAAAATCTGTTCTTATTGATTCTTCTCTTTCAAATGTTAATGGAACTAATTGGTTAAACTATGATCTTAGATCATTTGAAAATGATTTTGGGATAACTGATTTTACTGATACTTCGATTACCCTTTCATTTGCTACTCTGGGTTCTTTACCTATTACTATAGTTGATTCTGGAGATTTATCTTCCTCACGTGGGTTAATTCAACTGGATGATTCTGACATACAAACAATATTTGATAGAAGTGGAACTGTATATCTTGTAATAAATTTTGATTCATCTAATAATAATTCTGGAGTCGGAAGTATTTCTGCTGAGCAAAATAATCAACCAATAGTCTTTGATTTGTTTTCATTTGGACTTGATAATTCAAATGATGTAAACAATTCTATTTACAGATTTGAATTGGAAGAAACCAGTGATAATTCATCCAAGTTTGAAGGAACTCTTGAATATGCTGTAACTAATCAACTCAATATTTTAGATTCTAACTTCATCAAAACAATAAGAACAATAGATGATGAAATTAAATTCATAGTAACTAATAGATTAATTGATGAACAAGGAGTTTCTATTTCTTATTCTGATTTAGATAAAGTTGGAGTAATTACAACAACTTCTACTAAATCTGACATTACCACTAATTCCGGCATCGTATCTACTGGCTCATCCACATATAGATTCGGACAACCTGTAACAATTACGCTAAGAGATCCAGACCTTAATTTGAAAAGCGATAATGTTGATATCTATCTTGCAAATAATGATCCAAATTCTCCAAATGTAGATACAGTTGGCAGTGGTGGAGATATTTTACTTGAAGTTTTGATTAAAGATATTCGGTATAAACGATGTACTATAAATGGCGTTGAGTATGGAGGCTTGGCTTCTTCAGGTTTTTCATTAGTTGAAACTGGACCTAGTACTGGCGTGTTTGAAGGAACATTCAAAATGCCTTCACAAATTTGCGATAAATCTGGAACAAAATTAATTTCTTCTGCAGGAGGTAGTCTTGATGCAAAATACCATGACTCTAGAGATGATTCTGGAAATCCAAACATATTCAGTTTGTTAAGTACTAAATCAACTACTTCATTTTCAAATTCACCACAATTAAGCACTGATAAAATCACAATTCCGTCATCAGGTAAATCTGACGAAATAATTCTATCCGGTAATATCCTCAATCATAAAAGAGGTATTCCGTTATCTATAGCATTAATACATCCTGATGGCACTACTCAAAACTTTGCTGCAAAGATATCTGATAATGGTAGTTATCGTGCAGCTTTTTCTATAAATGAAAATTCTTTATCTGGCGTTTATAAAATTCAATTATCTCATGATGGAATTAATGTTGGATTAGTTTCATTTACCGCCAACATTCAAAATATTCCTAATTGGGTTAAAGACAATGCCCGACAATGGTCTTCTGCATCTATTCCTGATTCTGAATTTATTGATGGACTAAAACAGATGATTGAAGACAAGATTATTGTGTCATCAAAAGAAAGTTCAATATCCGAAAGAACAGTTCCAAACTGGGTCAAAAATAACGCAAGATGGTGGTCTAACAATCAAATCTCCGATGATGACTTTATAAAATCCATTCAATACTTGGTCAAAAAAGGTATAATTCGAGTATAATCAGGTCAATTTTTCTTTCATTGAATACATAAATACTCTCAAGCCTGACTCAAAATGAAAATGAAACGCGGGGGTTTCCTAGTATTATTAGTAATTTCGTTATTGTCTTACGGATTTGTTGGAACTGTACATGCATTAGGTCCAGAAGACTGTACTTCTGAGCAAGTATGGCAAAACAATGAATGTGTCGAAGTTACAAAACCTCTAAAAAATGATCTAAATCTACAACCACATACAGTTCCTTATGGGCAAGGTGGAGTAGTTGTTATCTCTGGTATGATACATAATATTGAAAATCTTAGTACAGGTGATGTTGCAATCATTGTTAGAGCACCCGACAATAATATTGTCACAATAGCCCAAGTACATCCAAATGCAGACGGTTCTTTTCAAACTAGCCTTAAAGCAGATGGTCCGCAATTCAAATTACCTGGAAAATATACAATTCTCGCTAATTTCTCTGGATTAAAATCTGAAATTACATTTGAATTTACAGGCGGCACTGGTGAGATCATATCCGGTGGCGATTCAATACCAACAACATGTCCATCTGGTCAAACTTTGATTAATGGAAAATGTGTTACTAAACCAACACCAGAACCTGAACCAACACCAGAACCTGAACCAGAACCTGAACCAACTTGTGGACAAGGAACTGAATTGGTAAATGGTATTTGCCAAGTTGTAAAAACCGAGGATAAAGGAAAAGGTGGTGCATGTCTAATTGCAACAGCTGCATATGGCACTGAATTAGCTCCTCAAGTACAGTTCCTTAGAGAAATTAGAGATAACACTGTAATGAGCACCGCATCTGGTATGGCTTTCATGACTGGATTCAACCAACTATACTATTCATTCTCACCAACAATTGCTGATCTAGAAAGAGAACATCCTATGTTCCAAGAAGCAGTAAGAGCCTTCATTACTCCTATGATTTCAACTCTCTCAATTATGACGTTAGCTGAAGATGGTTCTGATGTTGAAGTACTTGGATTGGGAATCTCTGTAATTGCCTTAAACTTGGGAATGTACATTGCAGCACCAACTGTAATTGGATATAAAGTTCACAAACACTTGAAATCTAGAAAATAACTCTAATTTTTATTATATTCTCAAAATTCAAGAAAACTGGATAAAATGATCTCAACGTTTTTTATATCGTATTCAAGATGAATATTAAGCCGGAAAAACATGAAAAATAATACACAGTTACTTTTAATCGGTTTTATTTTACTATTCATTTTATTACCAACTAATGTATTTGCTCAAGACCCCGATACTGATGGTGACGGTATTCCAGACTCTTCAGACTCTTGTCCATCTGATCCTGAAACATTGAATGGCTATCAAGATACAGATGGTTGCTCTGATACAAATCCTGCTACTGTTGATACTGATGGTGACGGCATTTCTGATTCTCTTGATCAATGTCCAACTCAAGATGAAACAATTAATGGCAATGATGATCTTGATGGCTGTCCAGATGTGGTAGCACCAAAGGATTCTGATAATGACGGAATTGATGATAAAATAGATCAATGTCCAACACAGGCTGAGACAGTAAATGGTTCTAATGACTCTGATGGCTGTCCAGATGTTGTCACTCTCCAAGATTCAGATAAGGATGGAATTGTAAATTCTGCCGATACTTGTCCGCGTTCTCCTGAAACATTTAATGGATATGAAGATGAGGACGGCTGTCCAGACAATTCACCTATAACTGATACTGATGGGGATTTGATTATTGATACCATTGATTCTTGTCCAACACAGGCTGAGACAATAAATGGATTTCAAGATGAGGACGGCTGTCCTGATACATTGCCTATAAAAGATTCAGATAATGATGGACTTTCAGATGATTACGATAAATGCCCAATGCAATCTGAAACAATTAATAATTATCAAGATACAGATGGCTGTCCAGATATAGTTCCTGAAGATGACATTGTTCCTGCAAAACCAGAACCTGAACAAGACAATTCTGTCTTCCAATGGACCGCTGTTATTGCTGCAATTATTACTGCAGCAGGCGCTATTGGTGCTGCAAAATTTAAAAAATCATCCTAAGTTCTATTTTTAATTTTCTTCCTTCTTACTATGGTTTATTTTTTGATATATTCTTTATCCAAACATTTAATGCTAAAAAATTCTTTTTATAAAATAATTGGTTTGCACGCCAACAACCCAGAAAGAATCACCTAACAGTGGTTCTTTCTGGAATCTTAATGAGGCATTAACAAATGTTTGATATTCTGTTTTTTGGGATTTTTTCTCATCTATTTTTATATACTCTGGAAATTGGTCAAATAGCATTTGTTGTTGCCGTAATTGTATTTGTTGTTGCTGTCATTGTTAAAATTATAAAAAACAAAAAAACTCAAAGAAATTCACTATGAATTTCCAAAAATAATCTGTTTCTTTATTGTTATTGCTCTAAGTTATTATATTGAAACAAGCTTCTAACTTTTAATGCATATAGAATATGAGGAGTTTGATAGCATCGCAGATATCTTCTTGTATATGGCATCTGCTGCACCACCGATGAAAAACACAATGCCGATTAATTCGTATAAAGGATACATTATGGCATTTATTCCACTCAGTCCTTCAACTGGAGATACTTATCTCATGATTTATGCTAAAGGTACACTTGAGTCTGGAATTTATGAATTTGATGTGAATTCAAAATCTTTCAAGAAAGTTGATGCTATTGAAAGAGCAGACAAAAACTACTTTGTTTCTTTAACACCAAAAAGAAACACAATAGCTGATCAAGCCATCAAAAATCTATAATTTTTTTGTTTGAATTTTAGGAGCAGTAACTGATCTACTTCTAGCATATTTATCAATAATTTCATCTGGAGTTCTTCCATTGAATAGATCTTTGCATAATCCTCTCAGATATCTCATAATTGCCCATGTACCTGCTTTTAAAATTCCATACATGAATACTTTCATTGGCGGACCATATGTTTTATTTCTAAGAATAATTGGAATAATATCATTAATAACACGAAGATTATTCTCCCAACACTTCCAAAATAATGTGAATTGTGCCTCATTCAAGTTTCCAAAATGCATAGAATTCTTTTCACTAAAATCTTGGTAAAGCAATGGTGCCACCAGTCCTCTGAAATTCATCTCTCTAAAGTCACTCATCATATCTATCGTGTATTGAACATCATCTGGAGTTTCATCCGGCCAACCTATGATGATTGTTGCAGCTGGGAACCAGTGGTTTTCATTTAATATTTTTGCTCCTTCTCTTACTACGCTACCCCATTCCTCAGGTGCAAATGGTCTTGTTTTTACACCTAGATGTTTTTTTACCATTTTTGGTGCAACCGTTTCAATTCCTAAATTGGTTGCAAGCCATCTGCCTGTTTCATGTTGTTTGTTAATCATTGAAATCTGTCGCATTAATTCTGGATCTGCGGCAACTGCTGAAAAAGTCATGTGTGTTGTTCCTATGAAATTAGCTCCTAATCCCTTAAGGCCTTTCCAAAGTTCTGTTATTGCATCTCTGTTTGGAATAAAATCTCTATTGTCACATCCATAAAGTAACATTTCATCAGAATGTAACCAAACAGAATCAAACCCATAATCTAGGTTAATCTTTGCTTCATGTTGTAATCTTTCTAGTGGTAAATCTTTCTTTGATCTTTTATTTACGTCACAAAAGTCGCACCCTCTGCCACATCCTCTCATCGCTTCAATGAGGGAGTTTATTGTAGGTCCTTCAATAATTGGAATATTTTGTATGTTCTTTACAAAACAATGCATTAATTCAGGTGCATCTCCTTTTTCTAAATCATGAAATAAATCCAATGCTAATTCATCTGCTTCTCCAACAACAACTGTGTCAATTCCATGAATTTGCATCCTGTCTGATTTTGCTAACTCCCATGCCCCATTTCCTCCTACTACTACATGAAAATCGTATTTCTTTTTTAGCTGAATAATATTGGCACACATTTTTTTAAATTTCATTGCAACATATGATAATTTTTCAGGTGACATTGTTGTAGTTACTGGTGCCATCCCAAGAGGATCCATCACATTAATTCCTACAACTTTAGTATCAGGACCAATTGATTTTTCTAACATCTCAGGGTTTGCAATAAAGACCTCATCGCGTTTGTATCCTTGCAATAATGCACTTTCTACCCTTCTTAATCCAACTTGAGCAACTTTTGATTCCCCTGTAATTGGATCTGTTTCAACTGGTGGGCAGAAAACTTTGTCAAATACCCATTCTGGAAGCACTTCATATGGCCCACAAGCAATAAATCCATACAGAAAATTTCCTCTATAATTTGTCATTAAACTACGATCAGCAGTTAGAACAATTCGTTTCCCAGCCAATATTAACAAGATTCGTTCTTGTATGGTATATATGATTTACGAGGTTACTTGAGTCGGTAATCTAAAATTTCTGAACTATCTATGTCATTTTGTTCTGTTTTTTCGTACTGCTCTGTTTGCAATGTTTGCTGCTATGGCACCAGCTGCAATCCCATTATCTATGTTAACTACTGATAATCCCAATGAACAACTTTGCAGCATTGATGCAAGAGCTGCTATTCCCTTTCCACCATAACCGTATCCTGCGGATGTGGGTATTCCAATTACTGGGATATCTACCATCGATGAAACCAAAGTTGCCAGTGCCCCTTCCATTCCAGCGGCAACAATTATGCAGTCTACTTCTTCTTCTATCATCTCTTTTAAGATTGGAAATATTCTCTGAATTCCTGCAACACCTACGTCATAGCTTGAAATACATTTGCAATTCATCGCCTCACACATCAGTCTTGCCTCTTCTGCTATTCCTATATCTGATGTTCCAGCTGTAAGTATACCTATTTTTCCACCCTCAAATTTTATCGGAGTTTTAAAAAGTAATAATGACGATGAATTTTTTCCAGTTTTGATTTTTACTCTTAATTTTTTTGCAAAAGATATTACTTTTGAATAATCATCCTTGTTGATTCTTGAAACAACAACTGAGTTTGTTTTCTCTAGTGTTTTCTTGATTATCTTTTTAATCTCATCTAGATTTTTAGTTTCTGCAAAAATTACTTCTGGTATTCCTCTTCTTTTTCTTCTGTTTATGTCTATTTTGGCAATACCTTCTATTTCTTCAATTGAATATAGTGATAATAGCTTTTTTGCATTGTTTATTGAAATTTTCCCTTTTTCTAGAGACTCTAAAATTTCATGAATTTCCAATATTATTTCATCTTTATTTGAATAAAAAAATGCTTAGATTTGTATGCCTGAAATCGCGCTCTTTACACTTTGTATCCCTGCATCAAATGATTGTCTTTCTTCAGCATTTAGATCTAATTCTATTATTTTTTCAACACCGTTCTTTCCAATTACTGCTGGAACTCCTATTGTTACATCTGAATGTCCATATTCACCATCAAGATATGTTGCAACTGGTATCACCTGTTTTCTGTCTCTTACTACCGATTCAATCATCGCAGAAATTGCATTTCCTGGCGCATGTACTGTTGCTCCTTTTAATTCTATTACTTTGGCTGCAACTTGTTTTGTGTTCTGAACAAGTTCATCTAATTTTTGTTTTGGAAGAAATGAAGAAAGAGGAATTCCAGAAACTGAGGAAAATCTTGGCAGTGGTAACATATTTTCACCATGTTCTCCAATGACAAGTGCTCTTATAGAATCACGTGAGTGTCCAGTAGCCTCATGAATAAACTGTCTGAATCTTGACAAGTCTAACATGCCACCCATTCCAAATACTCTACTTCTATCAAATCCTGAAACCTTGTAAGTGATGTATGCCATAGGATCAAGTGGGTTTGTCACTGGGACTATCATTGAATCGTTTGCATATTTTTTGATATTCTCTACAACGCTTTTCACAATAGTTGCATTAATTTTCAAAAGGTCCATTCTTGTCATTCCTGGCTTTCTTCCAGAGCCTGCTACTACCACTACTACGTTGGAACCTTTCATGTCTGCAAAATTATTAGAACCCCTCACTTCTACGTCAATTCCCTGTTCTGATAACATGTGATTGATATCCATCGCTTCTCCTTGTGGTAAGCCTTCTACAACATCAAGTAATAGTATTTGTTCATCTAATCGCTTTAATGCTGAGAATAAAGCTGCATCTCCACCAACTTTTCCTGCACCGATTATCGTAATCATGAATTGAGCTGTTGATTTTCAATAATTAAATCTAGTGAAATTTTTTATCTGTTTAGACAGAATTTATATGCATTTTTGGTAATTTTTAATCTATGGTTATTGTTATTGATCCTCAAATTGCAGGCATATCTGGTGACATGCTTCTCTGCTCTCTAGTGGATTTAGGTGCAGATAAAATTAAAATTATTGACGGTATTAAAAAATCTGCAAAATTTCTCCCAGACTCCATCATTAAACAAATTGATTTTAAGAAAATAGAAAAACACGGCGTAGAAGCTACCTCGTTATTTTTAGAAATCGACGAAAACGTTCATGAGAGAAAGGGAATTGAAATAAAAAAAGCAATTATAAATTCAATAAACGAAATCGGCATTTCCAATAAGGCAAAAATCTTTGCAGAATCTTGCATTGATACACTTATTTCTTCAGAATCAAAAATTCATGGTATTCCGATAGACTCGGTTCATTTTCATGAAGCATCTAGCATTGACACTTTGATAGATATTGTTGGGATTGCAATTGCAATTGATGATTTGGGCATGTTTGATGAGGAAATTGTTTGTATGCCTATTGCTGTTGGTAGTGGTAACGTAACCTTTTCTCATGGCATCATGTCTAATCCTGCAAGTGCCATTCTTGAAATCTTGAAAAACTCTAACTTGTCAATTCATGGTGGTCTAGTAAAAGATGAATTGACTACTCCTACTGGCGCTAGTATTTTGGTAAATCTCTCAAAAACATCAATGGATTACTATCCTTCAATACAGATAACATCTATTGGATATGGTGCAGGACAAAAAGATTTTGATGAATTTTCAAATGTCTTAAAGATTGTAAGAGGAACACAAAAAAATAATTTTCAATT
>DASSYQ010000097.1:0-2227 GCA_035703205.1 Nitrosarchaeum sp.
GGTGCAGGCAAAAGTACCACTATTATGATCCTCACAACACTGCTAAAGCCAACTTCTGGTCAGGCTTTGGTTTCTGGATTTGATGTTTTGACGCAAGCAAAACAAGTACGTCAAAGCATTGGATATGTACAACAAGAATCAACAGTGGATGAATATCTTACAGGAAGGGAAAATTTGCTTTTACAGGCAAGACTGAATCACATCCCAAAAGATCAAATCAATAAAAGAATAGACGATGTCTTGGAACTAATCGAGTTATCTGATAAGCAAAATGATCCAGTTGTTACATATTCTGGCGGAATGAGAAAAAGATTGGATATTGCCGGAGGATTGTTACATCATCCTAAGGTATTATTTTTGGATGAACCTACAGTTGGATTGGACATTCAAACACGACGAAAAATTTGGGAGTATATCAAAAAAATACACAAGGAATTTGACATGACTATCTTTCTTACGACTCACTACATGGAGGAAGCAGATCAGCTCTGTGATCGAATTGGAATTATTGATCATGGAAAAATCCAAATAATTGACTCTCCTGAGAATATGAAAAATGCAATGGGTAATGAAGTAATATCATTAACATTTGAAAATGGAAATTCTGAGAATTTTTTGTCTCAATTACGTCAGATTGATTTGATAAAAAAGATCAACGAAGATAATAACAAATTAACACTTTTTGCATCCAAGGGAACAGAAGTGATTCCTAAAATTTTTCAAATTTCTTCTGATTTACAAATTAAAATTATTTCAATATCCCTGACTCAGCCTACTTTGGATGATGTCTTCATTTCTTACACTGGTCGTGAAATAAGAGATGATGATACTGGATTTAATCGAAAAAGAGAGCATGCAAAAATGAAGAGGTTACGTGCATGACTTTGATGTATGATACATATACTATTTTTTGGAGAGAACTAAAACGATACAAAAAATCTCGTAGTGGCGTTTTAATTCGATTGATTCAACCTGCAATTTGGATAATTGTAATTGGAAATACGTTTTCAGGAACTCAGCCACTAATTCAATCAGTTGGCTTTGAAGGACAATACATTGAATTTATGGCACCTGGCGTGATAATACTTACTGCAATTTTTACTAGTATTTTTGGAGGTGTCAATACTCTATGGGACAGAAGATACGGATTCATGAATAAAGCACTGACATCACCTATCTCCCGCTCCTCTATTGCATTGGGAAAAATGTCTGCAATCTCTTTGATTTCTGCACTTCAATCTAGTTTGATTATAGGAATTGCCTTGGCAATTGGTGTTACTTTTCCAAATCCATACATGATTGCGCCAATAATGGCAATCGTGATTTTATTCTCTCTTGGATTTTCTGGGATTTCTGTAATTGTAGCTGCCACTGCAAAATCCCAAGAAACTTTTTGGGGAGTCATTAATTTTCTTGGAATGCCTTTATTCATGTTGAGTCCTGCATTATTTCCACTAGAATTACTCCCTGATTGGCTTGCAACTATTGCAAAACTCAATCCTGTCACCTATACTGTTTTGTTGGTCAGAGAGATGATGACGGGAGTCTCAGAAGGAGGAATATCTGCATTGCTTAGCATAGGAGTGATAGCTGTGTTTGTTCTAGTGATGGTTGGTCTGGCAAGCTATGTGTTTACTAGAGAAGTAAACAAGCCATTTTAAAAAATACAAATTATTTTTTCTAACTCTGGGATCAAAATACAACTTCTATATAGTCAATAGAGTGATATTGTTTTTTCGTAATCTATGATTGTTATCGCTAAATAAATTACAAAATACATTGATTCAATGATAACAAAGATAACATCATTGCTAATGATCGCAACTATAGTTGCTATCGTAGCACCACTCAGCGCAAATGCCGAATCTGGACCCGATGCACCTGATTCAAGATATGTGTATAACGTCAATGGTGCTGGTGCAACATTTCCATTCCCTCTGATTGATTTGTGGAGAGTTGAATACAATAATGATTTTGATAATGTAAATCTAAATTATCAATCAATTGGAAGTGGCGGTGGAGTAAAACAACACATCGAGAAGACTGTAAATTTTGCAGCATCTGATGCACCACTAACTGTTAAGGAAAGAGGATTAGCACCAAACACACTACATATTCCTGAAACTATAGGAGGTGTTACAGTAGCATACAATGTTCCTGAAATTCCAAAAAGTGGATTGAAATTAACTGGAAAAGCAGTTTCTGGTATCTTTATGGGAACCATTAC
>DASSYQ010000078.1:0-6196 GCA_035703205.1 Nitrosarchaeum sp.
ATAACTAAAGTGATGGATCATGGGGCTTATGTTACTTTAGATGAATATAATGGGATTCAAGGGTTTTTACATATTTCAGAAATTGCACCTGGTTGGATTAGATCAGTTAGCAAATTTGTAAAAGATGGTGAAAAAAAAGTACTACTAGTAAAAAAAGTAAATTCTGAAAGAGGAGATATCGATCTTTCGTTAAAACAAGTATCTAAAGATCAAAAAAAACAGAAATTAAAAGAAGTAAAGAAGTTTGAAAAAGGAAAGACACTACTAGAAAATGTTAAGGAAAAAGGAAAACTTTCAGATGAAGAAATTGAAAAATTAGAAGATAGTATTTATTCAAAATTTGATTCTGTTTATGATGCGTTTATTGAAATTGGAAGAAATGGAATAGATTCAATAAAAGAGTTAAAGATTCCCAAGAAAACAGCATCGGTTATTGAAGAGATATGTTCCAAAATCAAACTTCCTTCAGTAGAAATTAGAGGAATTATGGAAATTACAAATAACAAATCAGATGGTGTTGAAATTATTAAAAAAGCACTTTTGGATGCAACAAAAAAAGATTCTACAATAGATATTACTTATTTGGGCGCGCCAAAATATAGATTATCTATTACTGCAGAAGATTTCAAATCTGCTGAAAAAACATTAAAACCAATAATATCTGAAATTCAGGAAAGCATAGAAAAAAAGAAAGGATCATTCAAATTTACCAGAGAAGAATCTAAAAAGACCAGAGAAAATTAAGATGAGATTTCAATTAAGAAAATGCCCAAAATGTAATCGTTATTCACTTAAGGATAAATGTCCATTGTGTAATGAAGAAACAGTTTCTGCACATCCAGCTAAATTTTCACCTGATGATAAATACATGAGGTATAGATTGGCTGAAAGATATAATTAAAAATATTAAATTATTTCGTTGGAATAAAATTTTTGTTTACTTCATAAATGAATACACCTATCATAGGTTGACCTTTTTCTGCATTGAAGCTTGGAGATACGTGAACAAGTTTCAATGGACCGTCACTCTCTGAAGTGTATTTGATGTCTTTCACATAAACTGGCGTAAATCCAGGTTGATATGTTGCAGATTGTTGATTTGTCTGAAAATTGACATATGCTAAAGGAGTGAATGGAAACATTTTACCTAACATAGTATCATTCCAAAATAAATCAGTGCCACTAATGCCATCAGATTGTAAATACTGTTCAAGAGGTTTTTCTGCAATTCGTATAAACCATTGTTTTTTGGATTCATCTCCTCCACCTTGTAATACATAAAGAGCTTGACCTTCATTATCAACTCCCAACCTCTGACCTGAAACAAAAACTACAACATAATCAGCTTGCATATCATTTAAAATATGCCAACTTTCTTCTGGAGAACTGAAAAACATTTTAGCAATATTTTTTATAATACTATCGTTTAATGTTGAATTATCAGCTATCGTTGCTCTTTCTCCCAATGTAGATATCCAATATCCATAATCCCACCATGATGCGATGACAGCATCTTTAGGAGTATTATTTTTTATCCATGCCATAGATTCTAACCAATCATTTGTGCTTACTGGATAAGCAGTACCACCATTAAGAATTGTGGGGGGAGTTTTCGCTGCAGTAACCCAATTGCCAGTTGTGGGGAAAGAAATCGGGATAATTAAAAGAATAAGTATTCCTGCAAGAAATGAAAATTTAATTATTAAATTTTTGAGTTTTTTGTTTTCTGTGTTGTTTAAAATTTCTTTTATAAGTATAGATAATCCTAACGAAGATAAAATTATCAGTGATAAAGATGCAAAGACTTCTAGTCTTACAAATGCAGAGCTAACATATATTCCGATTAATCCAAAAATTAATGAAAACAAAATCATATCATTTTTAATAAAACTAGAATTTTTTGTTTGATAATTTTTTATAATCAACCAAATTCCTAATCCTGCAAAGATCATCAAAATTGAATGAAATAGAAATGATTGTTGAATTGTCGTGCTGGCGTGTTCCGCAACTGAATCGATTAAAGGATCAGAAGTAATCAAAAAGGGATTAATTGCATTTAGATATCTATAACTTGGAAGTGGGAAAAATTCTGTATAAGCATTAATTGCTAAAATAGATGTACCAACTATCAAAATAGAGGCTAGAAACAATAAACCATTTCTAGTTTTGTTTTTAGTACTTTTACTTTGAATGAAAATACAAGCAATTATGAAAATTGTTGGAATTATTAATGAAGCTCCTCCCAATCCAAAGATGAAACTTGAGCTTAATCTTTCAAAACTCGAAGAGATGAGAATAGTTGTTGTTGTGAAGAGAGGAATTGCCCATATGATAAATTTATGATCAGATCTTACAAAAGGTAGTGTAAGAAAGAAAATACCTATAGGAATAATAAAAAATTGGCTTCCACCCCATGCGGATATTGATAGTGGTACAGTAATTCCTGCAGCTATTAATTTTATAATTGCTATTTTCTTATTTGTAGAATTAATACCACTTAGCAAAAAATAGATTGCTAAGAGACCAAAAAACAGTCCAAGGGGTTCAGATTTGAACCAACCTATTGTTCCTCTTAATATCAAAGGTAATGAGACTGAGAAAAATAATGCTGAAAACAATCCAGCAGTTGTTCCTCCTATTACTCTAACTAGTGCAAAAATCACAATAGTACTAAGAGAGCCAAAAATTACAGGAAAGAGAATTGTAAAATCATATAGTTCCATGTCTCCACCAAAAACCCAATATGTAAAAGCAGTGGTCATATGAAGTACAACTTGAGAAGTTTGTGAAACATCTCTACCATGAGGATACCAACTTAGATCATCGTCCCATTGAAAATATGCATTTACTCCATTGTCAACAATATATTGCGTAGCTCTATAATTGAAAAAGGGATCAAATTCATTTAACTCCCAACCATAATCAGCTGCCTGTGATCTAACTAAAAATGAAATAGAAAATGATAAGGAAAGAACTCCTACAATTAAAAGATGATATAATTTAAGATCAAATTTTCCTAGGGTAAGCAAAGTTGTGTTTGAAATCAACAAGATTTTCTTTCTAAACTTTGTTTATTACTCTTTGTATAAAAAATAATTAAAATTATTCATATGTTTAAAAACAGATATTTAAAATTCATCAAGATAGATTTAGGGCGAATATTTACCTGTCAGTTTGGTTTCTGCAAGTATATGATTTTTCATGGCTTTTTCCACATCTGTTTTAGATGCACCATCTTTTAAGTTCAATTTATTATCTAATGCATATAATTTGAAGATATACGTGTGCTCTTTATCAGGTGGGGCTGGACCTCCATAACAAATTTCTCCAAAATCGGTTTTGCCTTGTATTGTACCAATTGGAATTGAATCTTCTTTGATTTCTGTTATTGTAGGTTCAATATTACATAGTATCCAATGAACCCAAATCTTCCCAACTGCACCCATTGCGTCAGGATCATCCATTATGAGAACTAGTGATTTAGTATTTTGAGGTATACCTGTAATTTTTAATGGTGGATTTATGTTAGAATTTTTATATCCATATTTTCTTGGGATTTCCTTACCGTTTTTAAAAGCACTACTTTCTAAAGTTAAATTAGTCATATCAATAATGGATAAATTCTACAAGTTAAATTTTACGATTCTAAAACGATTTTGTCATTTGAGAAAGACATTACAGAGCCGCCGTATTCCTTGATTTGTTTTTTCAGATTCTTATCTATTGTACCAATTATCGCCTTATTTTTTTTTACATAATCAACTAATTCCTTATCCGCAAAATTTCCAGAGATTGGTATAGTTTTAAAATTTTTTATAAAATCTTGTGTTATATGTGCAGTTTGATTTTTTTGTGGATTTTTAATTAATTCAGATAGTTCATTTCGAACTACTTGTGGAACAACAAAAGTAATTTGTCCTATTTCGACATCAAGATTATCAATGTTTTTGATCCTTCTAGTAGCTAGATGAATTAAAAAACTTGTATCACAGATTACTTCAACCAAGTATTCCCGCACCGATTAGTCTCCATCTATCAGTAATTCTTCTACTAATGGCTACATTTCCACCTTCAAATATGCAGGCAGGTCTTCGAAGTTCAACTTCTATGATATTTGATTTGATTTTAGAGACTTTTCCTAGAATGGGAGCCGTTCCAATATTTAGTCGTAGTAGTTCTCCTACTTGGATTGGAAGAACTTTTGTATCTTCTGCTGCCCCAACAGCAGAATCAAATAGATTTACTTCAAGTTTTATTTGAGTTGAATTTTCTGGTAGTGTTCCAGGTTTTCCAATTACAGAGCCTATGAAAGAATCACTTCTAGTCATTGCAGGATCTAGTTTAGTACCAATTGCCACCAGACCACCAGGCTTTACAGAATCAACAATTCCAGCAGCAGTACCAAGAGAAGTAATTTCGGTCAATAACGGTTCATATGTTTTCTTTTTTTCATCCATTATGCCGGGTTTAATTTCAATTTCATCACCAACATTAAAAGTTCCTTGTGTTAGGCTTCCTCCAATTACACCACCTTTGATATTTTTTAGTTTTGTACCAGGTTTGTTAACATCAAATGATCTTAAGACATGCATTATTGGTTCTTTAGATTCATCTCTTTCTGGAGTTTTAATAGTAGATTCTATTGCACCAATTAATGCATCTATGTTAAGTCCAGATTGTGCAGATATTGGAATAATTGGCGCTTTTGCAGCATATGTTCCTTTAACAAACTTTGTAATTTCCTGATGATTAGCAATGGCTTCCTCATATGAAATCAAATCTATTTTATTTTGTACTATAACAATTTGTTGTATTCCAAGTGTTTGAAGTGCTAAAAGATGTTCTTTGGTTTGTGGTTTAGGTACTGATTCATTTGCAGCTACTAACAATAATGCTCCATCCATTAATGCAGAACCTGAAAGCATGTTTGCCATCAAACTTTCATGTCCAGGACTATCTACAAAACTAACAACTCGAGATAATTCACTTTCTTTTCCGCAATTATTGCATTTTGGAGATGTTGAATATCCCAATGGTTCTTCACAACTCTTGCATTTGTAGAATGCAGCATCGGAATAGCCAACACGGATTGTGATTCCTCGTTTTAGTTCTTGACTGTGTACACTAGTCCATGAACCGGTCAATGCTTGAATTAGTGTGGTTTTACCATGATCTACATGACCTGCAGTGCCAATGTTTACACATGGTTGATGACCATATTTTTTTATGTACCAATCAGGAAGTGTTTCTCTCCAATGCATCAATCAAAATGTAGAACCGGTATATGTTAAGTTATTCTTTTTATTTTCTTAAGATTCTGCTGCTACTTCAGCTGGAGCTTCCACTGGTAACTCTCCATCAAATTTACAATTTATCTGATATATTTCTTCTGAGATGGTATTTCCTCGCATGAGTTTTCTTACTCTTTGTCCAATTTCCGCTGTTTGTAATCCAACTCCTTTTGAAAGTAAAACATATTTTCTTGCTGAACCATGAATATCATTTCTCATAGGAACTCCTGATTTGTCGCTACCACCAGTTAGTTTTAATTTTCCTTTTAATCCTACAATGGAGGCATCTGTTTCATTACCTAGTTGCAAACCCAATAATGTATTTGCATCACTGTCTTTCAACTCTTTAGTGATAGATTTTCCCTTTACATCTGATATGGTGAGCTTGAAATTTGTCAAGTATTACAAAAAAAAGTTGAACGACTAATTAACCTTTGGACATTATTTTTAAATCAAGATCACTTAACATACGCATGGATGAAATCAAATGTCCTAGATGTGATAATAAAATGGTAGACATGCAAGCATGTCATATGTTTTGTCCAAAGTGTGGAGCACATTTGGATTGTTCAGATAAGGGGAATTTTTGGTAATTAGAGGCCTGATCTTTTTGGAATATAATCATATGACATGTTAATTGCCTGATCTTTCATAATTTCAATATAAGTATCGTAATCCGCTTCAAAATTACAATGAGGGCATTTTACCCTCGTTATTTCATCATTTAAAATTGCAACTTTCTCACATTCAGGGCAACGTGCATCCATGATATTGTTTTTCAATCAAGATATTTAATCATAATTAATGAATTTGAGACAGGCGGTGTTAGTCTAGCTCGGTATGACGTCAGCTTCCCAAGCTGAAGGCCGCGGGTTCAAATCCCGCACTCCGCATATTTACAATTC
>DASSYQ010000087.1:0-4216 GCA_035703205.1 Nitrosarchaeum sp.
AAAACCAGAACCAAAACCAGAACCAAAACCAGAACCAAAACCAGAACCAAAACCAGAACCAAAACCAGAACCAAAACCAGAATTCTCCGTGGATGATCCTTTTGCAGGAATTGCTGATGCAGATATTTTCAATTATTCAGACTTGTACGATATACCTCCACCTGAAAATGATCTTGATGCAATCAAACTTGGTATGAAAATTCGTGATTGGATAAAACAGGGAAGACCAAAACCTGTAGATACTAAAACAGACAAGAAAATCAAATATGATGAATCTGATGAACATTTGTCTGAAAAAGAGGAAATTAAAAACGAAAAACACAAACAAGATAAAGAAGAAGAAAAACCTAAAAAGAAACGAGGCGTATTTGGATTCTTTAAGAAATGAAACTCAAAACAAAAGATCTACTCACTTTAGCGGAATTAACGCCAAAAGAATTTGTTCAATTAATTGATTATTCTATTATCTTGAAAAAAGAATTAAAAAAAGATACCAAACCTTTATTGAAAAATAAAACGCTTACTATGATTTTTCAAAAACCCTCTACTCGAACAAGAGTAAGTTTTGAGACCGGTATGTATCAACTAGGTGGACATGCAATCAATCTATCGTCGCAAGACATGCAACTAGCTCGAGGCGAATCAATAGAAGACACTGCAAAAACTTTATCGAGATATACTAACTGCATAATGGCACGAGTTTATGATCATAGTATATTGGAAAAACTAGCCGCATCTTCTAGCATACCTGTTATTAATGGATTATCTGATTCTTTTCATCCATGTCAAATTTTAGCTGATTTTATGACCATTAAAGAAAAAAAAGGAAAATTCAAAGGACTAAAAATTGCTTGGATAGGTGACGGAAACAATGTATGTAATTCAATGATTTATGGATGTGCTTTATCTGATGTTAAATTGTCTATTGCAACTCCGAAAGGATTTGAACCTGATAAAACAGTTGTCAAAGAATCAAAAAAGTTTATTGATATTGATTTAACAACCGATCCTCTAATGGCAATTAAAAATGCTGATGTTGTAGTTACTGACACATACACCTCAATTCACAACAAAGATCCAAAACGAATTAAAAAATTCCTACCAAAATATCAGATCAACCAAACTTTGATGAATAAAGCAGAAAATGATGCAATTTTTATGCATTGTCTTCCTGCAAAAAGAGAAAATGAAGTTACATCTTCTGTAATTGATGGTCCCCAATCTGTTGTTTGGGATGAAGCAGAAAATAGACTTCATACTCAAAAAGCTTTACTCGCTTCCATAATTCGCGCTTAACGTATATAAGAGCAGTTTCAAACTCGTGTTCTATAGATGGCCTATTCAAATATCCTTAGGAGACTAAGAGAAGAAAAGACTAATTATAAAAAACGCGCAACCTTGTTAATAGGTAAACGTGATTTCATTACAGTCAATATTACTAATGAAAATACACAAGTACAAGTTTTGAAGCCTGGTATGACTGGTGATAAGGTCATTGCATCTGCACATTCTAGTTATTTACTCAAAAAAGGTTGGAAAGGTTCTAGAAAAAGTATACCTGCAGCTTATTTGACTGGTTATCTCGCAGGAAAAAAAGCTATTGGCAATGGTGCCAAAGATGCAATTTTGTATACTGGTACTAGAAAATACACACAAAGAATGGCAGCAGCATTGAAAGGTGTTGTTGATGCAGGTGTTAAAGTTCCAGCAGACTCTGAAACATTTCCATCCGATGATAGAATTAACGGAGATCACCTTACAGTAAAAAATGACACTTCAAAAATTAAATCCGCAATTGATAGTGAGGTCAAATAGAAATGAGTCAAACAACCCAAAGTAAACCGTCTAGTAGAGGTGGACCTGGAGGTAGAGGTGGACCTGGAGGTAGAGGTGGACCTGGAGGCCAAAAAACTTATGGTGGAGGAAAACCTAGTGGGCAAGCTAGACGACCAAGAAGAGAACCTGAAGAAGAAGCTTGGATTCCAAAAACAATTTTAGGAAAAAAAGTGGCTTCTGGGGAAATTACTTCTATTGAAGAAATTATTCAAGATGGTTTAAGAATTCAGGAATCTGGTATCATTAAGAAATTACTCCCTGATTTGAAAAGTGAAGTTGTCGATGTCGGTATTATTCAAAAAATGACCTCTAATGGACAATCTACTAGATTCAAAGCAATTGTTGCAACTGGTAATGAAAATGGTTACTTGGGAATAGGTCAAGGAAAATCTAAACAAATGAGAATTGCCATTGAAAAGGCAACAAATCAAGCTCTTCTTAATGTAAGTCCAATCAAATTAGGATGTGGTAGTTGGGAATGTAGATGTGATCAAAAACATTCTGTTCCGTTTAAAATTAGGGGAAAAGGTGGCAGTGTTACAATTGAAATAATTCCAGCTCCACGTGGATTAGGTTTGGTAGCTGGTGGTAAAATTAAACGACTATTGGAATTAGCTGGTCTTAAAGACGCATGGACAACCGCAAAAGGTTCTACTCCAACAATGAATTCTACTTCTAAAGCTATATTGGACTGTCTAAAGCAGACATTTAGTCAGGGTTGATATAAAATGGCAAGCGCATATCTCGTAGTTAGAATAAAAGGTCAAGCTGACTGTCCTTACTGGGCAACCACCACTATGACTTTGTTAAAATTAGATAAAAAATATCGTGCTACTATCTTACCTGCTAAAGAAAATACATTGGGAATGTTAAACAAAGTAAAACATTATGTATCTTGGATTGAACTTGATGCTAGTTTAGCTAAAGAGCTCATTGACAAGAAAGCAAGAAAAGAAGGATATCAAAAAATTACTGCCGCTGATCTTAAAGAACTTGGATTTGCCAGTACTGAAGCACTTGGCTCAGCACTGGCAGAAGGAAAAGCAACTCTTTCTAAACTAAAACCTCTAAAACCTTGGTTTGCTTTATCTCCACCAAGGTATGGATTCAAGCGAAGCACCAAAAAACTATATGGACAAAAAGGTGTACTTGGACAAAACAAAGACCTTGGAAAATTGGTAAGGAATATGATGTAAAATGGCAACAAGATTAAGAAAAACAAGAAGATTGAGAGGTGGACGACATATGGGATGGGGACAAGTAGGTCAACATCGCGCAAGTGGTCACAAAGGTGGTCTTGGAATTGCTGGATTACATAAATATCATTTTAGTACTTTGCTAAAAGAAATACCAGATCATTTTGGTCATGATTCTACTCATCCACCTCACCCAATTATCACAAGAAAATGGGCCAGTGTCCGTGATCTTGATGATTTATTCTCAAAATTTGGTAAAGAAGAAGGAGGAAAGAAAGTCATAGACCTCATAACTGCTGGATATGATAAACTCCTAGGTGGCGGTCAAATATCAAATCCATACACCGTCAAAGTACCAAGATTTACTGCAACAGCAGAAGAGAAAGTAAAATCCGTAGGGGGAGAGGTGCTAGCTGATAATGGCTGAAGGTAGTGTAACTAATTTTATTAGAAAAGTTGTTTTCAAAGCAGAACCATATATTCCTCAGGTACCAAAACCAAAAAAAAAGATATCATTACAAACTAGACTGATTTGGTCTGGCATTGCATTGTTGGTCTACATGATTATGGGACAGACTCCATTATTTGGAGCAACAGCACCTGAATTTGATTTTCTACAATTTGCCAGAGTCATTTTTGCATCTCAACAAGGAACATTAGTTGAGCTAGGCATTGGACCTATTGTCACTGCAGGTCTCTTGATGCAATTGCTTAGAGGTTCTGATATCCTAAAGTTTGACTTTAAAAAACCAGAAGAGAGAGGAGTATTTCAGACTGCTACCAAACTAGTAACTTATGTCGTGATTATAGCTGAATCAATTGTTTATGCGGCTGCTGTTTACGGTCCAGGTGTACCAGAACCATATGTTCTGTATGTTATGATTGGTCAATTGATGGCTGCATCAATTATCATTATGTTCTTAGATGAATTGGTCCAAAAAGGTTGGGGTCTTGGTAGCGGAATTAGTTTATTCATTATGGCAGGTGTTGCTCAACAAATTTTATGGAGTTTATTTAGCCCATTACCTGCTGGTGATGGCGGTACTATTGGTATCATACCGTACATTGGTCAATCAATGATGAATGGTGATTTATCAAATGTGTTATTCCGTTCAAACCAACTGCCAAGTATATTTGGATTATGTCTGACTGCAGGTATATTGTTGATTTTGGTATTCACACAA
>DASSYQ010000119.1:0-4087 GCA_035703205.1 Nitrosarchaeum sp.
AAAAAAAACATTACATTAATTTTTTATAAACTAAAATGAAAAATAAAATAGATATTATAGAATTGCTGATGGTTTGTAAACAACGTTGTGTTTTTTTAGTCGTTCAAATCGTTTAAGAACAAATTCAGCAGTTTCTCTCACATCATGACTAGGATCATTCAATGCTTTTCGAATTAATGGTTCTGCTTCAAATGCACGCATAAGTCCAAGAGATTCAATTGCTTCATGTTTTGCCAATATACTTGGATTGTGTAATGCAGTATCTACCAAAACAGGAATTTTTTGTCTCATATTTCTAGCAGCAACTTGAAAACATGCTTCATGTTTTACCACTCCATTATCATCATTGTTTAATACCCATTCAATTACATCCGATACTTTATTGAACATTGGATCATTTTCGTCTTTATTTTCAGCTAATTCACCAATGAGCCATACTGCATCCCAACGTTTTGATTCATCTTTTTCGTTCTTTAACGTTTTTTCACATATTGAAAATCGTTCCTCATCTGGAAGATCTCGCATTTTATATTCATCAAAAACTTCTATAGGCATAAAGAATCTTACAGAACCACACTAATAAAATTTTCCTCAAAAACATTTGTTCATACCTTATGAAAATTGAGCCTAAAAAAAAATATAGACAAGGCAGATTTTGTTAACCTATTCAAATTATACACATTCAAATAACAAAATAATCAATGTCACAACCAGATATAGTACCAGACAAAATCAAGAGTCCATTTGATTATAGAGTTCTTGCAGGAATAGCAGCACTAGTGATTTCAGTCCATATTTTGATCAATTATTTTACTATGCCAGATGATGCAGATACAATTGCGTCAGTTTTTTCATTTCTAAATCCGCTCATAGTTTCAATAATAGGGTTTTTCATAGCGATTAGATATAGAGGATCAATAATTTTTGGAAAATCTTACTTGGCATTAGCAGTTGCATATTTAGGAATTTTTCTTGGTGAAGTAACTTACATGATATATGATATGGTTTATGATATTGAACCATATCCATCAATAGCAGATATTTTCTTTTTCATACAGTACCCACTGTTACTAATTCACCTTGTTCTAAACATCAAATTCTTTACTCCAAAAATCAACAAAATTGCAAAAATTTGGGTCACAGTTATGCCAATTACAATTCTAACAGCATATTCAATATTATATACAATAGAAGACGGAAGAGGCATTTTAGAATTTGATTTTATTTATGGAATAATTTTTGTTTATTTTTCGGCATTAACATTAAGTTTTGCAGTTATTGGTGCAATTATTTTCAAAGAAGGGGTCATTGGAAAAGCATGGATTCTTTTAACAGTAGGAATTTTATTTAACACAATTGGAGATACATGGTATTATAATTTAGAATTGTTTGAAGCATATGATCTTCTCCACCCAGTTAACATGTTTTGGTATGCAGGATACTGGCTTGTCATGTATGCATTAATCAAACATAAAAAAACTATTTAGATCAAAACAATCTAGACACACACACAGCAAATCAAGTTTGTATAGAATTTGAAAACAAAATTAAAACGATTTAGTTATCAAACATGAATAACTTGAAGAATAGAACTCTGAGAGAAAGAACTCTTTTTTAATTGGATTTTGACTACTACAACATTTTTTACTATGTCCATTTTTACATTATCAAATATCGTTTCATATTTTTTTATTTTTTTGCCATCAGCAGATAATTCATATCCATTTGAAATTAATAATCCGTTATCTATCAACTGATTTATTTTTCTATATCCAGATGTTTGAGGCACTTTGCACTGCTCCAAAATATCAGCAATAATCAGAGATTGATCTAAAACAGTTCCAATTATTGCCTTTTTATCTTCATCTGCAAATGATTCTAGAAATATTTTAGCTAAATCTTGGTCTTGAACTATAATCCAATTATCAACTTCCTTCTTTTGTTGTTTCAGGTCGATGATGTTTTGTAAGAATTTTGCCTCTAAACCATCCGCACCTGCTCCAAAGAATTCTCGTAACACACTGTCAAATTTATAAAAGTCTTTTATTGCCTGAGCAACACCCATGCCATGACGTTCCATTAATCGTTGTTCAATTTTGTTCAGGGTAGATTTACCAAGATTATATTCAATAGATTTACGTAAAGAAGGTGCTAATAAATTATCCAGACTGTTTTCCAACACTTTATTGTAGAAATAATAAGTATTAAACTAATTGGAATGTTATTTTAGAAATAACATGATCTCATAAACAGAATATAAAGAATGTTTTTATTTTTTAATGATCGCTTTTATAAAAATACATTGAAGATAGATATTCTCAGGATCAGAATTCGATCATTACGCATAGATCGTTACACAACAATACAATTAACTACATTGTAGGTATTTGTACAAAGTAGTAAGTGTCTAAATATAACATACCAATGCATATCTCCAAAAGTGGAAATAAGTAATTATCAAAAAATGAACAATACACGTATGGGAAATGAGGTAAATTGAATTGACATTACAAGAAAATAGGATCCTTAGAAAAACAGACAATGTATCTATCAGAATAGATTCGGATTTGAGCAGTAAATTGCATGAAAAATGTGTTGAACAAAAAATCAGTCTTAACACTTTGATAAATCATCTTTTAGAAAAACAAGTGAATTGGAACGAATTAACCAATGAGATGGGTTGGATATCGATGTTCAGATCTACTTTTCGTGAATTAATGGATTCAAATTCCAAAGAGAAAATACAAAAAATTGCAGAAACCACAGGTACTGTTGACCTAAAAAATTCGTTAAATTATTTTTACGGCTACATTAATTTGGATTCTGTTTTGGATCTATTCAAAAAAAGATGCCAAAACATGAACGTTCAATTCAGATTGATTCCAATAAATAACACAATCAAAATCATAATCCAACATGATCTTGGCAAAAACTGGCCTTTTTTCATAATAACACAAATGAATTCAATACTAAATGAATTAGGATATAGAATCACAAATGAGGATTATAACAATCAAGGATTCTCATTTGAAATTATCAAGATAGGAGATGAGTAAAAAAGCCAGGCACGGTTAAAGTTACAGTTTCCAATTTTAGTAGAGAATATTATTAAAGATCAGTCACATTTCCAAATATGGGAATGAGTGCATTAGATCTTGTCAAAAGATCCCATTATGGATATTATTTTATCATTTTAGCGGCAGCATTAGCGGCATTAATTCACGTAATTTGTAAACCAATGTTAGAAGGAGGGAACAATCAAGTAGAGATAAATCCAATCGTGATGGCATTTTTGATATATTTCATCTGTGGCGTATTCTTTACACCATTAGTAAAAAAATCATCAGTCATCTCCAAATTCACCAGAAAAGACATAACTTTCATGGTATTAATTGGAATTGCCGAAGTCTCAGCACTAATTACATATTTTTATGGAATAAGTACTGCAACGGCAGTAAATGCTTCGATATTTAGCAATAGTGAAATTATTTTTTCCCTAGTTATTGCAATGTTGGTGTTTAAAGAAAAATTACAAATTAAAGAATGCATACCATTCTCCATGATCATCATAGGAATGATGGTCATACCAATAGGAAATGATCTTTATCAAAACAACTTGAGTTTAGGAAGTCTTGTAACAGGAGATCTGTTGATAATTTTTTCAGGATTATTGTATGCTGTAGATATCACTTTATGCAAATATCTCGGAGAACGATTTGATGTGAAAAAAACAGTTCAAATTGTATCTTTCATTTGTGCCGCAATTACAATTTCAGTTATTGCATTATTCCAAATTCCAATGGATATAGAACTAGTACAATTACCAAATATTTTGATAATGTCTATAATCGGTACTGGAATGTCTACCTTATTTTTCCTAATGGGATTAAAACTAATTGGAGCGGTAAGAACAGTATTGTTGTATTCAACAACATCAGTGTTTGGGATATTATTTTCAGGGATAATTCTTTCTGAAGTAATTACACCCGTTGATGTATTTTCATCCATTTTAGTTTTGACAGGAATATTTTTGCTAAGAAACAAGCTTGCAGGAATAGAAGATGATATACCCAAGAAAGAAGTCATC
>DASSYQ010000123.1:0-3106 GCA_035703205.1 Nitrosarchaeum sp.
GAGGCATTGTATATTTTAGAAGTCACTTCTGGATTTGTAGATAAATTCAATATAACAAAAGACTCCAAGCTACATATCATATCAATTTAGAATTGCAAAACCTTATGTTATAATAAAAAATTCACTCAATAAAATGAACAAGAAAATTCTCATCCCTGTTGTCTCTGGAGTAATAATTGCAATAATCCTAATCGGTATCTTATCTTCAACTGAGCAAAAACCAATCACAACTCAAAAACCAACACCTCCAAAACCAATGACTGAACCAATTCCAACAAGGGACCAAGTTCCAGTTGATATTCCTCTGACAAACCAAACTGCAAATGGTACTGCACAAATTCCAATCACTCCAATTATCTTATCCTATGATTCAAACTCTGCTCTAAAATCACAGCTTGCATCAAAAGGAATATCGATGTCAACTCCACTAAAAATATCCGGAGGGGCAATTGCAAAGTACTGCATATTTTACAGTAATGCTGAAAAACAAAACTCTATTCAATACTGTACATCAACTGAGCTTAAAGACTCTGAAGGCAAGTTTCTTGGCAACATCCACATGTTTGGAAGCGCAAATTCCCCAGATGCAGTTCTGGGTGTAGTTCAGACAGACCCATACATGTCAAATTTGGATTCTCTCAAGATTACATACCAAATGATGGTAGAATCCCTAGTGTGTGATTGCTGGCAGGACCAAAAACCAGGAAATCTCGAATCAGTCTCTGCCTGGATTGATGCTGCAAAATCACACCACTTGGAGGCAACTGGAACTACTAGCAGCTCCAAGCTTTCAGGACTTGCCCAAAAACAGCTAATCTTAGAAGTCACTACAAACACCGAAGGATATCTTTGGAAATTCATAATATCAAACTAGATTCAAGATATGCAGACCATGACTGGAGTATATCATGATTGATCAATTATGGCTAGTGCCATTAGGATTTGCAGCTGGAATACTAGGTTCTATGATTGGTCTTGGAGGAGGAATCATAGTTGTTCCAGTACTGACATTTTTTGGTTTTCCGCCAACTCTAGCTGCAAGTAATAGTTTGTTTGCAGCTTTTAGCAATGCAGTTGGCTCTACAGTCTCATATTCACGCCAAAAAAGAATTGATTACTCCCTTGGATTAAAACTAGGATTGCTTTGCATCCCTGGAACTGTCTTGGGTGCATTTGTCTCAAGTGATGTGACTCCTGCGATTTTTAAAATATTGTTTGGATTGGTGTTGATATCTTCTGCATTCTATATCTTTATGAGAAAAAAAATAGAGACCAAAGAAAAATCTCTCACAAAGCAGATGATTGTGTTTGTAGTTGCTGCAAGCTTTTTTGCAGGAATCATATCCTCGTTTTTTGGAATAGGCGGAGGAATTGTCTTTGTTCCTTTAATGGTTGTAGGAATTGGAATGACTATGAAAAAAGCTGCACCAACATCGCAGTTTATCTTGCTTTTTGCATCATTATCTGGAATCATCACTCATAGTATTTTGGGTCATCCTGATTTTATTCAGGCGGGTCTGCTAGCTGCAGGCGCTTTTATTGGTGGAATAATTGGAGCAAGAATATCTTTGGATATAAACGAGAGATCCTTGCAGATTCTAGTCTCTGCAATAATTATCATTGCTGCAATAAAGCTCTTCTTTGATTCAATATCTGAAAATGTGACCTTTGGAATCTAGATAATATCAAAGTTGAAAATTGTGAATTCTCTAATATGTTTGAGCTTGATGTGACTTGTATGGTCAAAAAAGAAAAAGAGATTGATAAAGAATGGAAAAAAGTAGAACAAGAAGAGATGAAAGAAGAGGACCATCAGTTAGAACTAAAAGAAAACTATGAGCAAGACGAAGAATATGACGAGTCAGAAGACTGATCTTAATTTATCTCCAAAATTGATATTATTTTTAATATTGTGCTAGATTTTATGAATTTTTTATATCAAAATTTCATGTATACTGCAAGAGTTTTACCAAACGGTGATTTTTTTCTGCCCTTGTTTTTTAATACCTTGTTTTGTATTTGGCCCTTTATTGAGTCAGGGATATCTCGCGGTGTTAGCTGGAAGGCAAATAGCTCACATAAACTAGTTAACGCAATTTCTTTGCCTCCGCTTTTGAGGAGGCAACAACAAAATCACAAAAGGTGGGATGCCTATTTCATAAAATTTGCTTCTTTATGCCCGTCGCATTCTTGGAGTAATTCTCCGTATTCGTTGACGGTGCAGTTGCAGTCAAGGATCATGCAGTGATTTTCTGATCGCTGCATTAAACCATTACTACAAAATCATTAGTTTCTCTAGAATTAAAAAATAAAAAATATTCACTTTGCTGCAATTGGAACATCCATTTCAAATTCATGTATCCCGTCTGTTGCAAATATGTGATATTTCATACCTCCAACATTATCTGGAATTGGCCATGGCATGTTTAGGTGTCCGCTCTTCTCCGTCTTTGTCAGTAATGATTCTGAAAATCCACTCCCTGAGATTGTAATCTCTACATTGTGAAATCCATGCCATCCGTCTCCTTCAAACATTAGATATCTTTGGTCATAAATTTGATCAGACGTTACACTTAATGTTGCCTCAAAATCTCTGATTGTTTTGGCTGGTATGTTTTCCACTTTTCTATCTTTCACTAATTTTTCAAATATCTCCTGTTGTCTTGTTTCAGAAACTGCCCACTCTCTCTGTCTTAGTTTTTCTACATTCTCAACTTTGACACATGCTGGAAGTGTGCTTGCAGTTTTAATTACAAGACGATGCAATTCTTTACATTGAATCATATCCAATGAAATTCCTAATCTGAATTGCCCAAGAGGGCTTGATTTGTTAATCTTTGGTGTCTCTACTACGATCTCATAACATGGTCTATCTCCACAAACCTTGATGTCTCTGCTGGATAATCCTTTTTTTGCTCTTTGCTCATCAATCTCTGAGCACATCTTGTCTCCACAAACTTTGGGTGAATTGATTACCTTGTATTTTTTAATCTCTATGAATCCTTCAGCTTGATCAATGCTAATTGCAATTGAAATTGCAAATACCAATATGATGATGAATGACTTTTGCACATATTCATCACGATTCAATTAGATTTTAGGCTTG